>DASTSP010000090.1:0-3968 GCA_035760625.1 Minisyncoccota bacterium | reverse complement strand
CACTAAAAGCCGAATTTGATCGGTTAGAACTGGACAAAAAGCTTTCTACTGAAACGCGGAATGAGAAAATTGCTTCTCTCATTCTCACTTGGGGCGGCTACTGGGAATCGAACCCAGATCGAAGGCTCCACAAACCTCAGTGTTAACCGTTACACCATAGCCGCCATGTGGACCGCATAGTTATAGCGGGTTTCACCTCAATTGTCGAGATAAGTGAGGGCCTCATCGAGAAGTTTTTTGTAATCGGGGAACGTGAGCCGGAGTCGCGCGTCGGGGATAGTGAACCAACCCGCCTCCTTCACCTCCTCCGGCTGTACGCTGAAGTCCGTCACGTCGACGAAGCCGATGAAGTACGTCGACGTCTTGTCGACCGGCTCTCCCTTTCGAAGAAAGGAATACGACGTCGCGACCGAAGACTTCTCGTCGACCGCGGCGAGCGTCATGCCGGTCTCCTCGGAGAACTCGCGCCTTGCGGTATCAATGGGACTCTCCCCTTCCTCGGCCCGCCCCTTTGGAAAGGTCCAGAGCGTGTCGCCCGCGCTCCCATACTGGTGAATGAGGAAGACCTCGAGACCGTCCTTCCCGTGATGAAACGGTATGATTCCGTAGGACTTTTCCGTCATGGGACCAGTATACACCGGTATTCTCGGCGGTTCGCGGGGAGTAGTATAATCAGAGTACGAGCCATGAGCGACAATCTCATGTTCCAAGAGTACGAGGCGAACACGCACTACCGCCCGCGGCGGGTTCCCTTCATGGTCCGATTCCTCATGGAGCATTCTGGTGGCCGCGTGACGACGGAGACGCAGGCGAATACCCTCCTCGTCCTCTTCGCGTCGGCCGCACTCTTGCTCGCCGTGTATTTCTTTCATGCGGCGACGGAACCGCCCCATGAACCGCCCGCGGGATTCCGCGGAGAAATCACCGGCGTACCGGTTAACCCATAACGCATGACCATCCGCTCCGCCATGCGCGGCTTCACGCTCATCGAACTTTTGGTCGTCGTCGCCATTATCGGGCTACTCGCGAGCATGATAACGGCGGCGCTCGCCTCCGCACGCGTAAAAGGCCAGTATGCGGCCGCGCAATCGGAACTGCTTGAGTTTCGGAAATCCGCGGTTATCGCGCAGGGCGAGAGCCGGAAGCGCCTCCAAGACATCACCGGTTCGGGATGCAGTGACTGCGTCTGCAGAAACCGGGACATTCGGAACGTCGCGACGACCGATGCCTGCTATACGCAATGGCTCAATGTGCTCACGCGGATACAGAGCAACTCGAACGGCATCGTGACGAAGATCGACCGCATGACGCGCGATCCCTGGGGAAGCCCGTACGGACTCGACGAGAACGAGCGCGAATCGGGTCCCACATACTGCGTCATGGACAACATACGTTCAGCGGGGCCAAACGGCATCATCAACGATGGCGATGACATCGCGTACAACATACCGTTCAGCACGGATTGTCCGCTACCGTAGACCACGTCGGCGCGATAACGCTCGAAGAGGCTCCCAGTCGCTTCCACAATACGAGAAAACCATCCGCAGGGATGGTTTTCTTTACGTTTTGTGCTCAGGACTGGATTTGAACCAGCATGCCCTTGCGGGCGCTACCACCTCAAGGTAGTGCGTCTACCAATTTCGCCACCTGAGCGACGCTCATCGAAATGAGTGCCACCATTCTAAGGATTTTTGGCGCAATTGCAAATGAAAAGGCGCGTCGTGCGCGCCTTTTCTCGAATACGAAATAGTGTGCGTTACGCCTTCGTCTCTCCCTCGGGCGCTACCTCCTCGGCCGGAGCCGCTGCCGCTTCCGCGGCCTTCGCGTCGGCATCCGCCTTCGCCTTCGCCTCCTCCTCCGCTACGCGAGCGCGCTCCGCGGCCTCCGCCTCGGACTCCGATGCCATATCCATGAGGCGCATGCGGCGCATCTGGCGCTTGATCTCTCGAGCGACCTTCTCGCGGATGTAGTAGAGCTTCGCGCGACGAACCGTGCTCCGACGAAGGATCTCGATCTTGTCGATGAGGGGCGAGTAGAGGGGGAATATCTTCTCGACGCCGATACCATCCACCACCTTTCGAACGGTGAACGTCGCACCAGCCTCGTCGCCGTGCTTGCGCGCGAGGACGATGCCCTCGAAGACCTGGAGTCGGGTCTTTCCCTTATCCTGAATCTTCTGGTGGACACGTACCGTATCGCCGGCCTTGATGCCGAGATTCTTTCGGTCTTCCATGTTCACGGAAGAGATGGTGATGCCTGCGATTGTGTTCATATGTATTGTTTACGCGCTCTCCATTGAGGAGCTCTAAAAAAGAATGCTGTACTCTAACACAGGAATTATGCGGTCGCAATAGCGGTCGACGCGACCTCGAAGTCGAGGGGAAGCGGCGCGATAACGACCTTCTCCTCGCCCGCAGGAGTCGTGAACTTAAGGCTGTACGCGTGGAGCGCAAGGCGCGTGAAACCGAGGTTGTCGCCCATAAGGAGGTCGTTGGGCGCATAGAGCGTGTCATGGACGATGGGCCGGCCGATCGCCTTCAAATGGACGCGTATCTGGTGCGTCCGCCCCGTCTTCGGAAGTATTTTGAGGTACGCGTGCGTCGACGACTGTCCGATGAGCTCCCAGTCCGTAACCGCGTCTCGAAGCGTCCCCGAGGCGCCTCGCTGCGCGGAGCGGAGGCGAAAATCCCGCTTGCTTCGTCCTATCGGACGGTCGACCGTCCCCCACTTCTCCTTCATCGTCCCATAGACGACCGCGCGGTACTCCTTCCGCACGAGGTGGTCGTGGAACTGCCGCTTCAGCGCCGCGTGCGCGTCGGCGTTCTTCGCGAGGGCGAGGACACCCGAGGTCTCGCGGTCGAGGCGGTGAACCACGCCCGAGCGCTGAAGCGGCTTCCCCTCGGGGGTCTTCCCCGGTTCGCCGACGCCCTCCGCTTCCGGATGGCGCGCGAGGAACCAATCGACGACCGTGTCGCCGCCCGCTCGCCCATCGTCGTGGACCATCATGCCCGACGGTTTATCGACGATGAGCATGTCGGCGTCCTCGTAGAGTACCGCTATCTCACGCGCCGCGTCGTCGCTGCCTTTTCCCATATTCGTCTAGGATACTCCGAAATTCCTCGTCTCCAAAGTCGGGCCAGAGCGTGTCCGAGAAGAAAAGCTCGCTGTACGAGGCCTTCCAGAGGAGGAAGTTCGAGAGCCGCTTCTCGCCGCCGGTGCGCACGATGAGGTCGGGGTCCGGCATCTCGCCCGACCAGAGGAAGCGCTCGAAGGACGCCTCGTCGAGGCGACCGTCTTCGCTCCGCACGCGGTTCGCCGCCTCGACGATCTCCGCGCGGCCGCCGTACGAGAGCGCGACCCACACCGTGAGCGGGTTCTCCGACTCGTTCTTCGCCTCCGCCCTTCGGATGCCGTCGCGGAGCGCGTTGGTGAGGCGCGACTCATCGCCGATGACCCGCACGTTCACCGCGCCGTCCTCGCCGCGCATCGATTCGGCGAGTTCGGCGAGCGCCTCTCCCATGAGGTCCATGAGGTACGAGACCTCATCCTCGGGTCGCCGCCAGTTCTCCGTCGAGAACGCATAGCAGACGACGTGCGGGATGCGCTCTCGCCGCGCCGTTCGCACGAGACTCTTCAGCGTCTCATAGCCCGCGCGGTGTCCCTCGAGGGTCGGAAGTCCGCGCTCGCGCGCCCAACGGCGATTGCCGTCCATGATGAATCCGACACAGGCTGGTCTCTCTTCCATACTCATGAAGATATAACTTTGAACTCGTCGAATTGTTTCTCCGGCGTTCGCCAGTCGACGGCAACCGACTCGACGCGTGCGAGCGGAGAGCCGCGGTGCATCTCCTCGATGCACGCTTTGAGATCATCGGGAAGTCCCTGAAGAACCGCCTCGACGGAACCGTCGTCGTTGTTCCGTACCCAGCCGGTGAGTCCTCGTTCGGCGGCGAGCCGTTCGACGAAGT
>DASTSP010000089.1:0-2189 GCA_035760625.1 Minisyncoccota bacterium | reverse complement strand
CGCGAGGAACCATGAGTCGTCCCGGCTTTCGGCGGGAAACGACGAAGGTATTGGAGTGCTTCTTCGGTCGGCGCGTCTTCTGGCCCTTTCCGGTCGGACGCCCCTGAATGGTGCGTGCCCGGCGATGTCCGCGCGGTGCGCGGCCCTCGCCTCCTCCGTGCGGGTGATCGACGGCGTTTCGAGCCGATCCACGGGTCTTCGGCCGGCGTCCGCGGTATCGCGCGCGGCCCGCCTTACCGAGGTTCACGAGTCGGTGACCCTCATTGGAGACCTGACCGATGGTCGCCCATGCGGTCGAGATGACTCGTCTGACCTCCGACGACGGCATCTTGAGGAGCGTGTAGCCCGCGTCGTGCGCAACGACCTCGGCGTACCCGCCCGCGGAGCGCGCGATGCGCGCACCCGCGCCGGGCGTGAGCTCGATCGCGAAGACGAAGGTGCCGACGGGGACGTTGCCCAAGGGCATACGGTTCCCGTTTCGAGCCTTCGCGGTCTCCGAGACGACGAACTCGTCACCCTTCTTCATGTCCTTCGGCGCGAGGACGTACCGACGCTCGCCGTCCTTGTAGAGAACGAGCGCGATGAATCCCGAGCGGAACGGGTCGTACTCGATCGACTCGACGACCGCGGGGATATCCTTCTTGTCGTAGCGGAAGTCGATGACGCGGTACGTCCGCTTATTGCCGCCGCCGCGATAGAAGTTCGTCGTGCGGCCGCCGCTGTGGCGTCCGCCCGTACTGCGTCCGCCGTGCGTGAGTCCCTTTCGGGGCGCGTTCCGGCGGTTCGTGAGAAGTTCCTTGTAGGACACGACGGTCATGCCGCGGCGTCCTGCTGATGTTGGTTTGTAGGATTTCATGATAGTTGCTTATCCGATTACACCAGCTCGATACGGTCTCCCTTCTTGAGGTAGACGTACGCCTTTCGCATGCCGTGCTCCATGGTATCCCGGCCGCGCATGCGCGACATGAAGTGCCGCGGCTCTTTATTGACGACGCGAACGCGAAGCGGCGTCACGTTGTAGAGCGCCTTCACCGCATCCTTGATCTCGTGCTTCGTCGCGTCCCTTCGCACCTCGAACGCGTAGACGTTCTTCTCGGTGAGGATGGCCGCCTTCTCCGTGACGCGCGGGCGAATGATCGCCGACGTCGCGGAGCGAGGCGCCGTGAGAGACGGCTTCGCCGCAGGCGCGGTCTTCGTCTCGACCGCTACGGGAGCCTCCTTCTCCTTCTTCTTTCCAAATAATGCCATGTTACTTCGTTACCGCCGTGACCTTACGTGCCGCCTTCGTGCTCACGCGACCCTCGAGGATCTTGAGCGCCGCATCCGGCTTTGCGACCACGACGTACTTATAGTTCAGTAATTCGACCGGATTCACGTCCTTCGCCTGCTTCACCTCGACGTTCCCGAAGTTGCGGAACGAGAGCTCCGTCTCGGCGTTTCGGTCGGAAAGAAGGACGAGAGCGGCGTTCGCTTTCTTCGTCGCGATCGTCTCCTTCCCCTTGATGCCGCCAAGCGCGCTTATGAACGTGCGTGCGTCCTTCGTCTTCGGCGCGCCAAACGTGAGCGCGTCGACGAAGATGACGTGGTCGTCTGCGAGCTTCTTCGAGAGGACGCTCGCGAGCGCCTTCGCGCGCGCGTTCTTGTTGATCTTCCGACCGAAGTCTCGCTCGTTTCGCGGGCCGTGCGCCTGACCGCCGCCCACCCAAATTGGTGAGCGCGTAGAGCCATGTCGCGCGCGGCCGGTGCCCTTCTGTCGCCACGGCTTCTTGCCGCCGCCTCGCACCTCACCGCGATTCTTCGTGTGCGCGGAGTTCGAGCGCGCGTTCCCCTGCATGGAGACGACGACCTCGTGAACGAGCTCTGGATTCCATGCCGCACCGAAGACCTGCTCCGGGAGCTTCACGGACCCAACCTCCTTTCCTTCCTGCGAATAGATGTTCGCCTCGAGTGTCTGCTGTGATTTCTTGGTAGTCATACGCTATGCGCTACGAACCTCCACTAACGTTCCCTTTCGACCGGGTACCGCTCCCTTCACGAGGAGGATGTTCTCCTCCTTGTTGACCGCGATGACCTTAAGATTCTTGACCGTGATGCGGTCGCCGCCCATGCGTCCCGCCATCCGCGTTCCCTTGAAGACGCGCTGGGGGCCCGTCGCGCCGATAGAACCCGGCGTGCGGAGCGTGTTCTTC
>DASTSP010000088.1:0-2923 GCA_035760625.1 Minisyncoccota bacterium | reverse complement strand
GTGCAAAGTACAAGTTCGAACCTCATGCTGTCGAACAAGAAATTGAGTGTTGAAGCCGCATTTCCGTTTCGCTGCATGGAGCCGTCGGCTACATATTCAATTAGGTGGACGATACTGGATTCGAAAAGCCCTCGATATGAGGCGCCCCACGTAGGGCGCCGAAACAGAGGGCTCGGGCAGGTGCTCGTTATGAGCGTAAGCGAATTACGAGCGGACGCCGAATCCTCCTTATCCTGCGCCACAATTTTGCGGACACCGAATCCACCATAATCGCCCCCACCTTGCCACGCCTCTCGATTCCTGTACCATAAAACGCAGGACCACTCGACGGGAGGCACGCATGGACATGCTCGTGAGGCAGACCATCGCAATACCGCTCGACGCGCACACGTACGCACCGAAGACGGTACACGTTTCGCTCGGCATCGAGGGACCGCGCCCCCACTCCCTTGAAGCGCGTCGCATCAAGGGCGGCATCGGCGTCTTCTGCCGCACGAAGCGGAACGAGAAGAAAGGGAACCTGCTCTACCGGCTCTACGTATCGGGCATCGCCGACATCACCGTCTACCCGACGTACCTCGTACCGGCGGAAGGGCAGCTCGCCCTCTTCGCCTACGAGAGCGTCGACGGCCGCTTCGTCATCGAGGCGCTCGGCGTGGGCATCCTCGCCGAGGCGAAGGCCGCCGCCGGCAAGGCATTCCGCATCGATGGAGCCGGATTCGTGAACTGAATCCATACTGTAGAGCGCCCGGCACCTCGTGTGCCGGGTTTTTTCTTTATTTTTCTTCGGGTTCGCCCTATCCCCACGGGCCCTTCCCAGAGCCAGAAAATGGGCTAGAATTGGTACCAGAACCTTATAACCCTTAATTTCGATAACCACCACATGGAAGCAGAGAACATGAACCAGAACCCTGCGGGCTCGCAGCAGGCGACGCCGGCTCCGGCGGCCGCTCCGGCGGCAGCACCCGCCGCGGCACCCGCGGCGACGGGCGAGCACAAGACCCTCATGGCGGTCCTCGCGTACGTCGGCATCCTTATCATCATCCCCTACATCATGGCGAAGAACGACCCGTTCGTCGCGTTCCATATGCGCCAGGGCTTCGTCCTCGTCATCATCGAGATCGCGGTGTACGTGCTCGGCATGTTCGCGTACGCGCTCTTCCCGATCTGGGGTCTCATCAACCTCGCTGCGTTCATCCTCTCTATCGTCGGTATCATCCACGCGGTGAAGGGCGAGGAGAAGGAACTACCGCTCATCGGCTCGTTCGGCCACAGCGTGAAGATCTAGGCCTGAAGCGCGAATGCGCACGAAAAAAGCTCCGCACGCGGAGCTTTTTTCGTGCGCTTCTCTCTACGCGCGGAGCTTCTCCTTCGCCTTCGCGACGATGCCCGCGAGGGAGACGTCGGTCTTCACGACGTACTCGTTCCCGCCCGCCTCGAGGACCTCGGCGATCTTCCCCATATCGTCGTGCGCGGTCATGACGATGACCTTCACGTTCTTCCCCCAGTCGTCCTTCCGGAGTTCGCGGAGGACCGAGAGCCCGTCCATCTTCGGCATCGTGATATCGAGGAGGATGAGGTCCGGCCTCTCCTTAAGCGCGGTCGCGAGACCCGCCTCGCCGTCCTCCGCGGCAAGGACGTTAAACCCCTCGCCCGAGAGCGCGGTCACGATGGCCTCGCGGAGGTCCTTTTCATCTTCGACGGTGAGTATTTTCGCGTTCGTTTCCATGTCTCAAATGTTACTCGGTATTTCCTAAGCATACGGCCCCGCCCCTATTTGGGCAATACGACGGTGAAGGTAGTGCCCACGCCCTCGGTCGAGACGAAGGAGATGTCGCCTTTGAGTATCTTCACCGCCTCCCGGACGATGTAGAGTCCGAGGCCGGTACCGTCGGTCACCTGCGTCTTCGCGTTCGATGCCCTGAAGAGCTTCGAGAAGAGCATGTCCTGCTCGGACGCCGGAATGCCCATGCCCGTGTCGGCGACGGTCACCGTGAGGTGCGCCGGGTCGAGGACCGCATCGAACTTCACGCGGCCGCCCTCCGGCGTGTACTTCACCGCGTTCGAGACGAGATTCGAGACGATCATGTGGAGAAGGTGCGAGTCGCACGAAATGGTGCCGTCCGCCTTACCGAGATTCGGCTCGAGAGAGACGTTCTTCTTCTTCGCGAGCGGGTCGTGCTCATCGTAGATCGTGCGGAGGAACTGCGCCGCGCTGAAGGACGTGTACTGCGCCGAGAGCGTCCCGAGCTCGAACTTCGAGACCGAGAGGAAGTCGCCGACGAGCATGTCCATGCGCTCGAGGCCGTGGGCGATCTTGTCCACGTAGCCGGACTGCGCCGGCGTGAGATTCTCTCGCCCCGCGGTAAGGAGAAGCTCGATGTTCCACTTCATGCCGGAGATGGGCGTCCGAAGCTGATGCGAGGCGAGCGAGACGAACTCCGTCTTCGCCTTGTCGACCATCTTCTGCTTCGTGACGTCGATGAGGGTGACGAGGCCCTTTCCCTTTCCCTTCGCGTCCTTGAACGAGAAGACGGAGAGGAGGACGTAGCGGTCGACGCCGTCCGGGCGGTGGAGGACGACCTCGACGTCGTTCACGATCTTCCCGTGCGTGAAGTATTCGGGAATGAGCGCCGTCTTCGTCTCGTCCTCGGCCGCGATGAAGTGAAAGACCTCGAGACCGTCGAGCGAATCGAGCTCGACGTGGAAGAGCCGCGCGGCCGAGGGGTTCGTCGACTCGATGACGCCATGCTCGTCGACGACGATGAACGGCACGGAACTGTTCCGGAAGAGTATCGAAAAGATGTCATGCGAGTACTGAACGCGGTCCTTCGCGAGGTGGAGCGCGAGATGCGTCGCGCGCTCGCGCATCGTCGCGAACTCGTACACCATGACCATGACGACGACGATGAACGCGCCGACC
>DASTSP010000087.1:0-5635 GCA_035760625.1 Minisyncoccota bacterium | reverse complement strand
ACCGGCGAGTGCCCACGAAGCCGAAAGCATCGCTTCCGAGCGCCCCGCCACCGCCCGTGCGTCGGGACATCCCGCCGCTTCGGGCTACGACGCCGCTTCCTGTTCCGGCTCCGCGAGAGCACGTCACGGTCATCCGTGAACATCAACCCGTCGAGGACATGCCGAAGACGGTCTGTCCCCGGCCCGCACGAGGGAGGTCAGCATGCGACACGCGGTAATGGTAGTGCTTGCGGGCCTCGCGCTCGCGATGCTCGCCGGTTGCGGTTCGTTCCGAATCCGGAACGGGTTCGAGATCCCGCGAGCGCAGGTGCGGGCCGAACCGGCCGGGCGCGTCGTTCACGCGGCGTGCACGCACCAGAGCCAAGCTGGTTGCTGGGAGCAGAGGGTCCTCAACTTCCGCTTCGACCCCGGATTCTCCGGCATGGCAGGTCTCGACCGGCCGTACCGGAGCAGGGAAGAACGGCAGTGGCGGAAGGAAGAGCTCGCGCCGTACCTTTGGCGCGAGTACCAGGCGGGTAGGGTTTCTCCCTCGACGCCGCGGAGCTTCTACGTCTGCGTGTACCGCGCGCTTCACATCGCGCCCTCGCAGCTCTCCGCGTACCAGGTGAACGGCGCGCGTAACGCGTACCGCCACAGCGTGACGGAGGTCCCGGTCGAAGAGGTGACCGCGACCGACTCGTTTCGCTGTGCGATCGCGAACGGCGCTTCGCCGTCCCAGGTCTTCCGCATTCGTGCGGACGGCAGGGAGCCCATCGGTGCATCGATCCAGTTCCCCTGGGCGATGTTCACCGACGAGTCCGCGGTCCTCGTGTGCTCGGGCGATCGTCTCACGGTCTACCCGAACCGCATCACGAAGCACGAAGGTCTCTGGGTCCTCCCGGAGAACCTCCGCTGGCTTCGCGAGCGGAACGTGGATCGGACCATCGAGGTCTTCCTTTCGAGGGACGGGTGACACCGTCCCGTATCCGGGAAGCGCACGCAGTCTGTGCGCTTCCCCGGGTATCTTTTTCTCTTGTAGGGAATTCGCTCTTGATGAGATTCATCAATAGTCAATTCTTTGTAAGACGTCCGTCGCAAAGAACTTATCACGTAACCATCACATCGCATGAAGTACAGCATTCCGGGACTCGAAAAGTACATGAACCTCGTCACGAGGCTCTTTCTCGTGTTCGTCGTTCTCGCGGCCGCGTACACGGTCCTCGCGCTCGTCGTTCCGAAGGTGAACATCCACGTCTCGATGAAGGGGGGCGACAGCATCCATAGCTATGCGGACGGCGGCGATGGCGATGGTGATGGCGATGGTGATGGCGACGGCGACGGTGACGGCGATGGCGATGGTGATGGTGATGGCGACGGTGACGGCGGTGCGGGCGTCGGCGACAGCGGCACTGGCGTTGGAACGGGTACCGGCGACGATGGAAGCGGCGTCGGAGTCGGCGACGCGGGCGACGGCTGCTGTGGCGATGGCGGTACGGGCGGTGACGACGGTACGGGTACGGGCGTCGGCGACGCGGGCGACGGCTGTTGCGGCGATAGCGGCGACGGTGACAGTGATACCGGAGGCGGCGGTACGACGCCGAGCCCCGTCTGTGACGTCTTCTATGCCGACCCGACCTCGGTCGTCAGTGCGGGGAACGTGACGCTCCATTGGGCGACGACCGACGCAACGGATGTTTCCATAGATCAGGGGATAGGGTCGGTGCCGCTCGACGGCTCGACCTCCATGAACGTGAGTTTCTCTCGAACCTTCACGCTCACCGCGAGCGGCCCAGGGGGCGTAGTGACGTGTCAGGCTGCCGTCACCGTGACCCAGCCTCCGGCTGCCGCACCGACGTGCGACGCGTTCACCGCGACGCCTTCGTCGATCACCGGTTCGGGGAACGTGACGCTTTCGTGGCAGACCTCTAACGCGAACACCGTATCCATAAGCGGCGTCGGCTCCGTGCCCGTCGATGGTCAAACGGCGGTCTTCGTGAACTCGACGCGAACGTTCACGCTCACGGCGAGCGGCGCGGGCGGCACCGTGACGTGTCAGACGGCGGTTACCGTGACGCCTCCGGCCGCGAACCAGCCGACGTGCGACGCGTTCACCGCGAACCCATCGTCGCTCACGAACCCGGGAGTCGTGACGCTCGCGTGGCAGACGACGAACGCGACAGGTGTCTCTATCGACCAGGGTATCGGTTCGGTCGCCGCGGACGGCTCCATGCCGGTGAGCGTCAATCAAACGACGACCTTCACGCTCACGGCGGTGAACCAAAACGGCACCGTGACCTGTCAGACGACGGTCACCGTGACGCCGCCATCGGGGAATATGCCGACATGTGACGCGTTCACCGCGACACCGAACGCCATTACGGCTGGTCAGAGCGCAACGCTCGCGTGGCAGACGACGAACGCGACATCCGCATCTATCAATCAAGGTATCGGCGTCGTGGCTGTCGATGGCTCGATGAGCGTGTCCCCCGCGACGTCGACCACATACGTACTCACCGCGACTGGCGCGGGTGGCACGGTCATTTGTGTCACGCCGATCACCGTTAACCCGGTGCCCCCGGCGAATCTCCCGGTCTGCGACGCGTTCACCGCGAGCCCCTCTTCGATGAGCGGCGCGGGCGACGTCACGCTCTCATGGCAGACGACGAACGCGAACACGGTCACCATCGACCAGGGCGTCGGCTCGGTCGCCGTCGACGGTTCACAGGCCGTCCGCGTAAGCAATGACACGACGTACACGCTCACCGCGGAGAACGGGAACGGCACCGTGACGTGCCAGACGTCGGTCGACATCACGGGCGGCGGCGGAGGCGGTGGGGGAGGCGGGTCAAGCTCGCCGAGCTGTAAGCTCACCGCGTCGGACACCGACATCGCCGCGGGCGAGGTCGTCACGCTCACCTGGAAGAACCAGCGAACGAACGATATCGTCATAAAGGACGGCGACGGGAAGACCATCGTCGACAGCAGGAAGGACAACTCGATAGACGAGGACGCAGGTTCCGTCGACGTGTACCCTGCGAAGCGGACGAAGTACACCATGACCGCGATCCGCGGCTCCCGCGACCGAGACTGTTCCGTCACCGTGGACGTCAATGGCATCTCGCTCACGAGCCAGCGTCTCCAGAGCGGCATCCTCCTCACGTCCGTACCGTACACGGGCTTCGAAGCCGGGCCGGTCCTCACCACCATCTTCTATGCGGCAATCGTCCTTTGGGGTCTCGCGATCGCGTACGCGCTCGTCCTCAGACGTCGCACCGTCTCCTCTATCATCGAGGCGGGGAAGAACGAGGAAGACCTCGAGTCGCTCGAGGAGACGCACATCCCCGACGACGTCGCGGACGAAGTGGTTGAGGTCGAGAACCCCGTGACGCCGCTAACGGCGCTCGAGGAGCGCGCGCACGCGCAGTACGCGCTTTTCTCTTCGGAGGCACTTCGCTTCATCGATGGGAACGAGCCCGACTTGGAGCGAAAGCACGAGCTTCTCGATCAGGTCATCATGCGCGCGAAGGCACGCTACCCGAAGGAGAACGACTGGGTGGTCATCAATAAAGAACGGCTCCTCGCGCTCCTCGCGTAGGGAGCTCGCATAGAGCACGAAAAAACACCCGGTGGGTGTTTTTTCGTGTTTTCACTAGAGCGCTTTCGTCTCTATCTCGGTGAGGAGGCGGTTCCCGAGGTTGCTCAAGGTCATCTCCGCGGTCTCGCCCTTCCTCGACTCGAGGGTGACCGACTTCGCGGCGACCTCCTTATCGCCGACGACGGCGAAGTACGGGAGCTTATAGAGCTTCGCGTTTCGGATGCGCTTTCCGACCGATTCATTGCTGTCATCGACCGACGCGCGGATGCCGATCGCGGTGAGCTCCTCGACGAGCTTCTTCGCGTACGGCGCGTGCGCGTCCGAGACGGGGATGACGCGAACCTGCTCCGGCGAGAGCCAGAGCGGGAAGTCGCCGCCGAAGTGCTCGATCAAAAACGCGATGAAACGCTCGTGGGTGCCCAACGGCGCGCGGTGGATGATGACGGGCGTCTTTCGCGAACCGTCCTTGTCGACGTACTCGAGACCGAACTTCTTCCCGGCGTAGAGGTCGAGCTGATTCGTCGACGCGGTGAACTCGCGGCCGATCGACGACCGTATCTGGAAATCCATCTTCGGTCCGTAGAACGCCGCGCCCTCATGGACGATGGTGAACGGCACGCCGGAGCGCTCCATCGCCTCCGTCGTCATGAGTTCCGCCTCCGCCCAATCCTGCTCGTTCCCGTGGTACTTGGTCATCTTATTCGGGTCGCGGAGCGCGAGCTCCATCTTGTACTCGTGTATACCGAGCACCTTGTAGTAGTACTCGTGGAGCTTGATGACGCGGACGAATTCCTCGATGGCGTCCTCCTTCGCGACGTAGATATGCGCGTCGTTCATCTGCATGCCGCGGACGCGCATAAGTCCGAAGAGGCTTCCCGAGTCCTCGTACCGATGGCACCAGCCGTACTCGGCGAGGCGAAGCGGCAGGTCGCGATAGCTCTTCGGTCGCGCCGCGTACGTCTTGTGATGGAGCGGGCAGTTCATCGGCTTGATGTAGTAGTTCTCGTCCTCGATCTGGATGGGCGCGTACATCGCGTCCATGTAGAGGGGGAGGTGCCCCGAGGTGAGGAAAAGGTCACCCTTCGTGAGGATGGGCGTCGTGACGCGCTGGTAGCCCCACTTCGCCTCGGTCTCCTTCGCCCACTTCTCTATCTCCTCCTTTATGATATTGCCCCGCGGAAGCCAGATAGGGAGGCCCTTGCCGATCTCCTCATTGAAGTAGAAGAGGTCGAGCTTCTCACCGAGGATGCGGTGGTCGCGCCGCTTCGCCTCCTCGAGGTCCGCGAGGTATTTCTCGAGCTCCTCCTTCGTATCGAACGCGTACCCGTAGATGCGAGTGAGCATCGCGTTCTTCTCGTCGCCGCGCCAGTACGCGCCCGCGATGGACGCGAGTTTGAACGAAGCGGGGTCGATGTCCGAAGCGGGCGCTTCGGCGTGTCCGCCGCGACAGAGGTCGGTGAACTCCGACTCGCCCTCGCCGACCGTGTAAAGCGTTATCTTCTCTCCCGCGTATTCGAGTTCGTTCACGATCTCCTTCTTGTAGGCGTTTCGGCCGAAATACTCTCGCGCCTCGTCGGGTGTTACCGTCTTATGTGTGAACGCGGTCCACGACGGTAGGTACTTTCGCATTCGCTCTTCGATTCGCGCGAGGTCCGCTTCCGTCGGTACGGCGCCGCCCGAGAAATCGAAATCATAGTAGAAGCCGTTCTCTATCGCGGGGCCGATGGTCGGGAGCGCGTACGGGAACTCCTTCCGCACGGCGAGCGCGAGGAGGTGTGCGAGGGTGTGTCGCTTCTGTTCGAGTTTCTGGTCCATAGAAGTGTATCGTTACCAATAAAAAAACGTCCGGGCAAAAACACAAAGCATTGCGTTTTCACCCGGACGATCTTTGCGCAAGCAAAGCCGCGGTTCCACCGAGCTTCCACCCGGTATGCCGGGCGGCTCTCTCGTTCGGATTAGGCACTCTCGTGCGTCATAGACCGGCGTTCGGTACGCGCCGCAATCTCCGATGTCCTCATATGATATGCGCTTCGCCGGCGTTGTCAAACGGGGACGGCGGTC
>DASTSP010000086.1:0-10165 GCA_035760625.1 Minisyncoccota bacterium | reverse complement strand
CCTTGATCTCGCGCTCCGCCTCCTCCGGTGATTCCGAACAGTGAATGAGGTTCCGGACCGCGCGGTTCTCGTAGGACGAGTGACCGTACGAGTCGACCGTGTAGTCGCCGCGGATGGTACCGACGTCGGACGTCGACGGCTCGGTCGTACCGACGAGCTTCGTGACCACCTTCACGGCCTCGTTCCCCTCGATGATCATCGCGATGACCGGCGCCGCGGTCATGTAGTCGACGATGGTGTCGATGATGGCGCGACCGTACGCCATCGCGTCCTTGTCGACCGGAAGCCCGTGCGCCTTGAGGTCGCCGATGATGCGCTCCCCTTTCCGAAGGAACCATGCGTCATCCTTGTTGTAGTGCGTGAGGAGCGCTTCCCGGCTCGGGACGAGCATCTTCATCGCGGTGAACTTGAGACCGGTCCGTTCGAAGCGCGCGATGACCTCGCCGATAAGCGAACGCTGGACCGTGTCCGGCTTCAGTATGACGAGCGTACGCTCCTGGTGCGGTTTTCGATTCGTGCTCATATAAATAGAATGGGCTGAGTATACCCTACTTAGGCCGCAGTGCAAGGCTCATTCGACGGTGACGATCTCGGGACCCTTCTCGGTCACGACGACCGTATGCTCGAAGTGGCAGCTTCGCGACCCGTCGACGGTGTAGACGCTATATCCGTCACCCTCGTCGTCGAAATAGACGTCCTTACCGCCTAAGTTCACGATGGGTTCGATGGCGAAAACGTTCCCGACCTGTATCTTCTCTCCGGTACCCGCCTTGCCGAAGTTCGGTATCTGCGGGTCCTCGTGGACCGCGTGGCCGACGCCGTGGCCGCAGAGGACCTCGACGATGCTCATGCCGGCCGCTTTCACGTGCTTCTCGATCGCGGCGCTGATGTCGCCGATACGGTTCCCAGGACGCGCCTCCTTGATGCCGAGAAGGAGGGCCTCCTTCGTCACCTTGATGAGCCGCTCGGATTCGGGGTCGGTTTTCCCGATGGGGACCGTGATGCCGGAGTCGACGATCATACCCTCGTAGCCGATCGACATGTCGAGATTGATGATGTCGCCCTCTTTGAGGATCTCGTCCTCGCGCGGGACGCCGTGCTGGACGGTGTCGTTCACTGACGTGCAGAGCGCCGCGGGGTACGGAATGGGCGCGAACTCCGGGTGGTAGCCGAGGAGGACGGGCTCGACGCCGTAATCCTCGGCGAGCTTCAGCGCGTAGTCGTTTATGTCCGCGGTCGACATGCCCGGCTTCGCGTACTCGGCGAGCTCGCGGAGAATGCGCGCGAGGATCTTCCCTCCCTTCCGGAGGAGCTTGATCTCGTCCTGTGTTTTGATGCGTGCCATATTAGATGAGCTCGAGGTGACGGAGTATCTCCGATTGGACCTCGTCGATCGGTTTCGTGCCGTCACAATCGAGGACGACGGTATCGGCACGTGAGCGGTAGTACGCGAGGACGGGCATCGTCTCCTCTCGGTACCAGCGGAGACGCGCTTCGATCGAGGCCGGTGTGTCGTCGGGGCGAGCGCGCGAGGTCATGCGTTCGCGGACGACGTCCTCCGGCGCGTCGAGGTTGATGACGGTAAGAGGCGAGCGCTTGTAGAACGAGAGCGCGCTCTCGAGGACGCGCGCCTCGTTGACCGTGCGCGGGAATCCGTCGATGAGGAGGTGGCAGTCGGCGTCGACGTGGTGGTGGAACGCGTCGCCCCAGAGGACCACCGAGAGGAAGAGGGGCTGGAGGACGCCGCTGTCGAGCGTCTCGTGGACGCTCTTCTCGGTATAGCCCTCGCCTTTTGCCGCGAGCGCCCGAAAGCGCCGGCCCGTCTGGATGTCGACGGTCCGACGCTTTGGGTCGCGCTCGCGAAGCTCGCGCGCGAGACGCTCGATCTGCGTTCCCTTGCCGCTTCCCTGCGGGCCTATGAAAATGATGGTCTTCGGGTCCATGTGCGTGATTCCCCTATCCTACCGTGAAACGGCGCTCCGTTGAAGCCTGAAATACGGGAGAGAGTATGGTATCGTACTTTCCATGAAAAAGCACATCATCACCTTAGGCGGCCTCCCCGGAAGCGGGAAGTCGACGATGAAGCGGCTCCTCGCCGAGCGCCTCGGGTACAAGGTGTTCTCGACCGGCGACTTCGTCCGGAACATGGCGTTCGAGCGGAATCTTTCCCTCGCGGAGCTCAATGACCTCATCGCGAAGGACAAATCGCTCGACCACCTCATCGACGACCGACTCAAGCACATCGAGGAGAAGGAGGATTTCTACGTCGTCGACTCACACCTCGCCTTCCACTTCATTCCGAGCGGTTTCTCCGTCTTCCTCGACATCACCCCGGAGACCGCGGCGCGGCGCATCTTCCACGACGCGCAGTCGCCGACGCGCATCAAGGCGGGCGAGACGATGAAGACGATGAGCGAAGCCTACTCGAAGACGAAGAGCCGCGTCGAGAACCACATCGACCGCTACGCGCGCCACTACGGCATCAATCCGTACGACGAGAAGAACTACTCGTTCGTCATAAGCACCGAAGAGAGCGAACCCGGCGAGGCCGTCGAGCGCATCGTCGCCGCGTACGAGGCGTGGCTCGCGGCGTAGGAGAGGTGTACACTAGAGAGGACGTATGGAACGCAAACACATCATCACCCTCTCCGGAAAGCCCGGGAGCGGCAAGTCATCGACATCCGACCGCATCGCGGAGATGCTCGGCTACACGCGATACTCCTCCGGCGACTACGTGCGGCGCATCATCCAGAAGCAGAAGATAACGCTCCAGGAGTTCAACCGCCGCGCAGAGGCGCACCCGGAGATCGACCACGACATCGACGAGAAGCTCCGCGAGCTCCGCGAGCAAGACGACCTCGTCATCGACTCGCGACTCGGCTTCTACTGGATACCGGAATCGTTCAAGGTGTACCTCGACCTCGACCCGGACGTCGCCGTCGCACGCATCTTCAAGGACGCGAACCTCAACACGCTCCGAAGCGACGCGGGCGAGGGCGGCGCGTCGATGGAGAGCGTCATGGACCAGGTCGAGGAGCGCATGCGGAGCGAACGCGCGCGCTTCAAGAAGCTCTACGGCGTGAACCCCTTCTCGATAGAGCACTTCGACCTCATCATCGACACCGCGCGGCATAGCCCCGACACGGTCGCCATGACCATCTTCGATACGTACAAGAAGTGGCTCGCGTCATCGCGCTGGAAACAGGTCGTGAGCCGCGTGCCGTTCGGCTTCTCGTTCAAGAGTTAGGCACGAAAAAACGCGCACTCTCGTGCGCGTTTTTTCGTGCCCGTTAGTACTGGCGAAGCGACACCTGCGAATCGACGCGACGGATGAGGTCGATGACCACCGAGACGACGATGAGGAGCGCCGTACCGCCGATCGCGAGAGTCGTGACCCCCGTGAGGATCTGCATGAGCATCGGGAGGACGGCGATCGCGCCGAGGAAGATCGCGCCGGCCATCGTGAGACGGGTGATGACCTTGCCGAGGTACTCTGCCGTGTGTCCCCCGGGGCGGATACCCGGAATGAACGCACCCGAGCGCTGGAGATTCTTCGACATCGCATCGGGGTCGAACGTGACCGCGGTGTAGAAGAACGTGAAGACGATGACGAGCACGAAGTACACGGACGCGTAGAGCGGCTGGTTCTGGAAGAACGCGAGGACCTTCTCCGAAAGCATCGCGACGTTCGGCACGTTGAACGACGAGAGGATGTTGAGGACCATCTGCGGGAAGAGGATGATCGAGAGCGCGAAGATGATCGGGATGACGCCCGCCTGGTTGAGGCGAAGCGGTAGGTAGCTCGTCGTACCGCCGTACGTCTTGCCGCCCCTGACCTGCTTCGCGTGCGTGATAGGCACCTGTCGCTCCGCCTGCGTCATGACGATGACGCCGAAGATGATGACGAGCGCGGCGAGCGTGAACCCGGCGAAGAGGGGAAGTTGGGACGCATCGAAGCTGAAGAGGAGCTGCGCCGCATGGGTCGGGAGCGCGGCGACGATACCCGAGAAGATGATGAACGACACGCCGTTCCCGAAACCGTACTCGGTCACGAGCTCGCCGAGCCACACGAGGAGCATCGAGCCCGCCGTGACGATGATGATGTTCACCATGAACTCGAAGCTCGAGAGGCCGGCGATGACGCCCTGCGATTTGAGGAGCGTGAGAAAGCCGAACGACTGGAGAATGGCGAGGGGAAGCGTGAGGAGTCGACTCCACTGCGTGAAGCGCGCGCGACCGGTCTCACCCTCCTCGGAGTACATGGATTTGAGTTTCGGCGACATGACCGTCATGAGCTGCATGATGATCGACGCGGTGATGAACGGGCCGACGCCGAGCATGGCGACCGAGAGCTTCGCGAGTCCGCCTCCCGAGAAGACGTTGAGGAGTCCGAGGAACTGATTGTTCGAGAAGAACTGCTCGAGGACGTTCGCGTCGACGCCCGGAATGGGCACCGCCGTGAGGACGCGGAACACGATGAGCGCGCCGAACATAAAGAGGATGCGGTCGCGGATCGCCTTTTCGGAAACGATGATCTTCAGTTTTTGCAGGAAAGTGTCCATGCTGGTGCCGAATGTCGGCGGATTAGACGTGGGTAACTATATCGCAGAGGCAAAAGCCGGGGCTACGCGATGGTGCCGCCGGCCTTTTCGATCTTCGCGCGCACCGATGCCGAGCAGAGAACGCCCGCGACGGTGAGCTTCTTCGTGAGCTCACCCGTACCGAGGAGCTTCACCTGGGGTACCTTGCCCTTCTTCGAGGCGAGGAGTCCCTTCGCCATGAGCGTGCCGGTAGAGACCGTGTCGCCCGATGCGTAGACCGCCTCGATCGCGCCGAGGTTGATGACGACCGGACGCGCCTTCTCGCTCCGGACCGTTCGCGCTCGGTTCTTACCGTGACCGCGGAGCTTCGGGAGCCGCTTGATGATGTCTCGCATCTCCGGACGCGGACGGCCACCGGCTCGCGCCGTCTGACCCTTCCCGCCCTTACCGGAGGTCTTGCCGCGCTTACCACCTCGGCCGATACGCTTCGCGTCCTTTCGAGGTGCCTTCGGTTTGAGTTCGTTGAGTTGCATACCTGGAATTTATTATGAGCGGAGCGATTAAGGCTTCAGTTTCTTGAGCGCCGCGATAGCCGCGCGCGCGTTGTTAAGCTTGTTCTTCGAGCGCGAGAATATCTTCGCGGTGACGTCCTTCACGCCGCCGAGTTCGAGGACGGTACGGACGGAACTTCCCGCGACGAGGCCGCGTCCCGGCGACGGGATCATCATGACCTCGCTCGAGGAGAGCTTCGCGTGCACGTCGTGCGGAATGCGCTGGTTCTTGTCGAGCGGGAGTTCGATCATGTGCTTTCGCGCATTGCGGACCGCCTTCTCGATGGCGAGCTGCGTATCGGCGGCCTTGCCGATACCGACGCCGACCTTGCCCTTCTTGTTACCGATGACGATGGAGACGCTGAAGCTGAATCGGCGACCGCCGGCCATGACGCGCGTCACGCGACGAATGCTGATGATCTTCTGGTCGAACTCCGAGCGGACGCGATCGTCGCGCCTTCCTCCCCGGCGTGCGCGGCGCGGGTTCCGGCGATCGTTCCGGTCTCCGCGGCGGCCGAAACGGCCGCCCGCGCCACCAGCGGGTGCATCGGTGGTAGCCGTCGCCACGGGGGCCGCTACCGGTGCGGAACCCTCGGTTCCGCTTTTAGCTTCCTGCTGATCGTTTTCTTGCATGAATGTGATTGATTCGATTAAAACGCGAGGCCGCCTTCGCGCGCACCCTCGGCGAGGGAGACGATGGCGCCCTGGTACTGGAACCCGCCGCGGTCGAAGACCACCGTCGTGATCCCCTTCTTCTTCGCCTCTTCGGCGACGAGGAGACCGAGCTCCTTCGCTCTATCGCGCGCGGTCTTACCCTTCGCCTTACGCGTGTCGAGTCCGATGAGCGTCTTCCCCGCCTCATCGTCGATGAGCTGGGCGTAGATGAAGCGATTGCTCCGGAACACCGCGAGTCGCGGACGAGCGGCGGTACCGGCGAGCTTCGCGCGGATGCGCGCGTGCCGACGCGTACGCTGAGTCCTCTTGTGTGATGTGATCATGGTATCGTGTCAGAGCGCCGATTACGCGACTCCCTTCTTACCCTGCTTGCGGATAATGTACTCGCCCACGTAGTGGATGCCCTTCCCCTTGTACGGCTCCGGGCGCTTCGTGCCGCGGATGTCCGCCGCGAACTGGCCGACGAGCTCCTTGTCGATGCCCGAGACCGTGATGACGCCCTGCTCGGCCGAGACCGTGACGCCCTTCGGGGCCTGGAGCATGACGGGGTGCGAGAACCCGACGGAGAGCTTTATCTTGTCGCCCTGCGCGTCCGCCTTGTAGCCGACGCCCTCGATCTCGAGCTTCTTCGCGTACCCTTCGGTCACGCCCGTGATCATGTTGTGGAGGTGCGAGGCGAACGTACCCCAGAGGGCGCGCGAGCGCTTCGTCTCCTTCACCTTCTCGAACGTGACGGTCTTCCCGTCGATCGTGACCTTGATGTCCTCGTCGATAGCGCGCGAGAGCTCGCCCTTCGGACCCTTCACCGTAAGCACGCCCGAAGCGAACGTCACGTCGACGTTCTCCGGAACCTGCACTGGCTGTTTTCCAAGTCTGCTCATATGCGTGTGATTACCAAATGATGAATAGCTCCTCGCCGCCGACCTTCTTCTCCTTCGCCTCCTCGCCGGTCACGATGCCTGCGGGGGTCGAGAGGATGCGCTTACCGCGACCGAACTTCACGGGGAATATCTCCGCGACGCCGCGGTAGAGGCGACGACCCGGCTTCGAGATGCGCTCGACGCCCTGGATCTGGTGCGCGCCCTTCTCGTCGTACTTGAGGGTAACGTCGAGGGTCTTCTTCGCCTTCTTGCCGTGCTTGTCCGCCGACGCGATGAAACCGGCCTCGACGAGCTTCTCGGCGACCGCGTGCTTCAGCTTCGAGTACGGAACGCTCACCGAGCTCTTCTTGACCATGCCGGCGTTCTTGAGCTGGATGATGAAATCTCCGATCGGGTCTCCTACCATGATGATTTCTTTATGCCTGGTATATGTCCTTCATGCGCCGCCTCGCGGAAGCAGATGCGGCACATGTCGAAATCGCGCATGTATCCATGCTTCCTGCCGCACTTGAAACAGCGGCGGACGACCTGACTCTTGTACTTCGGAGTACGACGCGCACGAAGGAGTACTGATTTTCTTGCCACGTAGTGTGTAGATTAGCGGGTTACCCCGCGGATGATAACGTATGCAATGGTGAAGGGTGGTCTCACCTAGATGTGGTGACCGTTACCTCCGTACGCGGTACTCGAAAAGAATCGCGGAGCCGTCGATTCCCACGGGGGAATGGTCGATCGGTGCGTCTTGTGTCTCCCTATCGGGATGAAAACACGAGAGTATGCGTATATCGCAACCCCGAGACTATAGCAAAACAAACCTCGAAAGTAAAGGTTTAGCGACACCACGGGTATCGCGCCGCTCCGTACTAAAAAACCCCGCAGTGCGGGGCTTTCCAGTGCAAAAAGTGTCTACTTTCGCTTCTTCTTCGCCTTCGGGGCCTTCTTACCCTCGACGCCGCCCGCCTGGAGCGGGAGCCCGATGTGGCGGAGGAGCGACTCGGCCTCCTTCTTCGACTTCGCCGTCGTCACGATGGTGACCGCGAATCCGAAGACGTCCTTCACCTCCTCGTCGGCGGTCTCCGGGAAGATGGTGTGCTCGCGGATGCCCAAGGTGTAGTTCCCCATGTCGTCGATCGCCGTGACCGGGAGACCGCGGAAGTCGCGAGTCTGCGGGAGTGCGAGATGGATGAGCTTCTCGAGGAAGTCGCGCATGCGCGCACCGCGGAGCGTCACCTGGTAGCCAATCGTCTCGCCCTGGCGGAGCTTGAACGACGCGATGGACTTCTTCGCCGGACGCTCGCTCACCTTCTGTCCCGTGATGCGGGCGAGACGGTCCTCGATGAGCTTCCGCCGCTGCTTGTCCTGTATCTTGCCGATACCGCTCGAGACGATGACCTTCGTGATGCGCGGGGTCTGCATCACGTTCGAATAGCCGTGCGCCTCCTTGAGCGCATCGAACGTACCCGCGAGTGTCTCCTTCATCGTTTTAGCCATACGTAATAGTGATGCTTCTATTAAACCTTCGCTCCGCTCGGTCGCGTGACGCGGACCTTATTTCCCTTGTCATCCTTCGTATACCCGACGCGCGCCGGCTTCTTCGTCTTCTCGTCGCGGATGGCGACGTTCGCGACCGGGATCGGCATCGGCTTCTCGACGATCTGTCCCTTCGAGTTTCGCGTCGTCGACTTCTTGTGGCGCTGTACGAGCGCGATACCCTCGACGAGGACCGCCTGCTTCTTCGGGAAGGCGCGAATGACCTTGCCCTCCTTACCCTTGTCTTTGCCCGTCGTGACGACGACGGTGTCTCCTTTCCTGATCTTCATAAAATGGATTTAGGGATTACACGACCTCGGGCGCGAGGGAGATGATCTTCTGATAACCGGACTCGCCGACCTCGCGCGGAATGGGCCCGAACACGCGGTTCGCGCGCGGCTCACCCTTGTCCTTCTCGACGAGGACGACCGCGTTGTCGTCGAAGCTCACGTACGAACCATCCTTGCGGCGGTACGGCTTCACCTGGCGAACGACGACGCCGTAGCAAACGTCCTTCTTCTTCACGAGCTTTCGCGGCTCCGCGGTCTGGATGGAGAGGACGACGAGCTCGCCGAGTTCCGCGTAGCGCTTCTTCGAACTGCCGAGCACCTTGAAGACGCGCCCGATCTTACCGCCCGAGTTGTCCGCTATCTTCACGATGGATTGTGGCTGGATCATATGTTTGGTAGTACGCGATTACTTCTTGATGAGCTCGAAGTGCTTTCGCTTCGAGAGCGGGCGCGTCTCGCGGATCTCGACCGTATCCCCTTCCTTCGCCGTATTGCCCTTATCGTGGGCGAGGAACTTCTTCGTCCGACGCATGTACTTCTTGTACTTCGGATGCATAACGTAGCGCTCGACGGCGACGGCGATCGTGTCCTGCATCTTCGTAGAGACGACCTTCCCGCGAAGGACTCGGCCTTTCGGAAGCGCGTTCTCTGTGGTTGTGTGTTCGGTTGCCATAGTATTGTCGATTGCTAAATTATGCGTTCGCGTTTCGCGCGCCGAGCTCGGTGAGCGCCTGCGCGAGCTCCTTCCTAAGGGTGCGGACGGCGAGCGTGTTTCGGCTGCCGCTCCCGATGCCGAAGCGGAGCTTTCGAAGCTCTTCCCGCTTCTCGCCTATGAAGGCGACAAGGTCCGCATCGTTCTTCTTCCTGATCTCTGACATATGCATATCCTTATACCGACGTCTCTTCGCGGGTAACGACCTTCGCCTTCACCGGGAGCTTCGCCGTCGCCTTGCGGAGCGCTTCGCGAGCGACCGCCTCGGTCACACCGTCGATCTCGAAGAGGATGCGGCCCGGACGCACCTCGAAGATGAAGTGGTCGGGGTCTCCCTTCCCCTTACCCATGCCGACCTCCGCCGGCTTCTTCGTGACCGGCTTGTCGGGGAAGATACGAATCCACACCTTGCCTGTCTTGCCGAGCGTTCGCGAGATGACGCGACGCGCCGCCTCGATCTGGTTCGACTTCACGCGCGCCTGCGACTGGGCCTTGAGGCCGTACGCACCGAAAGAGACCGACGTGCCGCGCGTCTCGGGGGCGTTGAGGCGGACCGCGTGCTTACGGCCGACCTGCCACTTTCGATGTTTTACTTTCTTAGGAAATAGCATAAGCGTATCGTGAGATTATGACTGCGTGCGCGTTCGTCGAGCGGCGTCGGCCGACTTCGTCTCCGCGCTCACCTTACGGTCCGCGAAGATGTCACCGCGATAGATCCATACCTTCACGCCAATAGCGCCATAGGGGAGGACCGCCGTCTCACGAGCGAAGTCGATGTCCGCGCGCAAGGTCTGAAGCGGAATGCGTCCCTTCTTCGTCTCCTCCTTGCGGGCCATCTCGGCGCCGCCGAGGCGACCCGATGAGATGATGCGAACACCCTTCACGTCGCGGTTCGCCATGACCTTCTCCGCCGTCATCTTCATTACGCGGCGAAACGGCATGCGCTTCTCGAGGCCTTCGACGACCATCTGCGCGACGATCGACG
>DASTSP010000085.1:0-6792 GCA_035760625.1 Minisyncoccota bacterium | reverse complement strand
TGATGACTACCGGTGTCGTACTCCCCGAAACCCACTCGTCCGAACCGAATTCGGCCGTGCGCGTGGTCGAGCCGTCACTCGAGGTGATGCCCCAGTGACCCCACGTATCGGGGTTCGATATGATCTGCGCGGGCGCCTGCCACGGACTTGGCGTCGTGGTGTCGTTCCCATCGATGAATCCATCGATGGTCGCGCCAGTAGACGACTGCAGATCACCTGACTGCTCGACTGTCACCGTGTAGCCGTTCGCGGCGTTCGTGGAGACAGAAAGGTCATGCGCAAGGACTTCCGTCGTCCCGTAGGGATCGAGCGTCCCGAACGGGAGGGTTGTCGCGGTCGTGTCAGTAGCAGTGGTCGTCGGACTTCCGTTCACCGACTGGTCGGCGACTACGCCGGAGACCGTGAAGGTGAGGGATGTGTCGACGCTCGCTGAAACCGTAACCTGATCGACGATCGCGATACGGACATGCCCGGAATCCTGCATCGTCCCACCGATGGCTATCTCGTAGGACGTGGTCGCGGACGGGTTCGTGATCTGGTTCGCGCCTGCGCCGGACGTTACCGCGTTCGTACCGATGAGGATCTCGATGGGCGTCGCTGACGCGACTCCCGCATCCGTCGGTGTTTCGAACGTGATCGTACCTCCCGCGACGGTCACTCCCCATACTCCGGCGCCGGCAGCTGCCGCCGTCGAGGATGAGGAACCGTTCACGAGGATATCGACGTCGTCCTCGCCTACCGAACCCATGACGAACTCGTTCGCGCCCGTTGGGAACGTGACCGTGATGGTCTCGCCCACCGCCATACCGTTCGGAGTCGTGAACTCGATGGTATGGTTCGCGGGATTCCCGGGTGCCGAAGTCGACAAGGTATCGCTTGCGTTGGTTATTGATGCCGCTTCCGCGGTGCGGAAGATCGTCGGAAGGCCGGTGCTCCAGAGGAGTATCGACAGTCCGACCGTCATCGCAACAGCCTGAAGAGTTCGCACGGTATGCGCCGTGTGAATCATAGGCTTTACGTTGTATTAACCCCACGCGTCCATCTCTTTCGAGAGGTTCGCATGCCGTGCTCTTAACGGCATGCGATGTGCGGACATATAAGTCTCCACACTCTTACGTCCGCGTGCGGACGCGTTCCGTTTACCGGTGAATGCTCGGCTGTAAGCATCGGCGAGGACCATCCCCGCCAATGTCGCCCCCTCACATGTACGAGGGCGACACCTCCAGTACCCGTGACCTCATTGTACTTCCACGCGTTCGCGGAAGGCGCACTTATACACAAAGTGGCTCGTCAGCCGGTCCAATTGAAGAGGAGAATGGAGAAATCCTCGAGGCTCACCCGCCCGTTGCCGTTTATGTCCGCGGGCGGGTTCGAGTTCCCGCCGGGCGTTCCCCACCAGAAGACGAGTATGGAAAAGTCGGTGAGGTTCACCTTGCCGTCGCGGTTAAGGTCGGCGCTCGACGTAGGCTTCCCCTCGACGCCGACGAAGATGGAGAGCGCGGTGCCGTACTGACTCTCGGTGCGGAGCGCGCCGTTTACCGTCGTGAAGCGCGCCTTCACGGTATGCGTCGACGCGGAGACGGTCCCCGTATCGAAGGGCACCGACCACTCGCCCGATGCGTTCGCCGTCGCCGTGAGTCTCTTCGCGCCGCTGTCGACGAGCACCTCGACCGTGGCGTTCGGTATGGTCTGACCCGAGAGCGTGATGGTCTCGCCGGGGTTCGGGTTCGCGTTCGACGTGCGGATCGTGGGCGGTACGAAGATGCCGTTCACGTTCGTGACGGCGCCCTGGGTGACGTCGAAGGTCGTCGAGATGGTGAGGGAGCGCGTACCCTTCGAGTCGGTCGCCCAGAACGAGAGTGACGCGGTGCCCGGCTTCGTATCGGTGTTGAAGGAGAAATCGGCGGAGGAGTTCGTGCGCACCGTCCCGACGACGTCGCCGTCTACGAGGATGGTGACCGAGACGTTCGGATACGCCTTACCGACGATGCTCACCTGCGTGTCGCCGAGGCGCGTATCGGAGCCGCCGCCGCCCGAGCTCCCGCCGCCGCCGACGTGACCGCCGCCCGAGCCCGCCGGTTCTACCTTGCATATCGCCGAACAAAAATCGCCGTCATCATTGTTCCCGTCGTCGCACTCCTCGCTAAAGAGCGTCTGGAGGATGCCGTCGCCGCAGTACGGTGCCCAGAGGCACTGGTCGGTGCACTGTCGACCGGCTATCGTCGTCGAGTACTGTCCGGTGTCCCCCGGTACGTCGCACTCCTCGCCCGCGTTCACGAGCGAGTCGCCGCATATCGAGATGCGGAGCGTCGTCGTCGAAATGCTCGTGCCGACGACCGTCTGCGCGAGCGCGGTATGCGTGAGCGCGAGCGCGACGAACGAGAGAACGACAAGGAAGAGGCGTGCCGTCCAGGGGAGCGTGTAGGCGAAGCGTCGTATCATACGTGTTCACCTCCGTCGCCGTGTCCTCACGTAGATGAGCATCGCCGCGACGAGGAGGAAGAGAATAGGCACGACGATGGAGAGCTGGTGCGCGAGCGAGAGGCCGAGGAAGCCGAATCCGGCGGCCTGAAGCGTACCATAGGGGAGGATGCTCACGTTCACCTCGCCCGAGAGCTTCGTCTCGTCGCCGTTCTTTATCTCGAAGCGCGCGAGGTAACTGCCCGCGGGAAGTTTCGTCGGAAGCTCGGCGAAGACAGACTCGGTCTTGAAAGGATCGACGTTCGTGATGCGCCCCTTCTTGTGCGTCTCCTCGAGGAGAACGTTGCCCGAGCGGTCGTATATCCTAAAGACGACGTCGGACGGCGCGACGGGAACGTTCCCGATGTTCTCGATGAGCATCTCGAATCGTATCTTGCCCGGGAAGTAGAGCCATCCGACCTTGTGACCCTCGTTGAGGTCGGAGATGCCGATCTTTCGAACCTTGAAGTCCTTGATCTCCTTGTCGATGACGACGAGGTTCACGTCTATCTGCGCGCCGAGCGATATCGAGACGGCGCCGCCTGCGACCTTATCGTCGGGTGGTCCCGTCTTGATGCGAATGTTACCGTCGTACTTCTTGAAATCGGCATTATCGGGCACCGCGATGTGGACCGTCATCGGGACCTTCTGCTCGCCCGCGGGAAGGAGGAACTCGTTCCCCTCGTTAATCGTGAACCAATCATTGATGCCGGGGACATCGACGGAGACCGTCGCCTTGAGGTCGGTCGAGGGATCGCTCCGGACGAGATAGATCGTCTGCTCATAGACCGAGTTACGCGTGAGGCTCACGTTCGACACGTAGGGCGGCGTCACGCCGAACCCCGCGTACGCGTACTGGGCGGACACGACGAAGAGCGCCATGACCGCCAGAAATGAGCGAAGTCCTTTCATTTACTATAAAAACAAACGCGTATGCGTAAGTTCATTAATTATCGAACACTGAAGCCACAAAAGCAAGAACCCGTCCCTGCATAAGGACGGGTTCGCCTGCGCGATGTCAGGGTCACCACTGACTCGAGTCGCTCACGAGAGCCGTGATGGTGTTCTGTCCGGTGTAGTCACCCGCGAAGGTGATGGTCGCCGGAACTTTGATGCCCCAGTACGCGCTTCCCTGTTCCTGCGTCGAGGTCGCGATCGACTTATGGACGTTGATGTCGACGAAGGTCGGGGTCGTCGAGGAGATGGCGGTACCCTGTGCGTACGCGACGGTCGAGGTCGCGACGACCTGCATGTTCTCCGGAATGGTCGACGTCGCTGAATTGGGACAGGGCGTCGAGCCGGTGTACGTCGTACACATGGAGCTACCTTCGACGTCCTTATCGAGTCCTACGTTACCGGTCGCCGAGATGGTCGTCGTCGCATTGAGGGGGTCGGTCTGCTGGCCCGGTTCGAGGGAGCCGTACGGGATAGTGAGCGTATTGAGCGCGAATGCGAGGAGACTTCGAACGTCGACGCCTGACGATGCCTCGGAGAGCGGACCAGTCGCCGCGTCGTCGTCGATACCCTGTACCTGCGCGACCCAATCCTCGGTCGAGTACTGCGTCGAGGTCGCCGTGCCGTCGGTCGGGTCCGCGATGTACCAGAGCGGGAACGTACAGTCCCACTGCATGTCCGTGTCGGACGAACCGCTGCAGGTCGTCGACGACGCGGTACAGGTGAGGTTCCACGTCGAGGTCGCGAGGCCGCTCGGGTAACAGTTGTTCGCGTCGTAGTCGCCTGCCGCGGTCGTACAGGTGGTCGAGCCGACGCCGGAGCGGTAGATGCTCAAGTTGTATCCGGTGATCTCATCGGCGCTTCCGCCACCGACCGCATCACAGCTGTTGTTGTCAGCGGTCGTGAACGAGAGCTGGAAGCCGGTCGTCTCCCCCGCCTCGACAGTAAGGAACATGTCGGTCACGCTCGGTTGGACGAGGGAGATAAGCGCGGGTGAGACCGTCGGCGCGACGTTATTGACCGTAAGCGTCGAGTCGGTGCCCTGTGCGCCGCCCGATGCCTCGAAGCCGTGGTTGTCCATAATGTAGCCGAAGGCACTGTAGTTCGTATCCTGCGTCGGGATGACGATGGTATAGGTCGACGTCGCGTTCGACGAGAAGAACATGGTCGAGGTCGCGAGCGTCGTGCCCGTACAGGTATCGGTCGTCGTCGAGTAACCCGCGGTCGCACAGACGGTGAGGAAGACCGTGTCGGCGACGCCGGAGACGTCCGCGTCTGATGCGGTCGCCGTGAATGTCACGGTCTGACCAGGGTCCTTCGGCGAGTCGTCGACGAAGGCGGTGAAGGACGGACGGTGGTTCACCTCGAACGGGGAGGAGTTCGTCGCGTTCGTACCCTGCGTGTAATCGCTGTTACAACGCGGCGAGATGACGTTCGAGTCGCAGATCCACGCGAACCACGTGTTCACCTCGGAGAGCGCATCGTACGTCGTCGTCGCGGCGAGCGCCTGCGTGCCGCTCAACGTCGCCGTCGAGACCGCCCACTGCACGCCCGAACTACACGTCGGCGCTCCGCCCGAGTTCGGCGTCGGAGTCGCGTTCGTATCGCAGATGAGGAGGTAGTAGTCCTCGCCGTTCGAGTCCGTACCGATACCGACCCAACTGACCGTGTCACCGGCGTTCGTCGGATTATTAGATGACGATTCGACGAGCTCCGTCGTCGATGCGGTCCAGATAGGCGGCGTATTGAGGACGGTCACCGTCGTCGTCGCCTGGCTCTGCGCGTCAGCCTGTTTGATGCTCGGCTCGCCGAGGTTGAATATGAAAACGATGGCGAACGCGATGACGCCTACCAGGGTCGTGTACACAGTGACTTTACCCGCCGTACGTAAATGATCTGTGTTATAGGACATATTGACTATGTGCTGTTAGATGTATTGTAAGGTACCCCGTGGCGGAAACACGAGAGTTATACACAGCCGCCTACTCGTAGCGGATGGCGTCGAGCGGGTTAAGGAGCGAAGCGCGGCGCGCCGGGAAGATTCCGGTGAGGTACCCGACGGCGGCCGAGAATATGGCGATGAAAGCGAGGAACCAGAGCGGAAATTGAAAGAGCTGGACCGCCTTACCCCCGAACTGTGACGCGGCGACGTTCAACATGATGTTCACGATGAATCCCAGGGTTACCCCCATGACTATCCCCGAGATACCCCCAAGGAAACCCACGATGATGGATTCCGAGACGAAGAGGTACTTGATGTCGCGCGGCGATGCGCCGATCGTTCGCATGATGCCGATCTCCTTCGTACGCTCGAGGAGCGTGACCGTCATCGTATTGAACATGCCGATCGCCGAGACGATGAGCGCGATACCGCCGAAGACCGCGAGCGTCACCTGGATGCCCTGGAAGATCTTCGACGCCTGCTCGACCGTCTTCGAGAGCGCGGTGACGCGGTAGCCTTGCTTCACGAGCTCGGTCGTCACCGGGTCGAGGTTCTCGCTCGCGTCGACGCGCACTTGGGCGCGGTCGTACTGATCGACGCCGACGTAGTTTCGGAGCTCCGGGAGCATCATGAGCACGTTCAATACGCCCTCCTCCTTCGTTATGCCCTTCACCTTGTACTTCTTGTCGATATTGACCTGATTGACGTTCGGCGTACCGTCGTTCGCGGGGACGAGTATCTTGAACGTGACCTCCTGGCCGATGAACGACTCCGGGTCTTCGACGCCGAAGAGCTTCAGGATCGCGGGTGAGAGCATGACCTCGCTCCCGTTCGCCGCATCATCATCGGTGAACACGTCGCCGGCGGACGCGGTGATCCCGGCGTACCGGACGTACGCGGGCTCCGCGCCCTGGAGGAAGATATTTCCCGTGAGCCCCTTGTACGTGACGAGGGCCGGAAAGCGAGCGAGCGGCGCCGCGTTCAATACGTGGTCCATCGCCTTGAATTTCGCGACGGCCTCGTCGTCGATGACGAGGTTGTGCGCGCCCGTCGCCGAGACACCCAAGGAAAGGAGCGTCTCACCGAAGACGATCTGCTCGAGGATAATCTGCTGGAGCCCGAAGCCCAAACCCACGAGGACGACGACGGCACCCGTGCCGACGCCCATTCCGAGGATGGTGAGCCACGTACGCATCGCGTTCGTCTTGAACGCGCGCGTCGAGAGCCGTGCTAGATCCGGGAGGAGCATATGAGTATGGTACGGCGCAGGGGCCGCATATCAAAGTGCGAATGTCTCATTTCTTGTAACTGACGTCGACCCCGAGCGCGATGAGCTTCTCCATGTACCGCGAGAGGTCGGAGACGACCTTCTTCTCGAGCGCGAGACCACCCTCCTTGATCGGCTCGCCGAGCGCATTGAAGAACTCCTCCTCGCC
>DASTSP010000084.1:0-5609 GCA_035760625.1 Minisyncoccota bacterium | reverse complement strand
GAGCACCTCACGCGTCGCGGCGACGCCCTGGACCTGCACCTTGGAGACCTTTCCCGCATCATCCTCGATGAAGAAGTTCCGAAAGCCGATGCCGGCGGGTGCGACGGCGCGAATGTCCTCGATCGCCGCGCTCATCGGTGGTTGTGGCGGTGTCTTCTGGAGCTGGTTTAGGATGGCGCTCGTTCGGGAGACCTCGAGGTCGGCCGACTTGAACTGCTCGTCGTCCGCGCCGGCCTTTCGGGCGTTCGACGCCGACGCGCTGATCTGCGCATCGACGAGCACGTAGGTCGGGAGGAGCGAGACCGCGAGCGCGAGGAGCACGCCGCCGAAGAGGAACGCGAGCGTACCGCCGACGCGGAGGAGGTACTCGCGCTTCACCGCCTGCTGTCCTTCGGGTGGGATGAGATTGATCATAGGAAGTTCCGTAGCGCGAGACCGATGGCCGTCGCATACCCATACGAGTATCGGCGTGTGATGGGCGGCACCGTCTTCTCAATCGAAAACGCGTTCGTCCATACCTGGGCGCGTTCTGCGGGGATGTCGAGCTTCTCGGTGAGGTACTCGGGAAGGCCGAGAAGGTTCGCGCTCCCGCCGCAGATGATGACCTTCTTTATCTCACGAGTGTCCGGGTCGATGCCTCGCGTGTTCCAGTAGTGGATGCGTATGCCGAGTTCGTCCGCGATCGACGCCGCGTACTTCTCGAGCACCTTCGCCACCTTCTCGTTCTCCGCGGAACGAACGAGGCCTCGGGTGTTCTTGATGTTCGTGAGCTCGGCCTCGGGGAGATCGCCGAGGACCGCTCGCATGTCGGCGCTCATCTGGCTTCCCGCTATCTCGATAGTCGAGGTGTACATGAGCATACCTCTGTGGACGATGCCGACGCCCATGCGGGTCTTCCCAAAGTCGACGATGAGGCACGTGTCGGTGATGGACTTCGAAACGGATGCGCGCGCGATCGCCTGCGCCTCGATCTCGAAGGAGAGCGGCATGAGTCCCGCCTTACTGCACGCCTCGAAGTAGCTATTGATGGTCGACCGCGCATAGACGGCGACGGCGACGCGGGTCTGTTTGTTCTCCTCATCTTCCCCGACGAACGCGTAGTCGAAGTACGCGTCCCGAGGCGAGAGCGGTACGTTCTCCTCGAGCTTGAACTCGAGAAGGCCGCGAACGTCCTTCGGCGCGGTCGACGACGCGATGGTCGTCTCGAAGAGGTACGCGCGCTCCTCCGGGAGCGAGACGTTCACGTACCGTGCGCCACAGCGATTCCGCACCTCTTTGAGGACCGCGGTTAGCTTATCGACGTCGTGCACGCTCCCGCGCTCGACGATGCCGTCGGGGATATCGACGTTCCCCCAATACTTGAGTGAGAGTTCGTCGTCGAGAATGCTCCGATGCTCGAACTGGATGTACTTGAGAGACGTGTCGGAGATGTCGACGCCGACGCAGGGGAACGCCATGACGTCCGGAGGAGGAAATACGCGCTCTACGAAAGAAAGAACCGACATATATCGTCCTTTCATTATACGGGGGGCCTCCCCGTTCGTAAATTGATGAGGTCGTACTATTTGACCTTCGTACCGGCGGGGACATCCGCCGAGGGCTGAAGGAGCGCGAGCGTCCCCTCGTGACTCGTCGCGAGTATCATCCCGTGACTTTCGAAGCCTCGGATGGTGCGCGGCTCGAGGTTCGTCACGAACGGATACTTCTGCCCGACGAGCACCTGCGGGTCCTCGAAGTACGTCCGGATGGCGGAGAGTATCTGCCGGAGGACGGGCGTTCCATCCTCGCCGACGCCCTCCCCGACGTCCACCATAAGCCGAAGAAGCTTGTCGGCCCCTTCGACGACCTCGACGGACCGTATCTCGCCGATCCGTATCTCCACTTTTATGAAATCGTCGTACGTTATCATCGTTTGGAATTTCTCGTTCTCATAATGTAACTGTTGAGGATGACGGCCGCGGCGCTCGCGTCGGTCATATCCGTCCTCCCCTGGAAGCGGATGGCCTCCTTGGTCGTGTACTGCTCGGGTTCGAGCTCGATCGGAACGCCGAGGGCGAGCGTGAGGTCGCCGATCAGCTCCTCGACGTCCGCATGGACCGCGTTCGGCTTCCCCTCCCTGTCAAGCGAATGACCGATGACGATCTTTCCGACCGAGCGCTCCGTCGCGATCGTCTCGATCGCGCCGACGAGCTCGCTGTCGTTTTTGAGGACGACGTGTGGAAACGCCATGAGGCCCTTGTCGTCCGAGAGGGCGATTCCCACCCGTTTCGTGCCGTAATCGATGCCCATAAGCCGCATGGCGTCAGAATACCATACTTTGATTCGCGGCGGTTTTCTGCTAGTATCCGCCGTACATATATATGTACAAGCGTGCATATATTGAGGGATGGCTGAGCGGACGAGAAATGAACTGCTTCATTTCTCATCCGTTCCGCGATTCGCGGAGTCGCCGACGTGTCGAGGCGACAGGTGGATGAAGCCAACCACCTGCGAGATGCAGATAACCCGGAGGGATGGCTGAGTGGTTGAAGGCGGCAGTCTTGAAAACTGTTAGGGATGAAAGTCCCTCGCGAGTTCGAATCTCGCTCCCTCCGCAAAACTAGAAAAATTCAGGGTCCCTCCCTGGATTTTTTAGTTTCTGCGCAAGAGATTCGAAGACCTTGAGCAGTTGCTGCGAAAGGTGTACTGAAACTGTAAGTTTCGAATCTCGCTCCCTCCGCACCCGTTTTATGAGACCGATCTCTCTTCTTGATTCGCATAGATATACATCGATGGGTATTGATGGCGCCCGTCTCTGCGCGCTACAGTTACGGTATTAGACGCATAATCTTAGAGCCAGTATGGAATGGCAGGAAGAACATTTGAGCGACCGCCCGAGCAGGGTTCTCAAGTGGGTGTTGCTCGGAGTCGGCATCGGAACGTTCATCATACTCATCTGGGCGACGCTCCAGACCTACAAGTTCGCACCACCTCGACCGAATACCTTCCTCTCCCCCTCGGGCGAGGTCCTCATGACCGCCGACGACATCGTCGCGGGTAAGGGCGGTTTCCAGCGTGCGGACCTCATGGACTACGGGAGCATATACGGCATGGGTTCGTACTTCGGCATCGATTACACGGCGGAGTACCTCGTCGAACTCGGGCGGCGAACCGAGGAGAATCTCGCGGAGGAACGCTACGGCGTGTCGTTCTCGTCGCTTAGAGAGGGCGAACGAGCGGAGATCACCGCACAAATGAAACGCGATCTCCAGAGCATCGACATGACGAAGGATACGGTACACGTCCCGACGGGACTCGCCGAGGCGCTCGCTTCGATGCGCGGCGAGGTAGCGACGAGCCTTCGCACCGACGACTTCGCGAAGGGGTACACGGCGGCACGCTCGCTCGATGAGGAGCTCGCGCTTCAGACCGCGGACTTCCTCCTCTACTCATCGCTCACGACCGTTGCGCGCCGGCCGGGCACCGAGAGCTCGTGGACGCAGAACTGGCCGTACGAGCCCTCGGTCGGCAACACGCCGACCTCGAGCACCTTCCTCTGGACATGGGTGAGCTTCTGTTTCACGTTCTTCGCATTCGGTCTCGTCATCTTCATCTACGAGCGATACCTCAACGTCCGCGACGACGCACCGCGCGAGCACATCCTCACGGACTTCCGGCCGCTCACGCCGAGCCAGCGTAAGACGGGCAAGTACTTCATCGTGGTCGCCGCCGTTTTCCTCCTCCAGCTCGCGGCGGGAACGCTCATGGCGCACTACTACGCCGAGCGAACGGGCTTCTACGGAGTCGACATCGCGTCGTTCCTTCCCTTCAACTTCCTCCGCGCCATCCACGTCCAGGCTCCTATCGTATGGATAGGTCTCGCTTGGATAGGCGGCGCGCTCTTCATCGGTCCGGCGATCTCGAAGCGTGAACCGCGCGGTCAGGGCGTTCTCGTCGACATCCTCTTCTGGGCGACGGTCACTGTCGTCGTCGGCGCCCTCGTCGGCAACTACCTCGGCATCATGAACGTGATCGGCGACAAGGGCTGGTTCTGGTTCGGCAATCAAGGGCTCTCGTACATCGAGCTCGGGCGCGCGTGGCAGATAGGGTTCTTCGGTGGTCTCCTCCTCTGGAGCATTCTCGTCATGCGTGCCCTCTGGCCGACATGGGAACGCTTCAAGAAGGCGACGTGGCAGTTCTGGACCGGCGCCATCCAACTCGAGAACCTCCTCTGGTTCGCGACGCTCAACATCGCGCTCCTCTACGTCTTCGGCATGATACCGCTCACCGGCATCGAGGATTCGTTCTCGATCACCGACTTCTGGCGCTGGTGGGTGGTCCACCTCTGGGTCGAACAATCGTTCGAGTTCTTCGCGGTCGCGATCAGCGCGTATCTCCTCATGGAAACCGGCCTCGTATCGCGCATCCTCGCGCAGCGTGCCGTATACTTCGAGCTCATCCTCATCTTCCTCGGTGGCGTGATCGGAACCGGCCACCACTTCTACTGGGTCGGCGGGCCGGGCCTCTGGGTGCCGATGGGAAGCATGTTCTCGTTCATCGAGGTTCTCCCGCTCGTTCTCCTCATCACCGAATCGATCAGTCAGTACCGGCTCATTCGCCAACACCACAAGTTCGAATACAAACTCGCGTATACGTTCATCATCGGCGCCGCGTTCTGGAACTTCGTCGGGGCCGGTGTCTTCGGCGGCGGCACGATAAACGCGCCGCTCGTGAACTACTACGAGCATGGGACGTTCCTCACGCTCAATCACGCGCACACCGCGCTCTTCGGCGCCTTCGGGCTCCTCGCGATCGGGTTCGTGTACTACTGTCTCCGCTACGCCGCCGCGAACCGATTCGAATTCTCGCACCGGCTCGGTCTCTGGGCGTTCTGGCTCTATAACGCGGGCCTCGTCCTGTGGATCTTCCTCAACTTCTTCCCCATCGGGTGGCCGCAGCTCGTCGCCGTCTATGAACACGGGTATGCGTACGCGCGTAGCCTCGCGTTCTACGATACGACGCTCCTCTGGCAATGGCTCCGCGTACCGGGAGACGTTCTCTTCGGTGCGGGCGCGCTCCTCATGGCCTGGGACATTCTTAGGAAGCTCAAGCCTCTGTATACGAAAGGGAATATCGACTGACCGAAGGTCGTGACGAAAGAGACCCGCTCATGCGAATCTCTTTTATCGATGTGTCCTATTCTCTTTCGAACGCTTTTCGAGAATGCCCCTCACCGAAGCGCTGACCGCTTTGTCCGTACGGTGGATACAGCCGATCCAACAGCACGGCCGACGCATCCCCTCGAGGAGTTCGGAGACGACACGACGCACGTGGTCCTTCCGCGTCTTCTCTTGCTTTACGGAGATCGTCCAGCAGATCCACTCGTTTCGTGCGAGCGGCGTGAGACCTTCCCAGAGCGACAGTGCTCGAGGCGACGCGACGAGCGCCTTCTTAAGGTCCGCCGGTAGCGTATGGACCACTCCCGAAGAGACTTTCATATGGTTCGGCGCGCTATGCTCTTAAAGCTCGAACGACGCACGGACGGTCACCATGACGTCCTTCTCCTTGCTCTGCGTATCGTAACTTCCGTAATCGCTCACCTCGATACCTCCCTGCGGGAGTACCTGCAC
>DASTSP010000083.1:0-3026 GCA_035760625.1 Minisyncoccota bacterium | reverse complement strand
GACGCTTCGACGAACGACCTGCTCATGTTCATCAAGGGGCCCGATTTCCCCTTGGGCGGCATCGCGTTCAATCAGAAGGACATCGGTCACGCGTACGCGAACGGCCGCGGCGGCGTCGTCGTGCGCGGCGAGACCGAGATCGTCGAAGATAAGAAGGGGAACTTCTCCATCGTCGTCACCTCGATACCGTATCGCGTCAATAAGGCGGAACTCCTCATGAAGATCGCCGATCTCGTTCGCGACAAGAAGATAGAGGGCATCCGCGATCTTCGCGATGAGTCAACGACCGACATCCGCGTCGTCGTCGAGCTGAAGTCAGGCGCACAGCCGCAGACGGTCCTCAATAAGCTCTACAAGCACACGCAGCTCGAGGAGACGTTCCACTACAATATGGTCGCCCTCGTCGACGGCGTCCCGCAGACGCTTTCCTTAAAGGCCATCCTCGAGGAGTACATCAAGCACCGCGCCGAGGTCGTACGTCGAAGGACGCAGTTCGACCTCACGAAGGCGAAGGAGCGTGAGCACATTCTCCTCGGTCTCAAGAAGGCGCTCGATCACATCGACGCCATCATCAAGCTCATCCGCGCCTCGAAGGACGTGCCGACCGCGCACGCTGGCCTCATGAAGCAGTTCAAGTTCTCCGAGGTACAGGCGCAGGCGATCCTCGATATGCGGCTCCAGAAGCTCGCCGGCCTCGAGCGGAAGAAGATCGAGGATGAATTGAAGGAGATGCAGGCTCTCATCGCCGAGCTCGAGAGCATCCTCGCCTCGAAGAAGAAGATGCTCGGCCTCGTGAAGTCGGAACTCACCGACATCGCGGAGCGCTATGGCGACGACCGTCGCACGAAGATCGTGAAGGGCGGCGTGAAGATGCTCTCCGTCGAGGACCTCGTCGCAGACGAGGAGAGCGTCCTCGTCCTCACGCAGGGGGGATACGTGAAGCGCACGAATCCCGCGGAGTACCGCACACAGCGCCGCGGAGGCGTCGGCGTCGTGGACCTCAACACGAAGGAGGAGGACGTCGTGACGACGCTCCTCACGACGTCGACCCACAGCGACCTCCTCTTCTTCACCAATAAGGGCAAGGTCTACCAGACGAAGATGTTCGACATCCCGGAAGGTCGCCGCGCGACGAAGGGTAAGTCCATCATGAACTTCCTCGCCCTCACCGCCGAGGAGAAGGTGACGTCGGTCCTCGCCGTGAGGAAAGAGGCGTGGGAAGGCGACTGGTCTCTCATGCTCGTCACGAAGGACGGCGTCGGCAAGAAGTCGGACGCATCCGCGTTTAGGGACGTCCGCCGAAGCGGCCTCATCGCGATCACGCTTCACGACGACGATGCGCTCATCTCCGCGAAATTCGTCGGGAAGGGAGACGAGATGATGCTCGTGACGGGCAAGGGCCAGTCCATTCGCTTCAAGGAGAGCGATGTCCGGCAGATGGGCCGCACCGCTGCCGGCGTACGCGTCATGAAACTCGGGAAGGGCGACCGCATCGTCTCCGCGGACGTTCTCTCGAAGGATACGAAGGAGAGCGAGATACTCGTCGTCATGGAGAACGGATTCGGCAAGATGACGCCCGCGAAGGAATATAAGGTGCAGAACCGAAGCGGTTCGGGCATCAAGACCGCGAAGATAACCTCGAAGACGGGCGACGTCATCGGCGCGGCGATCGTAAGCGGCGAGGAGCGCACCGAGGGTGAGCTCGTCGTCATGTCGAAGAAGGGACAGGTCATCAAGCTCCCCCTCAAAGACGTGCCGTCACTCGGCCGTCAGACGCAGGGCGTAAAGGTCATGAAACTCCGCCCCGGAGATTCGATCGCGTCGACGGTATATTTTTAAGGGTTCGAATATGAAATAAACGCCCGGAAATGCTCCGCATTTCCGGGCGTTTTTCACCACCTTCGCGTACGCGGACGTCCGCCGCGCGCTATAATGACGGTATGTACCCCCGGACGTTCGGAAAGTTCGCCGAGCCGAAGACGGTCGCGAGTCACTTTCATCTGCGCGAGGGCGACTCGGTCGCCGATTTCGGTGCGGGGAGCGGCCACTACATGGAGCCGCTCTCTGCGCTCGTCGGCCGGACGGGGAGCGTGTATCTCTGCGACATTCAGAAGAACCTCGTCGATTCGCTCGGCGCCCGCGCGCGCGAGCGCCGGCTCTCGAACACACACCCGATGTGGGCGGACGTCGAGACGAAGGGCGGCGTGCGCCTCCGGGACGAGGCTCTCGACGCGGTCCTCATCTCGAACCTGCTCTTTCAGCTTCACGACCGCGAAGCGGGTCTCCGCGAGGCCGCTCGCGTTCTGCGGAAGGGCGGGAAGCTCATCGTCGTCGATTGGACCGATTCCTTCGGCGGTCTCGGTCCACATCCCGACCACGTCGTCCGCGAGGCGGACGCGAAGGCGCTCGGCGAGAAGACCGGCTTTTCGTTCGAGCGGACGTTTCCCGCGGGGGACCATCACTACGGTATCGTCTTTCGTAAAGCATAATCCATGAACATGCGACCATTCGAAATAGCGCTCATCGGCATCTTCGGCTTCATCGCGCTCGTCGGCCTCCTCTTCCTCGCGAACTTTAAGGGTGGGGGTTCGTCGAGCGATCTCGTCTACGGCTCAAGCGTCACCATCTGGGGCACGCTCGACCAGAAGAAGATGGATGACTATCTCTACAAACTCTCGAGCGAGAACAAGGCGCTTCAAGTCGTTACGTACAAAAAGATAGACGCGCGCACGTTCGATACCGAGCTCGTGAACGCTATCGCAGAGGGGCGCTCACCCGACCTCGTCATCCTACCGAGCTCGCTCCTCGTCTCGTACCGTACGAAGCTTCAGGCTCTCTCGGCTGAGACTATGGACCCGCGCGTCTTTCGCGATACATACATCGACGGCGCGGAGGTATTTCTCATGAGCGATGGCGCGTACGGTCTCCCGTTCGCCGTCGACCCCCTCGTCATGTACTGGAATCGTGACCTCTTCTCCTCGGGCGGGCTCGCGACGCCGCCGTCGACGTGGGAGTCCCTGGTAGCC
>DASTSP010000082.1:0-11749 GCA_035760625.1 Minisyncoccota bacterium | reverse complement strand
TCGGCCGCGAGGGGGGAGCCGAAGCCCGCGCCGAAGTAAGAACCGAAGCCCTCATCGCAAGCGTCGCCTGCAGAGGAGCCGACGGCGGCTCCGAAGGCCGCCCCCACGCCAGAGCCGCCGCGTCCGAAGCAAAACGGCGTGACGCCGAAGGAACTCGAGCGGATGATGCGTCTCACGACCGACGACAAACCGCCACTTTGAACCATGAAACTCGCACGCCTCGCGCTCACGCTCCTCATGATCGCGCCCTCCGTCGCATTGGCACAGGTGCGGATAAACGAGGTCGCATGGATGGGGACGGCCGAGAACGCGAACGATGAATGGATCGAGCTTTTTAACGACGGCACGGACGATGTCTCGCTCGACGGCTGGACGCTCTCTGACGGTGACACGCTCTCGGTAACGCTTTCGGGCGTGCTCTTTGCGGGCGCGTACGGCGTTCTCGAACGAACCGATGACGATACCGTTCCCGGCGTCAGCGCGTTCCTCATCTATACGGGCGCTCTCGGGAATGACGGCCGAACGCTCACGCTCTCTCGTGCCGATGGTTCGACGGAAGACCGCGTCGTCGGGGGCGACGCATGGACGAACATAGGCGGCGACAATGAGACGAAGGCGACGGCACAGCGCACCGCGTCCGGCTGGACGACCGCCGCGCCGACGCCCGGCGAGCGGAACGAGGCAGAGGAGGTGGCCGCCGCTCCCGAACCCGAACCGGAGGTGACCCTCTCCCGCTCACGAGGGAGTGGCGGAGGAACGACCGCGCCCCGCGCTCAAAAGCCCGTTCGTCCAGCACCGCCACCCGAACTCTCGCTCGGGCTCGACGCGCCGAAGACGGCGTACGTCGGTCAGCCCGTGTCGTTTACGGCGAACGCGACCGGCCTGCCGAAGCCCATTCTCGACTCGCTCGTCTATACGTGGAACTTCGGCGACACGGACGCAGGTGCTGGGCGCACGGTTACCCATACGTACGCGTACCCCGGCGAATACGTCGCCGTCGTCGATGCGGCGTACGGGAAGCACGATGAGATGATGCGGAAGGACGTGACGGTTCTCCCGGTCTCGCTTTCGCTCTCGCGTACCGCGTCGGGCGACATCGAGCTCAAGAACACCGCTTCGTACGAAGAAGACCTCGGTGGGTTCTCGCTCGGAGGCTTCACGTTTCCGAAGTACTCCTTTGTGAAGGGGAAGGGAACGCTCATCGTTCCCACGGCGAAAGTCGGTACGCGGGGCCCGGTCTCGCTCCGCGACACGCGTGGCGTCGCCATCGCATCGCTTTCGACGTCCCCACAGCGATCGTTCATCACGAAGGCGAACGCGCGAATCTCCGAGCCTATAGCGGAGGCGAACCTCGAGGTCGTCGCGCCGGCGTCGACGACGGTCATTCGCATCGGGAACGCGACGACCGAGGAGAAGCTCGGGTTCTTCGCGCGTTTCTATTCGATGCTCTTTGGTTCGTAGCCGGTGTGACATTCCGCCGTTTTTCCTGGTACTATGAGGCGATAGGTATGGGCGGCACCGGTAAAAAAGGGCTTATTCTCGTGACCGGCGGCGCCGGCTTCATCGGCTCGCACCTCGCGGAGCGCCTCGCAAAAGACGGCTACCGTGTCGTCTCGCTCGATGATTACTCGACCGGGTCGACGGAGAATCACGTCGCGGGCGTCGAGTACCGCGAGGGCCACACGAAGGACATCGAGGCGCTCGTCCCCGAGACGCCTGACGTCGTCTTCCACTTGGGCGAGTATCCCCGCGTCGAGCAGAGCTTCGCCGACATCGAGCGCGTCCTCTCGTCGAATGTCATCGGCACGTCGGCGGTCGTCGAGTTTTGTAGGAAGCGGAACGTGAAGCTCGTGTACGCGGGGTCCTCGACGAAGTTCGCGGACGGCGGCATCGGCCGCGATCAAAGCCCGTACGCGTGGACGAAGGCGACGAACACCGAGCGCGTTCGAAACTACGGCGAGTGGTTCGGCATGCCGTACGCGATCGCGTACTTCTATAACGTGTACGGCCCGCGCGAACGCGGCGACGCGGGCTCGGGGACGCTCATCGGCATCTTCAAGGAGCGATTCGAGGCGGGGAAGCCGCTTCCGGTCCGCACGCCGGGGACCCAGCGTCGTAACTTCACGCACGTCGACGACATCGTCGAGGGGCTCATGCTCATCGGCGAGCGCGGCGCGGGCGACGAGTACGGGCTCGGCCACACCGACTCGTACTCGGTCATGGAGGTCGCCGGCCTCTTCGGCGGTCCCATCGAAATGCTCCCCGAGCGGCCGGGAAACCGTATGACATCACAGGTCGACGTCAACCGCGCGCGTCTCGAGCTCGGCTGGGAACCGAAATGGGACCTCCCCGCGTACATCGCGTCTCTCAAAAAACATGCGCACTAGGATCCTCGTCTTTTCGACCGATGACCACCTCTTTCCCGCGGGCGGTGCGGAGCAGGCGTTCGGCAACATCGCCGAGCGACTCCCACAAATAGAGTTCGACCTCATCTGCGCCCGCCTTCGTCCCGGTGTGCCGAAAGAGGAGACGGTGGGCAACGTCCATATCCGCCGCGTCGGTTTCGGCGTTCCGAAACTCGACGGCATCCTCCTCGCGCTCTTCGGCCATCGCGTCGCGCTTCGTCTCATGCGGAAACACCAGTACAGCCTCATGTGGTCCATTATGGCGAGCTACGGCGCATTCGCCGCGGTTCGCGTGAAGAAGCGGACGAACATCCCGTTTCTCCTCACGCTCCAGGAGGGCGATTCGCTCGAGCACATCTACGAGCGCGTCCGGTACGTGCGCGGGTCATTCGACGAGATATTCAAGCTCGCGGACGGCGTTCAGGCCATCTCGACGTTCCTTCTCCTCTGGGCGCGCGAGATGGGGTTCCGCGGCGCCCTGGGGAAGGTGATCCCGAACGGCGTCGACCTCAAGCTCTTCTCGAAGCCGTACGATGGAAGCGATATAAAGGAGATGCGCGAGTCCTTTAATTTTCCCGACGGCGCGTTCATCCTCGTGACGAGTTCGCGTCTCGAGAGGAAGAACGGCATCGGCGACGTCCTCATGGCGCTCTCCGAACTTCCGCCCCATGTCTGCTTCGTCATCTGCGGGAGCGGTTCCCTCGAGCAGGGGCTTCGCGAGTACGTCCGCGAGCACGACCTCTCGAAGCGCGTGCGGTTCATGGGGTTCGTCGAGCCGGCGAAGCTCCCCTTGATCCTTCGCGCCACGGACGCGTTCATTCGCCCGTCTCTCTCCGAAGGTCTCGGGAACGCGTTCCTCGAGGCGATGTCGGTGCGCCTCCCGGTCATCGGCACGAACGCGGGCGGCATCCCCGACTTCCTCAAGGACCGCGAGACGGGTTTCGTCGTCGAGATCGGGAGTCCCGTGAGCATCCGCGAGAAGGTTCTTGAGCTCATGGCGCTTCACCCGTCGGAGAAGGAGGCGATACTCAAAAGAGCGGAGGCGCTCGTTCGCGAACGGTACGATTGGGACCTCGTGGCACATAGCATGGAGATGCTCTTTAAGGAAGTGGTACCATGAGCGCCATCGTTCTCGACGGACATCTGAAGAGCGCGCTCTCTGCCGTCCGCTCGCTCGGAAAGGCGGGGATCTCACTTTCGGTCGGTGCCGAGCGGGGGACCGCGATGGCGCTCCACTCGCGCTACGCGACGTCGCCCTTCACGTACCCGTCGCCGCTTATGGACCGCGCCGCGTTCGTCGATGCGGTGAAACGAGAGGCGATGCACCGGGGCGGAAAGCCGCTCATCTTCGCGATGAGCGATGCAACGTACCTCGCGCTCTATGAGGCTCGTGCCGAGTTCGAAGCCGTCGCCACGCTCGCGTACCCCGCGGACGAGTCGGTCGCGCTCGCGTTTAACAAAGCAGCGACGTATTCGCTCGCGAAGGTCTCGGGTGTCCCTACCATCCCCACGTACGAGTCGAACACCGAGGGTGGCGTCGCGGAGATCGCGCGAAAGCTTCAGTACCCCGCGGTCGTGAAGCCACGGCGGAGCGTCACGTGGCGCGGCGCGGGCGGGAGCTTCGGTACCGCGTCCTTCGCGATGGACGAGGATGACCTAAAGCGTCTCGTTCGCACCGCTACGGAGCGATTCGGCGAGCCGCCCCTCGTTCAGGAAATGGTCTACGGTGAGGAGTACGGTGTCGAGATGCTCGCCCGCTCTGGCGTCCCGTACGCACGGGTCACGCATCACCGCATACGGTCGCTCTCGCCTAAGGGCGGCGCGTCCGTCGTTAAAGAGACCCTCCGGTCCGGCGAACTGCGATCGACGCTTGAGCGCTACGCGGCAATCCTCGTCGAAAAGCTTGCGTGGAACGGTCCCATCATGGTCGAATTCAAAGTGGACCACGATTCGCGAACACCATACCTCATGGAGGTGAACGGACGCTTCTGGGGCTCGCTCCCTCTCTCGGTCGCTGCGCGCGTCGACATGCCGCTTCTTTGGTATCGCGCCGTCATGGACGGAGCGATACCGGAAGATGTCGTGACCGGGCGCGAAGATGTCGTAACCGGGCACTTCCTCGGCGACGTCGTGCACCTCGTCCGCGTGCTCTTCGCACGGGACCCGATGCGCCCGTATCTCTACCCGAGCCGGGCGCAGGCACTTCGAAATTTCATGCTCCTCCCCTCCGGCGTTCGCGCAGACGTATGGTCCGTTCTCGACCCGAAACCGTCCCTCATGGAGTTCGTGGACGTCATCGCCTCGTTTTTAAAAAAGTAACACTGGACCGTTCATGGAAATAACCGGCATCCTTCACACGCACTCGACCTACTCGTACGACGCGAAGCTCTCGCTTACGGAACTTCGCGACCTTTTCGTCTCGCGTGGGCTCTCGTTCGCGTGTATGACGGAGCACGTCGACGAGATGACCGAAGCGTCAGCGGACGCGTTCGTCAAAGAGTGCCGCGCGCTCTCGGATTCGACGTTCACGTTCGTCCCCGGTTTCGAGGTGCCCTATAAGCGCGCGCATATTCTCATGATCGGCTGCGAGCGATTCTTCGGAAACTACGCGGCAACGGTCGAGGCACTTCAGCCATGGGTAGGGAGCACGTCCTTCGTCGTTCTCGCGCATCCGGTGAGAAACCGCTTCGTGGTCGAAGACGCGCTCCTTTCTTCCCTCGACGCGATCGAGGTGTGGAATCAGCAGTACGAGGGGAAGCGCGTTCCGCGCACGCGCTCGCTCTCTCTCCTTCGACATCTTCGCGAGAAGGACCCACTTCTTCTCTCTACGGGAGGCGTCGACTTCCACCGCACGGAGCACCTCGGCGGCCCCTTCGTTACCCTCGAAGTCGGGGAGCTCGCCCCCGAGGCCATCCTCGAGAAATTGAAGACGGGCGCGTATCGCGTCCACTCGCCGCAGACCTCGTTCTACGGCACGGCGCCCAATGTCGACGAGCTCATCCGAGCCCATCGCTTTGAGAGCGCGTTCTCGGTCGCCATCATCGTCCTTGGGAAGACCGTGAACACGGTACTCGCCGCCTTCGGCATCTCGCTCCCGAAGAGCCTCAAGCGTCTAATACGAAGAAAACTTTAGGCCGCTGTCTCCGCGACCTCGGCCATCGAGTGGCTCTCCATGCCGTACGTTTTTCGTAGCGACGCGAAGTGTTCGAGGATAGTCTCGAGATTCTTGAAGTTACGGTCTTGATTCACGCCGAAATTGTGCGGATGCCACCAAAGGTGGAAGACCTCGCCGCGCTTCGCGGCATGGGTCATGGCGTTCTTTATTCGTCGCATGCGGAGCGGCTCAAGGAGGGAAAGCGCACGTATCCAAGGGCGGAAGAAGCGGCTCGCGGGTACGTTCACGGGGAGGTCGGAGGTCCGCACGGGAGTTGGGTACGTATGGTAGCCGCTTACGTCCACGTAGTGATCGAAGAGGCGAAGCGCACGGACGAAGAGCGTCTGCTCCTCGTCCCGCCGCGGACGGTAGAGGAAGTGGTTCTCCGTGCCGCGGTACGCGGTGATGCCATGCTCGGCGCAGACCAAGAGCGCCTCGGGGCTCACCTGGTTTCGTGGGAAGACGATGGAGCGCGTCCGGACGCCGTGAAGCGCGCTTACGCGCGCGTGCGCGTCGAGGTCGGCGCCGAGGGTCTCCACGAGGTGCGCGTTGCCCTCGATGCAGTAGTAGTGCGAGAACGTGTGGTTCGCGATCTCTTGTCCCGGTGTCTCCTTGATGCGTTCGACGAGGGACGAACCGAAGTGGTACGGGTCGACGGACTCTTCTTCGCCGACCGGCGCGGTTTTCAAATATTCGTACGACGAGAGCCGAGGGTCGACGTACGTCGGGCGACGTTCGGGCGGGGGAAGGAGCGAGAGGAGTTCCGTCTTACTCCTCGCCATGAGCATGCCGATCGTCGCCCACGTCGCGTGGATACCGTAGCGGACGAAGAGATCGAGCATGCGCGGGATGGCGGTCCGTACACCGCGGATGTTCGCGCCGTACGCGTCGAGCGTCGCCGCGTCGGTCATGCCCCAGTAGAGCTCGAAGTCGAGGGAGACGACGAAGGTTCCGGGTCGCTTCGGGGTGGTCATGCGGTAACTATACAGCGCGAAAGCGTGTTTTAAAAGCAACGTTTCTAATGCATACTATGGCTATGAGACTCCTCATCGCGACCGGCCTCTATAGCCCGGAGATCGGCGGCCCGGCGACGTATACGGCATTCCTCGAGCGGCACCTGCCTTCGCATGGTATCGGTCTTACCGTCGTGCCGTTTCGTATCGTCCGTGGCTACCCGAAGCTCGTGCGGCACATCGCCTACGCGTTCCGACTCGCGCGCGCGGCCCGGCGGGCGGACGTCATACTCGCGTTGGATACGGTGAGCGTCGGCGTCCCCGCGATGCTCGCCTCGTTCCTCACGAGGCGGCCGCTCTACCTCCGCGTACCGGGCGACTACGCATGGGAGCAGGGGCAGCAACGCGCAGGACTCCACGTGACCCTCGACGAGTACCTCGAGAACGGTCCGCGCCCACTTCTCGTTCGCGTGCTCGCGTGGCTCCAAAAGCGGGTCGCCTCATCGGCTCATCGCATCATCGTCCCGAGCGAGTATTTGAAGGGCGTCGTACGCCACTGGGGCATCCAGGGGGAGAACGTGACCGTCATCCACAGTGCGTATCATCCGATCGAGCTCAAAGAGAACCGCGATGAGCTTCGAGCGCGCCTTAAGTACGAGGGGTACGTCGTCCTCACCGCGGGGCGACTCGTTCCGTGGAAGGGCATGAAAACGGTGATCGACGCGGTCGCTCTGATCCGCGCCTCGGGCATCCTCATCTCGCTCGACATCGTCGGCGAAGGTGAGGAGTATGAGCCCCTCCGCCGACATATCGAGGAGCTCAGCGCATCGGGCTTCGTCCACCTTCGCGGTCGCGAGCCGAAGCGCATTCTATCGGAACGCGTCAAAGCGGCCGACACGTTCATCCTCAACACGTCCTATGAAGGTCTCTCGCACCAGCTTCTCGAGGTCATGGACCTAGGTACGCCCATCGTGACGACGCCCGTCTGTGGGAATATTGAGCTCATCGAGGACGAGAAGGAAGGTCTCCTCGTTCCATACGATGCGAAGGACGCGATCGTCGGGGCGCTCGAGCGACTTCGCACCGACACGGGACTCCGTACGAAGCTCACGGAGGCGGCACGCGCGAGAGTACGCGCCTTCAGTGAGGACGAGGTCGTGAAGGACCTTGTTAACTTCTTTTCATAGACCATGGACGTTCTCATGCTGAGCTTAGGGCGGAAGATACTCGAGCGCGGGTCGCGCGAGCGCGTACGAACCGAAGGGTACGCGAAGGCGCTCTCGAGCCTCCACATCATCGTCCTCACGAGACGGGAGTACGCTGTCGCGAGCGAGACGCACGAAGGAACGCTCCATCTCTACCCGACGAACTCGCGTTCGCGATTCATGATGCCCATCGACGCCTTCCGCCTCGCGCTTCGCGTCGTGGAGACGCCGCGCACGGAACCCCTCGTCATCTCGGCACAGGACCCGTTCATTCTCGGATGGATGTGTCGCTTTCTCACGCTCTTTCCGAAAACGCGGTTTCATATCCAAGTGCACGGCGATTACTTCGCGAAGGGTTGGGCGGGTCGCTCTCTCTTCCGGCATTTCATCCGCCTCTTCGCGCTCATTCTACTCAAATCGGCGCCCGCGGTCCGCGTCGTCTCGGAGCGCATCAGAGCGTCGCTCGTTCGACGCGGCGTGCACGCCGACCGCATCACCGTTCTTCCCATTCGTCCCGAGCTCGAATCGTTCCTCGCGGTCGAGCGGGTGACGCGGAGCGAACCTCCCGTTCGCTTCCTCTACGTGGGACGGCTCGCGCCCGAGAAAGACCTACCGCGCATCCTCTGCGCCTTCGCCGAGACCCTCTCGCGCGGCTGCGATGCGACCCTTCGCATACTCGGTGACGGCGGCGAGCGGAAGCGCCTCGAGGCGCTCATCGGCTCGCTTCGCCTTACCGAGCGAGTGCGGATACTCCCGTGGACGGCTGACGTGCCCGCGGCCATGGCGGAGAGCGACGTCCTCCTTCTCGCGTCGAAGCACGAGGCGTACGCGCTCGTTCTCGTCGAGGCCATGGCCGCGGGGCGACCGGTCGTCACGACGGATGTCGGTTGTGTCGGTGAGGTCGTTGAAGACAACGTTCACGGCATCGTCGTTCGAGACGAAGGTATTTCTCCATACGCCGCCGCCATCTTACGCATGTGCGTCGATGCGGACTTTAGGCGAACGTGTGGCGAGCGGGGAAGAGAACGCGCTCGCGAGCTCGCTCGGAGTGACGATGAGACGTACGTCCGCGGGTGGGTAACGGCGCTCTCTCGCGCTCTCTAACGGTATAATGGAGCCATGCGGAACACGGATGATTCGTGGCTCAATCCCACGAAGCGCGCGAAAGACTACCTCAATAAGGCGCTCGAAGGCGACATAGAGGCCGAGGACCTCGTCGTGCTCAATGAGGAGGTCAAGAAGAAGGAAGAGGAGCGAAAGAAGGCAGCCGAGGAGAAGGCGAGGCAGGCGGCGCTCGAACCCGCGCCTGTCGTCGAGGAGACCCACGAGGACGAGGTCGCGGTCGACGAGGCGCGTTTCTCCGAGCCCGTCCTCATGGAGGTTACGGACCGGGAGAAGATACGCCTCCTCATCGTCACGAAAGACGTTTCAATACTCGAAGAGAACAGCATCTCGTATCAGAAGATCGCGGGAGAACGGACGATGTTCTATGAACTCCATATCGTCATCCTCAATGTCGGCGGCTCGAAGACCGACGACCCGGTCATCCGCCTCTTCGAGAACGTCTGGGTGTACCGAACGAACTCGAAACTTTGGTGGACCCTTATCTACGACGGGTACAAGGTCGCCGAGAGCCAGCTCGTCTTCAGCGGTGGCTTCCGCGCGGATATCGTCGTGGGTGATGACCTCTTCGAGGCTGGACTCGTCGCGTGGTACGTCGCGAAGAAGCACGGGCGGCCCTTCCAGCTCCATATCGGTGAGGATTTCTTCGACGAGACCTTCGTCGAAGAACACGAGCACCCCATGCTCTACCGGCTTGCGGTTTGGTACCTTATCCGCCATGCGGGAAGCGTTCGAACGCACACCGAGTTTCAGCGTCAGTCGGTCATCGAGGAACGTCCCGATCTCGAGGCCGTGACCGAGGTTCTCCCGACGTACTACGATCTTGGCGTCTGGCGAGACCTCGAACCGACGGTCGACCTCCACGTCAAGTACCCGCAGTTCAAGTTCATCATCCTTCACGTGTCCTCGATGCGCCCGACCTCGCACGCTCTCGAGGCGCTCGTCGGCGCCGCGGCGCTCCTTCGCCGGTACCCGACCCTCGGGCTCGTCATGGTGGGGAACGGACCCTTGCGTGCCGATCTTGAGCGGCAGGCGATCGCGCTCGGCGTACAGAACCAGGTGGAGTTCGAGCCCATGCGTCCCGAGGTCATTTCGTACATGAAGACGGCGAACGTCCTCATCCAGCTCTCGGAGGACGCTTCCGAGGAAAGTCTCGTTCTCGAGGGTGCGGTGTCGAAGGTGCCGCTCGTCGCGAACGCGTCGGGCATCGCGGGGAAGCTCTTCGTCGACGGCGAATCCGCGTGCCTCTGTGCCCCCTCGGACATCGCCTGCGTGACGAACGGTTTGAACCGCTACCTCAATGAGAATCAGGAACGGTCGAGTTTCGCCATCAACGCGAGCGAGATCGTCTTCGAGCGGATCGAGCAGGACTATGGCGCATACCTCGAGGCGTACCGTGAGAGCGTGGAACGAGCCATCCTTCCGGAGAGTTAAAAAGACTGTACAATGCGGGTGACCCGCCGCCATGAGACTTCTCGTATACACGCAGGCAGTCGATAAAAATGACCCGATACTTGGGTTTTTTCATGCGTGGCTCCTCGAATTCGCGAAGCATTTCGAGCGTATCGAGGTCATCTGCCTCAAAGAGGGTGCCCATGACCTACCTTCGAACGTCACGGTCCGCTCGCTCGGGAAGGAGGAGGGCAGAGGGCGCATCTCGTACGTGCTTCGATTCTATCGGTACTCGACGGCAGCATTCTTGTTTGGAGGCGTGACCCATGTCTTCTTCCATATGGGCGCAGTCTTCAATATTTTGGCGGCTCCCTTTTTTCTCCTGCGGCATACGAGGAATGTAACGTTCTATTGGTGGAAAACGCACGGTAAGGCGAACCACTTGAAGGAGCGTCTCGCTCTAAAGTGTACGGATATCGTTGTTACGGCGGGAAGTCAGAGTTTTGGTCTGGCGACTAATAAAGTGCGTGTTGTCGGTCATGCTATCGATACGACACTGTTCTCGTTCTCTCCATTAGGAGAGCGAAACCCACGCGCGTGCCTTGCAGTAGGGAGGATCGTCCCCATCAAGAGAATGGAAGTGGCGTTAGAAACCGTGGAGAAGTTAAAGGATCTGCCACTATCATTGACCATCATAGGAAATGCGGACAATGAGGTATACGGAGGATCGCTGCGTACGATGACTAAAGACGCCGGGCTCGCCGTCGAATTCCTCTCTGCGCGGCCACAAATGGAGATTGTGGAATACTATAAAAAAGCAAATATACTCCTGCATCCATCATTCGAAGCCGGATTCGATAAAGTCGTGCTTGAAGCGATGGCGTGCGGCGTGATCCCGCTGACCTCGATACCGTCCTTCCGACCGATACTGGAACCATTCGGCTTGTTTCTTCCCGAATCGGAAGCCGCCTCCTACGCCTCGACAGTTCGACGTGTGGTAGGTCTGGGACATGACGACCGTATGGTACTATCGGAGCGATTGAGGGGTATCGTACGACGTGACCATTCGCTAGAGACCATTACGGGACGAATCTTTGGTATTCGACATGATTGACTTCATCGGCCTCGGCGCGCAGAAATCAGGAACCTCGTGGGCATACACGTGTCTCTACGAGCACCCCGCGGTGTGCATGCCGCAGAAGGAGCTCCACTTCTTTTCGCGCCCGCGATTCGAAGAGGGCAAGGAGTGGTACGAGGCGCAGTTCAAGAACTGCGCTCCCGGGAAGCTGAGAGGGGAATGGTCGACATCGTACCTCTACTCGCCTGACGCGCCGGAGCGCATTCGCTCGCTCTACCCGAACGCGAAGCTCCTCGCTATCCTCCGGAACCCGATCGACCGCGCATATTCGCAGTACCGAAACGCGGTCCGTGCGGGCGAGATACCGAAGAGCATGCCGTTTCGAGCGTACAGCGCAAAGGAACCGAGCGTATGGGAGCAGGGGCGCTACGCCGAAGAGC
>DASTSP010000081.1:0-8587 GCA_035760625.1 Minisyncoccota bacterium | reverse complement strand
CGAGATCGATGTTCTTGAGGTTGTGCGTTCTCGCGCCACGAATCACGATACGCTCGTCGCGGTGATTCTCATCCGTATGCTGTTTTCTCGGTTTCTTCGGTGCCATATCAATAGGCCCCATGGTGGTGCGTGGGGTGGTGTGCGTATGGAAGGCGTACAGTATACCGGAAAAGAAGGTCGCTGTAAAAATCACTTCGGGAACGTGAGCACGATGTGCGTGCCGACGCCGCGTATGGATTCGACCGCGATGGAACCCTTCATGACCTCGATGAGCTGCTTCGTGATCCACATGCCGAGGCCGGTACCGACGACCGCGCCGACCTCCTCGCTTTCGACGCGGAAGAAGGGCGCGAAGAGCCGCTTCTGGTCGTCTGCGCTGATACCCATGCCGGTGTCCTTCACCCGGATCTCCACCCGATCGCGCCGCTCGTCGAGAGATACCGCGATCGTGCCGGATTTCGTGTATTTTATCGCGTTCGATATCAGGTTCACGAGGGACTGGTGAAGACGTTTCTCATCGATGTCGGCGTATGCGTCCGAGAGGACGCCGTCCTCACCGAGCGCGACGCCCTTCTCGGTAGCCACCGCTCGCATCGTATCGAGCGCCGACCTGATGACTCCCGCGACGTTCGTCCGGGTCGGATTGACCGACATGCGGCCAGATTGTAAACGTGCGACGTCGAGAAGGTCGTTGATTATGGAAAGAAGGCGTTCGGACGAATCCTTCACCTTCGTCGCATCGCCTCGCGTGGCATCGTCGAGGTGCCGTTCGAGCATGAGGCTCGCGTACCCCCGAATGGCGGTAAGCGGCGCACGAAGCTCGTGCGCGATCATGTTCGTGAACATGTCTTTGAGCTCCGCCTCGCGCTTCGTGCGGCTATAGAGGTACGCGTAGTCGATCAGCCGTACATGCCGAAGAATGAGGAGGAGCACGACGGCGAGGAGCGCGAAGAGCCAGTAGTACGCGGTGCGAACACGAGACGCGAAGAGCGCGTCTATACCGGCGAGCGAGGTCTCGACGCGGACATAGTACCGCTCGTTCCCCTCGCCACGAACGGCCTTCACCGTCTCCCAGTAGCGAACGCCGTTCTCCGTCGTCGCCACGATGACCGACTCGTCCGGTCGCGCGTCCGCGATATGGTACGCCGACGGGTCAGCCTCGGGGGCGGTACCCGCTTCGCCGTCGAGGGACGCGATGAGCTGAAGTCCATCGGCGTCGTCTCGAACGAGCTCCATCGCGGTGATATCGGGATTGAGTTCACCGAGTCGACGTAGCTCGGCATGTACCGCGGTACCGTCGAATCGCACCGCGTGCAAGTACGATTCGAAGACGTCCTCGAGGAGGCCGAGCCGGTCCTTCTCGAGGCGTTCGACGTTGTCGCGCGACGCCGCGAGGAACCGCTGACCCGAGAGGAGGAAAGCAAGCGGCACGACGAGGATGAGGACGAGCGTGAGCGCGAGCTCGGGGTGCTTACGGACGTACGCGAGTCCGTTCTGGAAAGCGACGATGTAGTACTCGATCATGTCGCGGCGGTGACGGAATCCTCTCGCCGTCCGCGGACGTGGTACCCGAGGAGCATGAGCACGAGTCCGAGCCCGACGACCGCCATCGAGGCGACGAGGAGGAGCGTCCGCTCATCGACGAAGGACGTGTCGGCGGGAGCGGGTGCCGGTGCCACCGTCACGCTTCCCGTGTACGCCTCGGCGGTCTTCACGAACGGAAGCGGGTCGCTCTTCGCGACGACGCGGCCGGCGTTATCGGTGATACCGACGTACACTTCGTGCGTCCCGTCATCAAGCTCCTTATCGAAGACGTACGACCACGCGCCTTCCGCGTCCGTCTTCACCGTAACGACGACCGGGGTACTGTAGATGAAGAGGGTCACGTAGCTGTTCGGAAGGCCGCGGCCGGAGATGAGCGCCTTCTTCGGGAGGCCGGAGCCGGAACGTGTGGTCGCCGTGAGAGTGGTGATTGAATCGACGGCGAGGAGGTCTGGGCGTTTCGTCCCCGAGTCCTTCGGTGATTCGTACGCGATGAGAGACTGACTCTCGCTGTCGTTCGGGTCGAAGCCATTCCGGATCTCGGCGCTGTCGATGAACGAGTCGCCGTCCGTGTCAGCCGCGAAGGGATTCGTCTTATACAAATTGACCTCGTCGTAGTCGGTGATGCCGTCCTTATCGGAATCCTTGACCGCGGCGTCGCCGATGCGCTCCTTGAGGATGCTCTCGTTCTTCGCGGTGAGCTCCTCGAGCTCGAACGATATCTGGCTCAAATACTTATCGATGTCCGCGACGAGCTCCTTCTTCCCGACCTGCGGCGAGAGATCCACGATGACCGACGAGCGGAGCGCGTCGATCTCGGTCTTGATCGTCGTGGCCCGAGCGGTATCTCCCATGCGGATCGCGAGCGCGAGGTCATCGAGCTTGCCGTTTAGCGCTAACCGGTACGCGGCGAGCCGGTCGCCGATCGCTTCCTTCACCGTGCTCGAGGCCTCGATCGTCCGAACAAAGGACGTGACCGGCTCGATGTAGACCGGTTTCGGAGCACCAGGCGCGATCGCCGTCGTCGAACCATCGGTCTCCTTGATGAGGGAGTCCTGCGCCTTCGAGAGCGTCGAGATGAGCGTATCCTGTGACTCGGTGTACGACGTGATAACGGCGTTTTGCACGCTTACCGTCATCTTGCCGCTCTCGACGAACCCGTACGCGGTCTTCGCGCGTGCGTACACTCGGTAGTCGCCGTTCGGCGTCTCCTGTGTTCGCCATGCGTACGTCCATGCGTCACCGCTACGGGAGGCGAGACCGAGGAAGAGCGGCGTAAGAGAGCTCTTCGGCACTGCGTAGAGTTCTACCCAACTCGCGCCGGGAACTTCGACGCCGATGGTCGCGAGACCCGAGAGCGGACTCTTCGCGTCGATACGGAGCGTGACCGTCGGCTCGATCGGTGAGGTTACGGTCGTCGTCGCGAGGCTGGACACCTCACCGTTCTTCACCGAGCGCGACATGTAGAGACTCTCGGCGAACGTGCCGTCTTGGTACGAGGCCTTCGCTTGTATCTTGTAGTCACCGTCGGGAACGAGGAGCGTGTTCCAATCGAGACGCCACGCGCCGCTCCCGTGGTCGAACGCCTCGCCGAGCGAGTAGAGGTTCATCGATGCGGTATTGCGCGCATAGAGACGAACGTCCTTCGCGTCCTTCGTGTATACGGTCAGCGGGGCGATGGCGGAAAGCGGCGAGGTACCGAGGGTGATGGTGATGTCGTGGACCGGCGCGGGTACGGCCACCGTCGTCGTATCCGAGACGGTCGTCGTCGCGATCGTCGTCTCCCCCGTCGCCGAAGTCGGCGCGTCCGCAGAGCCGCTCGAATTCGTCGTCGCCGTCACGGGATCCGTCTCCGGCGCCGACAGCTTCTCATCGATCGCGTTCTTCACCGTATACGTCGCGTCATCGAGATGCTCGTACGTTCCGTACTGGTTCTTCACGACGGTGCGCAGGTGATATGGACCGTCGGGTGATTGCTTCGTATCCCAGTAGTAGCGCCATGTCGTCGCGTCGACCATGAAGGCGGCACCCAGCGTTACGATGTGGCCCTCCGCCGATTCGCTAAGGAGCGTTACGCCCGAGGCGTACGGTACGGTGACCATGATGACGGCCATGTTCGTGAGCGTCGAACCGCCACCCTCGACGGAGAGTCGCACGCCCGGCGTCGGGTCGGGTGCCGTGTAGTTCGTCTGTGCGGTCGAGTCGAGCGAGCCCGTACCCGTCACCGTAAACGACGAGTCGATGGTCTGTGCTCGACTCGGTGGCGTCTCATGAAGCGCGTAACCGGTCGCGTACCGGAGATTGAAAAGAGCGAGACCGGCACCCACGATGACGAGGAATACGCCCGCGTGCCGGGCTATCGTGCTCAAAAATCGTTCCTCGCGGAGCATGGGGAACCGAAACGGCGAGAGAAGCGCGAGCTGGACGTGAGAGTGCGCGATGAGCGCGTGCTTTCGCACATGCGTTCGCTTCTCCTTCCGCGTCGGCTCTTTCGTCACGGCGACCGGTTCGCTCTCACCGACTCTCTGAGTCGAGTCCGCCTCCTTCGCCTCCACCTTACGCGTGTTGTCGCGTATGGATATCTTTCTTCCCGATGAGCCGACGAGACGTGCACGAAGACGCTTCACCGGCGATACGCCGGACGTGCTGTCCTCCGCCGGTCGTCGTTTCCTCGACGAAGAAGCCGATGCGCTCGTACGCGCCCGGCGGCCGGAGGCAGGGCTCCGCACCTTTCTCGCCTTCCGTTCCATGTCACCACCATTATATAAGCGTGCTGCCGAAAATACGCCGCGTTCGTGTCGATAACTATCGCTTTTTCCGGAGCTCCTCGAGCGCACGTATCTCGTCGCGGAGGATCGCCGCGGTTTCGAAATCGAGGATCTTGACGGCCTCCTCCATCTGCCGGCGCTTTTCCTCGAGCGTGCCCTTCGGGTCTTTGCGATAGAGCTCGGCGTCGACGGTAAGGAGCGTCGATACCGCCTTGTCATGCTCCGTGTTCATGTACGCCGTGATGTCACGTATCTCCTTCATGATGGTCTGCGGCGTGATGCCGTGCTTTTCGTTGTACGCGAGTTGGAGCTCGCGGCGGCGTTCCGTCTCCTCGATTGCGCTCTTCAGGGCGCCGGTCACGCCGTCGGCGTAGAGGATAACTCGTCCGTTCACATTACGCGCGGCGCGGCCTATCGTCTGTATGAGCGACGTCTCCGAGCGCAGGAATCCCTCTTTATCGGCGTCGAGGATGGCAACGAGTTCGACCTCGGGGAGATCGAGACCCTCGCGGAGCAGGTTCACGCCGACGAGGCAGTCGAACGTACCGCGTCTGAAGTCCGAGAGGATGCCTATGCGCTCGATCGTCTTCACGTCGCTGTGGAGGTACTTCGAGCTCACGCCGCGTTCGGTGAGGAATTCGGAGAGGTCTTCCGCCATCTGCTTCGTGAGCGTCGTCACGAGAACGCGTGTGCCACCCGCGATGACCTTGACCGCCTCCTCGATGAAGTCCTTCACCTGGCCTGGGTACGCGCCGACCTCGCTCACCTTCCGAAGGTCGATGACGGGGTCGACGAGTCCAGTCGGGCGGATGATCTGTTCGACGATCTTGCCCTCCGGTTCCTTCGCGTGGGCGAACTCGTACGAACCCGGCGTCGCGGAGGTGTAGATACGCTGGCCGACGCGCTCCTCGAACTCATCGAAGTTGAGCGGGCGGTTGTCGATCGCGCTCGGGAGTCGGAAACCGTGTTCTACCAGCGTTTCCTTTCGCGAACGGTCACCCGCGAACATGCCGCCGAGTTGCGGGATGGTCACGTGCGACTCATCGATGACCGTGAGGAAGTCCGGTGTGCCGTCCTCATGGTGCGGGAAGTACGAGAGAAGTGTATGGGGCGGCTCGCCAGGCAGGCGGCCGTCGAAGTGCCGCGAGTAGTTCTCGATACCGTTGCAGTAGCCGATCTCCCGAATGAGCGCGAGATCGTGTTCGGTACGGCGCTTAAGACGCTGAGCCTCGAGGAGCTTACCCTCGCGCTCGAATACCTTGAGCTGGTCCTTGAGCTCCGCCTTTATGTCCTCGATCGCGCGGGCGCGTTCGCTCTCCGGCGTCACGAAGTGCTTCGCGGGAAAGAGGAAGAAGACCGTCGATTCCTCGATGACCGCTCGGGATATAGCGTCTATCTTCGTGATCGAAGAGACCTCGTCCCCGCCGAAGCCCACGCGATAGATGACGCGTTCGTTCGTCGGCATGATCTCGACGGTGTTGCCGACCGCACGAAAATGCCCGGGCGTGAGGTCCGCGTTCGTTCGTTCGAACTGCATCGACACGAGGAGGCGGAGGAGGTCCGCGCGCGTCGTCTTGAATCCGCGTTCGATCTTCTTGTGGACCTTCTCGTACTCGACCGGCGAACCGAGACCGTAGATACACGAGACCGACGCGACGATGATGACGTCGCGGCGCGTGAGGAGGGCCTGTGTCGACGCATGGCGAAGCCGGTCGATCTCCTCATTGATCATCGCCTCCTTCTCGATGTACGTGTCCGAGACCGGCATGTAGGCTTCCGGCTGGTAGTAGTCGTAGTACGAGACGAAGTAGTGGACGGCGTTCTCGGGAAAGAAGTCCTTGTACTCCTGCGCGAGCTGCGCGGCGAGCGTCTTATTGTGCGCGATGACGAGAGTCGGTTTTTGGACGTGCGCGATGACGTTCGCGACGGTGAACGTCTTCCCCGACCCGGTCACACCGAGGAGGGTCTGGTGGCGCATGCCGGCCTCTACGCCCGCAGTGAGCGCTTCGATAGCCTTCGGCTGGTCGCCCGCCGGTCGCTTGTCGGTCGTGAGTCGAAACTCCATGGCGAGAGTATAGCGCGAAATCGATATAAAAAAAGCCGCACCACCGCGGCTTAGCTCGCGAGTATCTCGGCGCGGAGCGACTTCGTGTACGCGACGATCGCGTGAAGGTTGTGGAGCGATGCGAGATGCGGGCCGAGCATTTCGTTCGCGCGAAAGAGGTGCGCGAGGTACGCGCGCGTGTAGTTCGAGCACACGTGGCACTCGCATGCCGGGTCGGGCTTCCCGAAGTCGCGCTGGTACTCGCTCTTCGTCAGGTTGAGCTTATCGAGGCCGTCCCTTCCATGGACGTAGATGGTTCCCGTTCGGCCGAGACGCGTCGGCTGGACGCAGTCGAAGAGGTCGCACCCCATGAGAACGCCTGCGCGGAGGTCCTCCGGCTCGCCGATGCCGAGAAGGTGCCTCGGCTTGTCCTCGGGGAGAACTTCGTTCACCACGCGGAGCGATTCACCGAGGTCCGCCTTCGAGAAGGAGCCGCCGATGCCGAACCCGTCGAAGTCCATCGCGGCGAGGGTAGCCGCGCTCTCACGCCGCAGGTCTTCGTAGCGCCCACCCTGGACGACGCCGAAGATACCCTGCCGTTTGAGCGCATCGTAGTCCCGCTTGTGCGCGAGGATGGAGCGCTTCGCCCACCGGTGCGTTCGATCCATGGCCTCCTTCTGGTAGTCGTGGGGCGCGTTCGGCGAGGTGCACTCGTCGAACGCGATGATGATGTCGGCGCCGATGTCGTGCTGGATCTCGATCGAACGCTCCGCCGTGAAGCGGTGCATCGAGCCGTCGAGGTGGGACGTGAACGTGACTCCCTCGTCGTCGATCACGCAGAGCTTCCCGTGGCTCGTCGCGAGCTCCTTCGAGTACGGACGTATGCCCGCGCTCTCATCGCCGCGCTCCGCGGTCGCGAACTTCGTGACGCCCTTTCCGAACGCGGCGCCGAGCGAGAATATCTGAAAACCTCCCGAGTCGGTGATGGTCGGTGTCTTCCAACCGGTGAAGCGGTTGAGCCCACCCGCCTCCTTCACGACGTCCGCGCCCGGCTGAAGGTAGAGGTGGTACGTGTTCGCGAGCGTCATCTCGTTCCCGACGTAGCGTTCGAGGTCATCGGGCTTCAGCGACTTCACCGTTCCCTTCGTACCGACGGCGATGAAGGCCGGCGTCTCGATGTCGCCATGAGGCGTACGAAGAACACCCGCGCGAGCGAGTGTTCCGGGTTTCCGTTTGAGTATCTCGAATGAGATGGGCGAGGTCATGGGTTACTCGATCTTGAGAAGCTCGATCGAGAAGACCAAGGGCGAGTTCGCCGGAATGACGCCCACCTGCCGGTTGCCGTACGCCATGTCCGCCGGGATGACGAGAATGCGCTTACCGCCGACCTGCATGCCCACGAGACCCTTCTCCCACCCCTCGATGACCTTACCCGCACCGACGGTGAACGTGAAGGGCGTCCCGCGCTCATACGAACTGTCGAAGGTGACGCCGCTTTGCGTCCGGCCCTCGTAGTTCACGGTGACCGTATCACCGTTCTTCACTTTCGGACCCGTGCCGATCACGATGTCATCGACGACGAGCTTCACGAGGTCGCCCTTCCCCGTCGATGCCTCTTCGAGGGCGCCGCGAAGCGCGCTCGTCGTCGCATCGCCGGTCGCCGAGCTCACGGCGACGATGGCGCTCTGCGAGTCGCCGCGAAGAAGCGGCGCCTCTGCGAAGATATCGGTCTTGAAGCGAACGAAGGCGAGGGCGAGCGCCATGACGGCCACGCTCGCGAAGAGTCCCACGACCTCGGTTTTATTGAAGAAATTCATATTGTTGGTATTACCCGCCCATCATATCCCTCTTCGAGAAACATGCAACAGCGCTACCGCGGCACCGAGAACGTCCCGCGTTCGAGCTCCGCTCCGGGCACGTTTTGAAGCACGCGCGCGTAGAGTGCGCTTGAAGAGGTCGTGCTCATCACGTACGGCGCGCTCCGGCTCTCCATTGTCGCGTACCCCGTGAGCGCATAGTCTGCGTACTCGTTCTCGAGCGTAAGCGTGACGCCCAGTCCCTCCATGACGTCCGTGCTGAAGTACTGATCGAAGACGAAGTTGCCGAGCGAGTAGAATACCGGCTTCCCCCGGTAGAGCGCGACGTCCTCGACGACGTGCGGGTGGTGACCGATGACGAGGTCGGCGCCGTCGTCGACGAGTTCCTTCGCGAGACGCTCCTGCGCGAGCGTGTG
>DASTSP010000080.1:0-4055 GCA_035760625.1 Minisyncoccota bacterium | reverse complement strand
AGCTGAGCTAGGGGCGGAAAAGTGCGCTACCACTCTATCGTAGAGAGACACTCACCGCAATCCACGCTATACTTTAGCGATGTCGCGGCTCAAAACACTCTTTCGAAACAGGCTCGTCCTCATCGGAGCGGTGCTCCTTGTCGTCGCGATCGTCGCGTTCGCCCTCAAATCCAAGAACGACGCTCCGACCTTCACGACCGATACGGTTTCCGTGGGAGCGGTCAAGAACGTCGTATCCGTCTCTGGAACGCTCGATGCGGCGGACAGCGTCGCGCTCTCCTTCCCCGTGACCGGCACGCTCGCAAGCGTCTCGGTGACCGAAGGTGACACCGTCACGAAAGGACAGGAGCTCGCGTCGCTCTCGCACGCGGATCTCTCGGCACAGTACAGCGACGCGTACGCGGCGCTCCTCATCGCAGAGGCCGATCGCGATGAGCTCATCTCGGGCCTCCGCCCAGAGGAGCTCGCCGTGACGAAGACGACCGCAGAGATCGCGCGCGAGGACCTTGAACGCGTGACGAAGGAACAGAACGACCGTGTCGAGAACGCGTACCGCACGCTCCTCTCGACCGACCTCGAAGCCCGTCCGGTCGATCCGGAGAACGATGACATCGCGCCGACGGTGAGCGGTACGTACGCATGCGACAAGGAGGGGACGTATACGCTCACCATGTTCCGGTCGGCATCGCTCTCGGGATACTCGTACCGGCTAAGCGGCCTCGAGTCCGGCACGTTCACCGCGTACGCGAACGCGGCGGCGCCACTGGGTTCATGCGGACTCTACGTGCAATTCGCGGACGGCGAGAGCTACGGTGACAGCACGTGGACCATCGACATCCCGAATAAGACCGGCGCGTCGTACGTGAGCGACCTGAACGCATACAACCTCGCGAAGACGGAGCGCGCGAACGAGATCGCGGCGGCGACGCAGAAGCTCACGCTCGCGACAGAGAACGCGTCCCTCGACACCGCCACTCCGCGACAGGAGGCGCGTACGCGAGCTGACGCGAAAGTCCTCCAGGCACAGGCTCGGCTCCAAGCGGTGAGCGCGAACATCGACGAGCGGGTTCTTCGCGCTCCGTTCTCCGGGACGGTCACGCGCGTCGACGCGGTCGTGGGCGAGACCGCGGGTGCGGGGCCCATCGTCACCATGGTCGGTGACGGTTCGTTCGAGCTCACGGCGCTCATTCCCGAGATCGATGTGACGAAGATCCAAGTGGGAAGCAAGGCGGACGTATCCTTCGATGCGCGGCCCGACGAGAGCTTCGGTGCGACCGTCGTGTTCGTCTCGCCGCTCGCGAAGCAGGTCGAGGGCGTTTCGTACTTCGAGGCGAAGCTCGCGCTCGATGAGGAGCTCGATTGGCTGAAGAGCGGCCTCTCGGCGGATATCGACATCGTGACGGGCGAGAAAGACGGCGTCCTTCGCGTTCCGCGCCGCTACCTCATCGGCGAAAACGGTTCGTACAGTCTCCTCGTGCCGGCGGGGAAAGGCACGCGGACGGTTCCCGTCACCGTGACCTTCATCGGGAACGATGGCTTTGCCGCGGTCGAAGGCATCGAGGCCGGAACGACGGTCGTCGCCCCCGAGTAGGTATGCGCACGCTCCGTATCGGGCTCCTCCTCGGGATCAGACAGATCCAGCGCGCGAGCCTCTCGACGACGCTCCTCATCATCTTCGTGATGATGTTCACGTTCCTCAACCTCATCGCCGTCTCGGGCGTCTTGGTCGGCATCATCGTCGGTGCGGAGCGGGCCGTACGAGAGAACGCGTACGGCGACCTCACCATCTCGCCGAAGGCGGGCGAGGACGCGATACTCGAGACCCCGACCATCGTCCGCGAGCTTGGGCGCTACCCCGAGATCACCGCGTACTCGGTCCGCTACAGCGGCGTCGGCAAGCTCGAGGCGAACTTCAAGGAACGCCGCGACCTCAAGAAGGACGCGGACGTCGCGAACGTTAAGGTGACGGGCATCGACGTCGAGGCGGAGAATAGGCTCACGCACCTTAGTGACTACGTCGTCGAGGGCGAGTATCTCGACCCGAACGAGGAGGGATACATCCTCATCGGCGCGTACTACCTCTCACAGTATGCCGAGCTCTACGGCGACATATTCGAGACGGTCGAGGACGTGCACCCGGGAGACACGGTCCGGCTTTCGGTCGGCGACGTCTCGAAGGAGTTCACGGTGAAGGGAGTCGTGCAGTCGAAGGTCGACGACGTCAATTTGAACACGTATATCTCCTCCCGCGAGTTTCGGCGCATCTTCGGCCGGATCGATTCGAACGCAGACCTCATCGTGACGCGAATGGCGGACCCTGCCCAGAACTCCTCGGTGAAGGCGTCCCTCGTACGCACCGGGCTCGACCGGTACGCGAAGATACAGACGTTCGAGGAAGGTGTGCCGAAGTTCCTCGCCGACATCAAGCGGACCTTCAATCTCCTCGGTACGTTCATCGGCTCGATCGGCGTCATCGTCGCGTCGATCACGATATTCATCATCATTTTCATTAACGCGCTCGCGCGAAAGCGGCACATCGGCATCCTCAAGGGCATCGGCATCGACGAGAAGGTCATCGAGCTCGCGTACGTCATGCAGGCGGCGTTCTACGCGCTCGCGGGGTCGCTCCTCGGCGCGCTCCTCACGTACGGCGTCTTTATCCCGTACACCGACCGCCACCCCATCCAGTTCCCGTTCAGCGAGGGCGTCCTCGTCGCCGACCCCCTTTCGACCTTCTACAAGTTCCTCGTCCTCTTCGCGGTCACGCTCATCGCGGGCTACCTCCCCGCGAAGCTCATCACCCGCGAGAACACGCTGAACGCGATCCTCGGCAGAAAATGAAATGAGACGCTAGTATGGTCACAAACCCTATGCCTACCATCATCGAAGCAAACGACATCCATCGAACGTTCGGCACGGGAGAGCTCGAGACGCGTGTCCTCAAAGGCATCACGCTCACCGTGAGCGCGGGCGATTTCGTCGCGATCATGGGCAAATCGGGAGCCGGCAAATCGACCCTCATGTACCAGCTCTCGGTCCTCGACCACCCGACGACGGGACGCGTCACCGTCGACGGCGTGAACGTCGCGTCGCTCTCGGAGTCCGAGCAGACGCGTTTCCGCCTCAATACGCTCGGCTACGTCTTCCAGGACTACGCGCTCGTCCCCGATCTTTCCGCCGAGGAGAACATCATGGTGCCGCTCCTCATGCGCGGCCTCTCATGGGAAGAGGCGAAGACGAAGGCTCGCGAGGCGCTCACTGGCGTCGGGCTCCCCGGCAAAGAACGGAACCTCCCCGCCCAACTCTCGGGCGGCGAACAGCAACGCGTCTCGGTCGCCCGCGCGATCGCGGGCGGACCGAAGATCATCTTCGCCGACGAACCGACCGCGAACCTCGACAGCGTGTCGGGGAACGCGATCATCGAACTCCTCCGCGACCTGAACCGACGAGGTCAGACGATCGTCATGGTGACCCACGAGGAGGAGTACACCAAGTATTGCAACCGCATCATCGATATGGAGGACGGGCGCATCACCGGAGAACGCCGCCCGTAGAAGAACGAGCCTGTACGATAGCCCGAAAGTGTGGCATGATGCCGCGAGACAATCCGGCTTGGGAGGCCACATGGATACCGAAACGGTCACCGTTTTCGAACCGAAGTTGCATGCGCTCGTAGACGAGAGGACGATGCGACGGCTCATGGATCTCTACCTCGAAGAGCACTCCGCGAATCGCGCGTTCATCGAGATCGCGACGGTCCTCGGCGAGAGGCGACACTACACGGCCGTCGGCATCATGCTTCTCATGGTCGAAACGTACGTCTTCACGGCGAACGTCGCGTGGGCGCTCCTCCTTCCGCTTACGGCCGTCCTCTTCTACCTCGCCATTCTCGACCGCTACGCGAAGGGGCCGGCGTTCTGGTACATCCGCGAGAAGGCGCGCTTCATGATTCCAAGCTACGTGCACGAGGCAGACAGTCGTTTCGGCATAGAGCACAAGAACAAATCGTGGGAGATCATGGAATTGTGCCGGAACGGTGAGCTCCTCGCCGGCGT
>DASTSP010000079.1:0-3637 GCA_035760625.1 Minisyncoccota bacterium | reverse complement strand
GCAAATACTGCGGAAATACGCTACCTTCGGTCTCCCGAGGGTTTGAACCCGTCACAGATGGAAGGGTTCTTCGTCGGATGGGAAAAACGACCGACTGCACCGACGCTTCTTAAGATTCTCTCCAAGAGCGATCACGTCGCGATCGCGATGCATGGAGACCAGGTCGTCGGTTTTGCGACGGCGAATAGCGACCATGTGATATCAGCGCACATACCGCTCGTCGAGGTTCTCCCCGAATATCAAGGCAAGGGAATCGGCAAGACTCTCGTCGAGCTCCTGCTCGAGGACTTTAAGGACATCTATATGATAGACCTCATGTGCGAAGAGGATGTCGAGGGTTTTTACGAGAAATTTGGTTTTCATAAAGTACCTGCCATGATGCTGCGACATTACGACAAGCAACTAGGAGAAGGATAGCGAACAGATACAATAAAAGCAGGTGGTTCTCCCATTTAGCGAGAGTCGATCGTTTAACTACCCCAATTCGTGAAGACGCCGACCGCGAGCTCGGCCCAGAGCCAGAGGAACGCGAGAACGACGACCCCGACCGCGACCATGCGGTATGTGCTGAATTTCTTGAGCGCAAGCTCGATGAGCATGCCGGCCGTGAAGAGCATGACGCCCATGACGATGAAATCATTGATCTCCCAGTTCACCGAGTCCGTGAAGACCATAGCGAGAAGCGGGATAAGGAGAAGTCCGAACGTCGCGAAGGCCACTCTTTTCATGCTGTTTCGTACCATGATCACATGTTTATCGAATACATACTCTATAACCGCGAATACGCCGCTCGGTTACGCGAACGGGGTCGCGTGCTACACTAATGCCATTATCAAATGGAGGCCTTCGTGAAAAACAAGGTGAACGAGTATCGCACAAAGGCGGGGCTCACGCAGGAGGAGCTCGCGACCAGGGTCGGCGTGACTCGCCAGACCATCATCGCGATCGAGCGCGGTAACTACACGCCGTCGGTACTCCTCGCGATTCGCCTCGCCGAGGTGTTCTCCGTGCCCGTCGAATCCTTGTTTAGCATCGCGTATGAATAAAAATCACTGGTACATCGGCATCGCTCTCGTGCTCACGTTTCTCCTCCTCACCCTCGCGGACCTCGTTCCGTTTTGGATGCCGATGATGTGGGAAATGACCGCGCTCCTCATCGCAGTCGTCCTCCTCCTCGCGTGGGCCGGATTCGTCCTCAAGGAAGGGGCCCGCGACGAACGAGAGGCGCTCCTCACGCTCCGCTCGGGGAGGGTCGCGTACCTCGCGGGCCTCGGCGTCCTCATGGTCGCGCTCGTCGTTCAGTGCCTTGGACCCGCGCCTACCGACCCGTGGGTCGCCATCACGCTCTCCGTAATGGTCCTCGCGAAGCTCTTTACGCGAGCACGCGAAGAGTAGTCCACATGGCAGATGTAAAGGTAACTTTACATCTCTCCTTCATGGTCATATACTAAGACCATGCTCAAGAACGTCATCATCGGCGTGGCGGCGGTCGCGGTCCTCGGAACGTTTCTCTATCTGACGAGCGGGATGCCGCGGATCGTTTCCTCATTACTAGCGGAGCGTGGACGTTCGGCGGAGCGCCGTATACCCATTCCTATGAACGAAACGACCAGTACGGGGACGAGCGAAACTACCATGCGATCAGAACATATGACAACCGCGACGACCTCGACCGCCCTCTTCGCGGACGGCTGCTTTTGGTGCGTAGAGCACGACATGGAGGCCGTGCAGGGCGTCATCGACGTCGTATCGGGCTATGCGGGAGGGACGAGCGAGTCGCCGACGTACGAGAACTACGCGGAGGGAGGTCATCGCGAGGTCGTCGAGGTGACGTACGACCCATCCAAGGTCACATACGCGAACCTCGTCGAGCATATTTTGAAGCACGGGGACCCGACCGACGCGGACGGCTCGTTTTACGACCGCGGTCCGCAGTACACGCCGGCTATCTTCTACGATACCGATGACGAAAAGGTCGAGGCCGAGGCCATCATCAAAGCGGCAGACGCGCTCAAAGTCTTCCCAAAACCCATTACGATAACGGTCTCGCCTCGGCCGCGATTCTGGCCCGCCGAGGAGTACCATCAGGACTACGCGAAGAAGAACCCGCTTCGCTACATGTACTACCGTGCCGCCTCAGGGCGCGATTCGTTCATAAAAAAGTACTGGGGTGAGTCGGCAGACTCGTTCACCATCTCGTCAAGCATCAGCGCTCCGAAGACGACTGCGTTCAACGCGCATTCATGGAATGGATACGTGAAGCCGTCAGCGAAAGAGCTCAAGGCGCGGCTCACGCCGCTTCAGTACGAGGTGGCCGAGGAGGGTGCCACCGAACCACCCTTCAAGAACGCGTACGATGAGAACCATGAGAAGGGTGTGTACGTCGACGTCGTCTCCGGCGAACCGCTTTTCCTCTCGACCGATAAGTACGAGTCGGGGACGGGCTGGCCATCGTTCGTGAAGCCCATCACGCCCGATGCGGTAACGCTCCACGAGGACGACACGCTTTTTACGGCGCGTACCGAGGTGCGCTCCGCGCACGCCAACTCGCACCTCGGGCACGTCTTCGACGACGGACCGATGGACCGAGGAGGGAAGCGCTATTGTATGAACTCGGCAGCGCTCCGATTCATCGCCTACGATGATCTCGACAGGGAAGGGTACGGGTACACCAAATCGTATTTCGACTGACATGGGTCTTAAGGAACTCCTAAAGATAAGCGGCATCCCGGTCCTTCTCGCGTCGCTCTGTTGTCTTTCCCCGATCGTTCTCGTGCTCCTCGGCGTGTCGACGGTGAGCTTCGCATCGACCCTCTCCGACGTGCTCTATGCGGACTTCAAGTGGGCGTTTCGGCTCGTCGGTCTGCTCGCGCTCGCCCTCTCCATCCTGTACTACTTGAGAAGGACACGTGGTATTTGCACCCTCGACGATGCGCGGCGACGCCGGAACGAAGTGCTTAACTACGTCGCGTTCTCTCTCATTGCCTGCGTTCTTGGCTACCTCTTCTTTCTCTATATTGTCGTTCACTACGTCGGCCTTTGGCTTGCCCTCTGGGTGTAACGGTCGGTTCGATCGTTCGCGGGGTATATACTGACGAAATGGCACCACGCACCATAGAAACGGACTGTTGTATCGCGGGTGGCGGGCCCGCGGGCATCATGCTCGGGTATCTCCTCGCGCGAGCGGGTATACGCGTCACCGTTCTCGAGATGTGGCCTGACTTCTTCAGGGACTTTCGAGGCGACACGATACACCCATCGACGATGAACATCCTTCGCGAACTCGGACTCCTCGATGAGTTCCTCAAGCTGCCCCATAGCGAGATGGCGAAGATGACGTTCCGCGCCGGCGAGCGGAGCGTGACCATCGCCGATTTCGAGCGCCTCGACGTCGAGACGAAGTACATCGCGTTCATCCCGCAGTGGGACTTTCTCAACTTTCTCGCGACGAAGGCGAAGGAGTTCCCGACGTTCGAGCTCCGCATGGCGACGAAGGCGGCGGACCTCGTGACGGAGGGAGGACGCGTCGTCAGCGTACGGGCGGAAGATGCGGACGGTGCGCTCGAAATACGCGCACGGCTCGTCATCGGGGCTGATGGCCGCCATTCGATCGTTCGCGAAAAGGGAGGGTTCGAGG
>DASTSP010000078.1:0-5763 GCA_035760625.1 Minisyncoccota bacterium | reverse complement strand
GGGTGATTTCGTCGAGGTGACGGGGACGCTCTTTGCGACGAATACCGGCCAACGTTCCATCCTCGCCAAAGAGTGGACGATGCTTACGAAGAGCCTTCTTCCGCTTCCCGACAAGTACCACGGTCTTCAGAACGAGGAGGAGCGATTCCGGAAGCGCTACCTCGACCTCCTCACGCATCCCGAGCTTCGCGATATGTTCAGGCGAAAGGAACATTTTTGGTACGTGACGCGCTCGTTCATGAAGGAGCACGGCTTCACCGAGGTCGAGACGCCGACCCTCGAGCTCACGACGGGCGGCGCGGAGGCGCGTCCCTTCACGACGCATCACAACGACTACGACATCGACGTACACCTCCGCATCTCGGTCGGCGAGCTCTGGCAGAAGCGCCTCCTCGCCGCCGGCTTCGATAAGACGTTCGAGATCGGCCGCATCTTCCGAAACGAGGGTACGAGCCCGAACCACCTCCAGGAGTTCACGAACATGGAGTTCTACTGGGCGTACGCAGATTTTGAAAAGGGCATGGAACTCGTCGAGGAGCTCTACCGCACGATCGCGAAGGAGGTCTACGGTACGACGTCGTTCACGTACGGCGACTATACGTTCGACCTCGCGAACGACTGGAAGCGTCTCGACTACGCCGAGGAGATCATGCGGCAGACCGGCATCGACGTCGCTGGTGCGTCAGCCGACGACATGAAGCGGAAGCTCGCCGAACTGAACGTAGAGTACGAGGGTGATACACGTGAGCGGCTCCTCGATACGCTCTGGAAGCACTGCAGGAAGCAGATCGCGGGCCCCGCGTTCGTGACGGGTCACCCGAAACTCGTTTCGCCCTTGGCGAAGGAGATAGAGGGCAAGGACGCGACGCAACGCTTCCAGCCCGTTATCGCGGGCACGGAGGTCGGGAACGGCTACTCGGAGCTCAACAATCCCCTCGAGCAGGCGGCGCGCTTCGCCGTTCAGCAGGAACTTCTCGTCGCGGGCGACGAGGAGGCGATGATGGCCGACCATGAGTTCGTCGAGATGCTCGAACACGGCATGCCGCCCGCATGCGGCTTCGGATTCGGAGAGCGCCTCTTCGCCATCCTCGAGGGGAAGCCCGTCCGCGAGACACAGCTCTTCCCACTCCTAAGACCGAAGGCATAACTGTACGACCGAACAAGAACCCGGGGAGCCCGGGTTTTTTCATGCCTCCTTCACGAGGTCTTGTGTATAACTGTGGCAGGGGGTGGGAGAGAGTGGTATATAATGGACCCGTGGTGGGAGATAGTGGTAAACTATGAGAATAGTTATCAGTATCGAGACGGGCAATCAAACACATGTTGATTGGGGAGTACACGCACAACATCGACGTCAAGAAACGGCTGTCCTTACCCTCCAAATGGAGAAAGGAACTTGGCAAGAAGCTGGTCGTGACTCGCGGTCTCGATAACTGTCTCTTTATATATCCCTTGAAAGAGTGGGAGAAGATCACCGAAAGGATAGGTCGGCTCCCGCTCGGTCAAGCGGATACGAGAGGATTCAATCGATTCTTCCTCTCGGGAGCGGTGGAGGTGGAGGTAGACACTGTCGGACGAATTCTCGTTCCTGATTTCTTGAAGGAATTCGCGAGGCTCACGACGAAGGTCGTGCTCGCGGGTATCCATGATCGTGTAGAAATATGGGATGAGAATCGGTGGACGGAGTACAAGAAGCGCATCGAGGGACAGGCTGACGCCCTCGCCGAGAAGCTCGGTGAGATCGGCGTCCTCTAGCGAAGCGACATATGACTCACGTTACCGTACTAGCCGATGAGGCGGTCGACGCGCTCGCGCTTACAGAGAGCGGGGCGGTCGTCGATGCGACCCTCGGGTCCGCCGGCCACGCGACGCGCATGCTCGCGAAGCTCGGGAAGCAAGGGACGCTCGTCGGCATCGACGCGGACGAGACGGCGGTCGCCGCGGCGAAGAAGTCGCTCACGGGCGATGCGACGGTACACCTCGTCACCGGGAATTTCAGACGGCTCGACTCGATTTTAACAAGATTGCACATTGACGGCGTAGACGGCATACTCGCGGACCTCGGTTGGCGCATCGAGCAGTTCACGGGGAACGGGAAGGGATTCTCGTTCCAGGTCGATGAACCGCTCCTCATGACCCTCGGCGAACCTAAGGAGTATTCCTTCACCGCGCGAGACATCGTGAACGAGTGGAAGGAAGAGGACATCGCGAACGTCATCTTCGGGTACGGCGAAGAGCGGTACGCGCGGCGCATCGCGCGGAACATCGTCGAGGCGCGCGAGAAGGCGCCCATCGAGACGACGTTCGACCTCGTTTCGGTCATCGAACGCTCGGTGCCCGGGAGCTACCGGCACGGGCGCATCCACCCAGCGACACGGACCTTCCAGGCGCTCCGCATCGCGGTGAACGACGAGCTCTCGGCACTCTCCGAATTCCTCGAAACGGGAGCCCGTGTCCTCAAGAAGGGAGGACGGCTCGCGGTCATCACCTTCCACAGCCTCGAGGACCGCATCGTGAAGCACACGCTCCGCGATCTCGCCGCGAAGGGCGAAGGCACCGTCCTCACGAAGAAGCCCATAACGCCGTCGAAAGAGGAATTACAGGCAAACCCACGATCACGAAGCGCTAAACTACGAATTTTCGAAAAAACATGAATCGACGACGACATACTGTAGCGGCATACAACGGAGAATCACGCCTGTTTTACGCGGCAGCCCTCTCGTGCATCATCGTATTCGCCGGCTATGTGTACTTTCTTAGCCTCTCCGTCGTCCACGTCGTCATGCGGAAGGAGGTCGACGGCCAGATAGCGGCGGTGAACACACAGGTGAGCGAGCTCGAGACGGCATACATCGCTCGCCAGCAATCGGTGTCCCGTGACGTGGCGCTCGCGAAGGGGTTCGTCATCGCGGATAAGAAGATATTCATCGACAAGGGAGCCGACACCGTCGCGTTCTCACGAAATTAAGTTCACATGAGGCGGGAAGCAGTCATTCGGATACGCGCCATCACCGGAGTCGTCCTTTTCATACTACTCATCATCATCGGACGACTCTACGTCGTCCAGATCGTCCATGGCGCCGAATACCGCGAGGCGGGCGAGAACCAGTACGTGCACACCGTCCGCGACCTTTTCAGTCGCGGCAGTATCTACATGACGACGAAGGACGGGGAGAAGGTGTCCGCGGCGACCGTGAAGACCGGGTACCTCCTCGCCATCGACCCATCGAAGATAGCGGATGCAGAGAAGACGTACGAAGCGCTATCGAGCATCATCCCCATCGACCGTGACGCGTTCATCGCGCGCGCGTCCGAGACGGACCGCGCCTACGCGGAGATCGCACCACAGGTCGAGAACGACGAGGCGGACGCGATAGACGCCCTCAACCTCCCCGGCGTACACCTCTACCGAAATCAGTGGCGATACTACCCGGGTGATTCGCTCGCCGCGCGCGCGATAGGCTTCGTCGGATACGACGACAACGCGCTCGTCGGGAAGTACGGTCTCGAACGCTACTACAACGATACGCTCACGCGTCGCGACGAACATCTCGCCGTCAATTTCTTCGCCGAGATATTCAGTAACCTCGGCGACCTCATCTTCGATTCGAAGGACACGAAGGAAGGCGACCTCGTGACGACCATCGAGCCGTCGGTCGAGCGGGCGCTCGACCAGGCGCTCCAAAAATCGGAGGACATGTGGCACGGCGAGCTCTCCGGCGGTATCATCATCAATCCGCAGACCGGCGAGATATACGCGCTCGACGTCGACCCCTCGTTTAACTTGAACGACCGCTCGGGAGCCGACCTTGCGATGTTCCGTGACCCCCTGGTCGAGAACGTCTACGAGATGGGATCGATCATCAAACCCCTCACCGTCGCGGCGGGACTCGATGCGGGCGTCATCGTCCCGAGTTCGACGTACTACGATGCGGGGTGTATCGAACTCGACGGTAAGCGCATCTGTAACTACGACGGACGCGCGCGCGGCACCGTCCCCATTCAGCAGATCTTGAGCCAGTCCCTCAACGTCGGTGTCTCCCATATCGCCGACCTTCTCGGCGGGGAGCGCTTCCGCCACTACTTCTACGGACTCAAACTCGGTTCGGAGACGGGCATCGACCTTCCCAATGAGACGTACGGGCTCGTATCGAACCTCGAGAGCCCGCGAAAAGTCGAGTACGCGACCGCGTCCTTCGGACAGGGTATCGCCATGACGCCCATGGAGACCGTTCGCGCGCTCTCGACCCTCGCGAACGGAGGGAAACTCATCACGCCGCATCTCGTGCAGCGCGTCGAGTACGGCGACGGGACGGTACGCGACATCGCGTACCCCGATGGCGACCAGGTCTTCAAGAAGGAGACCACCGAGGACGTCACTCGCATGCTCGTCACCGTCGTCGACGAGGCGCTTCGGAACGGGACCGTGAAGAACCCGTACTATTCGGTCGCCGCGAAGACCGGAACCGCCCAGATCGCCGACCCCGTACACGGCGGCTACTATCCCGATAAGTACCTCCACTCGTTCTTCGGATACTTCCCGGCGTACGATCCGAAATTCCTCATTTTCCTGTATACTGTTGAACCGAAGGGCGTCGAGTACGCGTCGGAGACCCTCACCGAGCCCTTCATGGACCTCGTCCATTTCCTCATAAACTATTACGAATTACCGCCCGACCGAGGCCAGTAACCCATCTATGAAAGCCCTCTTGAAGCGAGTCATCGTCGCGCTCCTCACCGCCGAGGCGCGGACGCTCCTTACGCGTACGAAACCGGTCATCATCGCGGTCACCGGGAGCGTCGGGAAGACCTCCATCAAGGACGCGATCTACGAGGTACTCAAGGACCGTATGCACGTGCGAAAGAGCGAGAAGAGCTTCAATTCGGAGCTCGGCGTGCCGCTTACCGTCCTCGGCCTCCGGAACGCTTGGAACAACCCCGTGCTGTGGCTGAAGAACGTCATCGACGGCGCGATGATCGCGCTCCATCCCGGTACGTACCCGAAGGTCCTCGTCCTCGAGACCGGCGTCGATAGGCCAGGCGACATGGACCGACTCACCGCGTGGGTGAAGCCGGACATCGTCGTCCTGACGCGCTTCCCAGACGTGCCCGTCCACGTCGAGTACTTCGAATCGCCCGAGGCGGTCATCGAGGAGAAGAAGAAACTCGTCACCGCGCTTCGACCCGAGGGTATTCTCGTCTTCAACAACGACGACGAGAAAGTGCGAAAGGTCGCCGAAGAGACGCGACAACGCTCGATCGGCTACTCACGCTTCTCGCTCTCGCCGTACACGGCCTCGGGCGACACCGTCGTCTACGAGGACGGCCGGGCCGCGGGCATCGAGTTCGCTCTTACGCACCTCGACCGCGCGGTCACCGTCCGGGTGAACGGCTCCGTCGGAGTTCAGCACGCGTACAATTCGGCCGCAGCGGCGGCCGTCGCGTCCATCTTCGATATCGACATCGCCGCGGTCGCGGAATCGCTCGCTGACTACACGCCGCCGCCCGGCCGCATGCGTCTCATTCCCGGGATCAAGGAGACCCTTCTCATCGATGATACCTACAATTCCTCGCCGGCGGCCTCCGAGGGCTCGCTCCGCACGCTCGGTGAACTAAAGGGCGTGAAGCGACGCATCGCCGTCCTCGGCGACATGATGGAGCTCGGACAGTTCTCGATACGCGAACATGAGCGCATCGGCGCCCTCGCCGCGAAGTCGGCCGACATCCTCGTCACGATCGGCGTACGCGCACGCGGGTTCGGGA
>DASTSP010000077.1:0-21562 GCA_035760625.1 Minisyncoccota bacterium | reverse complement strand
CGAGATGTCGGAGACGACCTTCCGTTCGAGGCCGAGTCCTCCCTCCTTGACCGGCGCTCCGAGCGCGTCATAGAACTCTTCCTCGCCCGAGACGCCTGAGAGACGGTCCGCTATCATCGTCGTGAGGTTCGCCTCCATGGCGCGCGAGAGCGGGACGCGGTGATGCATGAGGAGGTACTCGCGCACGCGCTCGGCGAACTTGTGCTGGGCGAAGAACGCCGCCTCCGACTGCTGTTGCTTGTCGCTCCGGAACCGGCGCACGTCGTCGGCTTGCGTGACGAGGGCGACCGACACCTCGGCCATGTGATCGGCCGTCTTTCGATCGATGCCGACGCCGCCGTCCTCGTACTTCTTGATCAGGGTCGCGATGAACTGCCGCTTACGGATCTTCCCCTTGATGAGGAGGTTGACCGCCTTCTCGAGCCGAATGAGCTGGTCGAACGTGTACTGCTGGGTGAGGTAGTTCGTCAGCGATTTCACACGCAAGGTATCGACCGAATCGTACGGGAAGAGGCGCGCGAGCTGTTCGAGCTCGGTCACTATCGTCTCGCCTTCCTTCACCGGCTTGATCTGCTTTCGCTGCGGGTTCACGACCTCGCGGACGACGATGCCGTCCTTAAGATAGTACACGCGGTGCGCGTACGAGAGGTGCGCCGCGTTGTGCGACACCATGATGATGGTGCGCTGGTCGAACGTGTTGATCTCGTCGATCTTGTCCATCACCTGCTGGGTCGAGATGGAATCGAGGTTTCCCGTCGGCTCATCGGCGAGGAGGATCTGCGGGTCGTTGACCATCGAGCGGGCGACCGAAACGCGCTGCTGCTGACCTCCCGAGAGCATCGATGGCACCTTGTGGGAGACGTGACCGACGCCGAATCGATCGAGAAGCATCTGAGCTCGCCGTTCGCGGCTCGCCTTGTTCGCATCGCAGAAGATCATCGGAAGCGCGACGTTATCGAGGACGGTGAGAGAGCCGATGAGGTTGAACGACTGGAAGATGATGCCCATGATGTACCGCTGGAAGTACACTCGCTCCTGGGGCGGGTACGAGTAGATGTCGTCCCCGCGAATGAGGAGCGTACCGCCTCCGGGCGGCAGGGACCCCTGGATCGCGTACATGAGGGTCGACTTCCCCGAACCCGACGCGCCGAAGAGGATGATGTACTCCCCTTCGTAGATGTCGGTGTTCACGTTCTGTAGCGCCTTGTACTCGTTCGACTTCCCCTTGTTGTAGGTGATGTCGAGATTCCTGCACACGATGAGTGGTTTAGCCATGGTGATTCCTCTATATTATCCGCCGCCTCCGATGTTCTTGACCCAGCCGAAGGTGCTCGAGAAGTTCTCGATGATGATGTCGATGATGCTCTTCTCCTGTATCGGCGTGAAGAGGACGTAGTTCTCCGACTTCACCGAGTTCCCCGCCTCGTCGGCGCACGTGAGCCAGAACTGGTACACGGTCGCGGGAGCGAAATCGACGATGACCTCCGTGTGCTTCGCCGAGTAGCCGCTGTCCTTCGAATCGATGGTCGTCGGTTCGATGCCGCCCGCGATACCCTCTTGGTACGTTAAGGAACAGTGCGCGGGTTCGTCGGTGAGCCACTCGATGATGGTCTGGATACGCGATTCGCCGCCCGGGAAGAGCGTCGACTCGTTCGTGACGTTCGAGATGATCGGGGCGGCCGTGTCCTTCACGGTGACGAAGGTGATCGGCTGGCTCTTCACGCGGTCGCCGCCGGCGTTCTCCGCGATGACGAACGCGACGTACCGAGTCCCGAGAGTGAGGTCGGAGATGCGCATCTGGTTCGTCGTCGCGAGGGTCGGCCGTCCGACGGAGTTTTGCGCACCGGTCGTCATGTCCTGGTACTCGATGGTCGCCTTCGCAGGGACCGTCGTGTCCCACGCGAGGGTCGCCGAGTTCTCCTCGACCTTCACGATATGGAGATTCTTGATATCGGGCATCGACGCCTTCGTGCGGAAGGTGTAATCACGGCTCTCGCCGGTTATGGCGTACGCGTCCTTCGACTGCACCTTGAAGTGGTACTCGGTGTACGGTTCGAGGCCGATGACGCGGACTTCGTGGTCGGTCGTATCAGCGCCGGTCGAGGCCTGCGAGTACTGGTACTGGTCGGCGACGTACGAGTCGGACGGTGAGAAGAGTACGACCGAGCTCGATTCGCGGTCCGTCGTCCACTTGATGGTCGCGCTCGTCGTCTCCGCGATGACCGTCGGCGGGCCGACGATGGTGAGGTCTTTCGTAATGCCCTGGAGCGCCTCCGTCGTCTGGTTGATGATCTCCTGGAGCTGCTGCGGCGACTGGACCTGCTGGATCTCCTGTACGATCTCCTGCGTCGTCTTCGATTGGGTCTCCGTCGACGACTGCGACCCATCACCGGACTGCGGCGTGCCCTCGGTCACGATCTTGTAGTTCGCCGAAATGCCCTGGTTCCCCGCCTCGTCCGAGGACACGACGCGGAAGTAGTACGTGCGGCCCACCTCGAGCTTCGAGAGGGTAACCGAGTGCGTCGTCGTCGTCGCCCCGGCGACGCGGACGATGCCGTAGTCCTCTTGGAGGCCGTAGTTCACCGTCGCGTCAGCGTTCTCATCGGTTTTCCACGTGATGGTCACCGTGTCGTTCGAGACGTTCGCGACCTCGACGTTCGAGATAGCGGGAGGCGTGATATCGGCCGCCTCGGCTATCGGAAAGAGATTCGCGCACCAAAGCACGGCCATGGTCGCTAAAAGAGCCGATGAGAACGAACGCATCATGGATACTATATATATGAGTGTATCACCCCCCGATTCGTGGGACTTTCCTTATTAACAGCGCTAATCGCCCACCGCGTAGAAGGTGTTCACACCGCTGTGAGGCGTTCCCGCGACGCCGAACGGGATGGCGATACCCCAGAAGACGTGGTCGGTGATCGCCGGTGCCGTCGAGGTCGGCTTCGAGAGATTGAGCTCGACGTGGGACGTCGTCGTCGAGAGCTGGCTGCAGAAGACGCACGAACTGTACGTGAAGGTCGACGTCGCGAACTTCTGCTCGTAGACGGGTATCGCGGAGGAGCCGCCGTCGGTGAGGTCGGTTCCCTCGACGTCGACGTCGATCGCGTCGTTGCCGATGTTCTCGACGGTCGTCGACGCGTTGTACGAGCCGGTATCGGAATTGACCGCGAGAACGCCGTAGTCGATCGAATCGTCGACCGAGATGGCGCGAAGCGTGAGGAGGTCGACGGATGGCGCGGTCGCCGTCGCGACGAGGCCGCTTCCGTCCTCGATCGCGAGCATCGCGCGCCATGTCTCGCCCGCGAACGTTCCAACGTCCGTCGGGTCGGCGTGGAAGTAGATATCGGCGCTACACTCGACGTCGCACGACGTTCCCGAACAGTTCGTGAAGGTACACTGCGGACCGGACGCGACGTAACAGTTGTTGTTGTCGGGCGTACACGATTCGCCGACGCCGCTACGGAATATCGTCGTCGTCGCGAACTCGAGGTCCGTGTAGCCGTTTAAGTCGCTCACCGTACCCGTCGCGTAGACGGTAGTCGTCGAACCGCCGGTCAGCGCGATGTCCATGCCGCCGTTCAGGGACAGCGACGTGATGTTCGGCGCGAAGACGAGCTGGAGTTCCGCCATCCTCGTGTACTGGTCGAGGTCGCTCCCGGCGTTCGTCACGCGGAGACAGTAGTTCGAGTCGGTCACGTTCACGGTCGGCGTGACGACGTATTCGAGCTCCGTATACGAGTCCTGGGCGATATCGAGGGAGTTCGTCGTGTTCGAGGGGTCTTCGATGGCCTCGCCGGGCGTGAAGGTGCCGTCACCGCCGAGGAGGTCGGTCGTCGCCTCGTGGTTCGCGAGGTTCGCCGAGGTTTGCATACAGAGATCGTTCGTACCGCAGGACGCCGACGGCGGAACCGGCACGTAGTCTCCGTACGAGACCGCCTCGCAGCTCGGTGACGCACCCTTCGGCGCGTAATCGAGCTCGAAGTCCTGATTCGTGATGGGGAGGCCGCTGTTCTCGATGAGGAACCTGACACGCGCGTTCTCGCCCGTGTTCACGCCCGTCGCGGGCGCATTGAGCGCCGCGAGCCATGAGGCTCCGCCGGGGACCTGCTCGCTTCCGAGCGTGACCGAAGGCTCCGTCGTAAGGAGCGTGCGCGCGGAGTAGTCGTCCCACCCGCCGTTCTGGAACCAGAACGTGAAGCCCATACCTCCCGAGGAGTACGTACTATCGTTCGCCGAGGTCGTCGCGACGACGGAGCCGTCCTTCGAGAGCGTTACCGCGATGGTGCCGCTCGCCTCCCATGCCGTCTCGACCTCGTACCAGCCGGTCTCGTACGTGACGGTCGACGTCGCGAGGACGGTGCCCGACGTGTCGTTGTTCGACACGTCCTTCGAGATGGAGATGCGGTCGGTTCCGAAGAGCTCGAGACAGACGGCGTAGTTCTGGTTCGATGAGCCGGGCGACTGTACGCCGAAGAGCGTACACGTCTCGTCGCCGGAACCCGCCGCCGTGTCGATATACTGCATGAAGCGTATCGCCTCGCCCTGTGAAACCGTGACGTCGGTGCGGTAGACGCCGTCCGTCGCCTTCTCCGTCTCATGACCGGTCGCGTCGAGTCCATTTACACCGCCGTACGCGAAGGTGCCGTCGACCGTGAAGAGCGTCGTGTCACCCGAGTACTCGGCGATGTCGCCGTCCTCGAAGTCATCGAGGTACGGGAAGGTCGTCGTCGCGTTGCCGCTCGTCGCGCCGCTGTTGCCGTAGTACATGTAGACGGTCGTATCGGTCGACGTCGCGAGCGTCGGCACGTTCACCCAGACGACCGCGTCGGTGCTCGCGGTGTAGGACTCGACGTAGTGGTCGAGCTCGGTGACGCCGTCCGACGCAGTGAAGCGAAGGTCATCGAAGTCGGCCTGCATGTCGGCGTCGTACGGCACGTCGACCTTCACCGTCGCGTCCGCGTACGAGACGGGGTCGGCGTTGTGGACCGTGACGCGCTTTCGCTTCGTCCAGTTCACGTCGTACCACTCCGAGTCCGGTACGCCTTCCCCGCCGTCATCGTTTCGCCAGCGGTACGCCGACTGTGAGGTGACGAGACACGTGCTGTCGTCCCAGCGGATGGAACCGCAGTCGTCGACCCCATCGTTGTCGAACGCCTCACCGTCGAAGTTACCGCTCGTCCCCGTGAAGGTCCACGCGGTCGGCGTCGTGCCTATGAGGTTCACGTTGTACCCGGTGATCGCGGTCGTCGTCGCGAACGTATCACCCGTCGAGACGAGCCCTGCGTTGAAATTAAGGGTCGTCGACGAGAGCGTGATGAGGGAACCGCCCGAGACCGCGAGCGTGAAGTCACCCTGCGAGAGCGACGTGACGGTCGTGTTCCCAGAGAGCGAAAGTCCGGCGGCGCCCATGTTCGCGAGACTGAAGTTCGAGGCATTGAGCGTGCCTCCCATGACCGAGAGCCCGTACGTGCCGCTTCCCTGGTTCGATATCGCGGTCTTGTGGCCGCTCGCACCGACGATGTTGAGCGTGCCGCCCGTTATGGTCGTCGAAGCGCCCTCCGCGAAGTAGACCGCGGCGTCGCGCGAGGAGCCGCCGAGCGCCGTACCATCGAAGTCCGTCGCATAGCTCCAGTAGTCTGCGCCGGTCGAACGAACGTAGTTGCCGAATATGTAGAGCGACCCCGAGACGCCCGCGTGGTCCTCCGAGTAGAGGGACGACGCGCTATCGAGCATCGTGACCGCACCGGTCGAGTCCCACATGCGGAGCGCGGTCGACGAACCGATCTCGAGCTTATTGTAAACGTCGCCACCCTGCGTCTTCGAGTTTATCGTGTAGCCGGTGCCGGAGTTGACGGTCACGGTGGAGCCGGTCCACGTCGTCGCGGCTCCGCCGACGAGATTCGTGAAGACGCCGCCGACCGAGAGACGCGTCGAGGAGGCGAGCGTGAAGCTCGACGCCGCGGTGAGCGCGAAGTTCCCCGTCGTCGTCGCGTCGGAGAGGATCGTCCAGCCTCCCGACGCGCTCGCGAACGTGAGCGCATTGAACGGCGAGCCGCCCGGGTCTACCGTCTCCCCCGCGTCCGTCGAGTTGAAGAGGATGGTACCCGTCGCGTGCGTGAAGGAGCCGCCCGAGTTCACGAACGAACCGCCGACGGACATCGTGCCGAGGGGAAGCTGTACGGAGCCGGCCTCGATGCGGAGCGAACCGCGGAGCGCGAGGTTCGCGTCCGTGAAGACGTGCGCGCCGGCGCCCGCGAAGGTGACACTCCCGAGGTCCGAACCCGATGCCGTCACCGTCGCGCCGGTCGCAGAGGTGAAGCGGAGCGTGCCGTTGTTGTGCGTGAACGAACCACCGACGTTCTCGAACGATTCGCCGATCGAGAACGTGCCGGAAACGCTCATGAGCGTACCCTGGTCGATCTCGACGCCCTTCGTCGCGGTCGCGCTCGCGCCGCCCATCGTGAAATTACCCGAACCGAGGATGGCGAGACCTGCGAAGCTCGAGGTAGCCGCATTGATGGATTCGGCGCCGGACGAGGTGAATACCATCGTCCCGCCGTTCGGGTCGAACGAGCCGCCGGTCACGAGGAGCGAGCCGCCGATCGTCGTCGTCGCGGCGGGGAGGGTCACGGCGCCCAGCGTGACGGTGAGGTCGTTTCCGACCTCGAGCGCCGCGTTCGAGACCGTCCAGCTTCCCGAGCCATTGAGGGTCATGTTGTAGAGCGGGTCCTCGTTCGTGTCGATCGTGCGACCGGCGCCGGTCGTCGTGAAAACGAAGGTCGAGGTCTCGTCATCGAGCGAAGCGCCGTTATCCGCGATGAGGCTCCCCCCGATCGTATGCGTTTCCGCACCGGTCGCGTCGAACGTGGCGTTCGCGAAGAGCTCGAGCGTACCGTCGTACGCGGCGCCGCCTCCGCCTCCCGGGACCGTCACGTTGCCGCCCGGACGGAACGTCTTCCCCGTCCACACGATGAGCTTCGTGTCTGCGGGGAGCGTGAGCGTATCCGGCGAGCCGCTTACCGCAGTGAAGGGGATATCGGCGTCATCGGAAGAGTCCCACACCGCCATGTCGTCGATCGTCAGGGGGTCGGTGTTCTCGTGGCGAACGATGACGCGGTTCTCATAGAGATCCATATCGGCGATGTTCGAGACCGGATCCGCGGTGATCGCCGCCGCCTTCTCGCTCTCGCCGTCGATGTAGACGACGAGCGAATCGTTCGGGCTGAACGCGACGCCCGAGATGGAGAACGCGCCCGTGCCCGCGTCGCACGAGGTCGCATAGCTCGTGAGGCCGGCGACGCGAAGCGCGATGTTCGCCGTTGCGCCGTCGCAGGCCGCCGAGACGGTCGAGCCTTCGTCGCTGTAGACGTGACCCGAAATGGTGATGAGAGCCGCCGAGTCGTCCCAGACGATGTAGCCGGGGTCGCCATCGGGGTCCACGTCGAACGCCTCGCCGGCGATCTCGCCCGTGTGATTCGTGAAGCGCCACGAGCTCACCGTCGTGCCCGTCGCCGTGACGTTGACCGCCGGAGAGACGCCCGTCGTCGTGCCGAAGCGGTCGTTCGTGAAGTTCATCGCCGGGTTTTGTGTGATCACCGTGCCACCCACCGTCATCGCGCTCCCGCCCGCGACACCGACCGCGATGTCGCCGTTCGAGAGAGTCGATACCGTCGGCGTGCCGGAGAACGTGAGACCGGAGGAATCCATGTCGCGCACGCGGTAGTACGACCACGTCGTCGACGCGGTTCCCGCGATTCTCAAGCTGTACGTGCCGCTCCCCTGATTCTCGATGGTCGTCGTCCCCGTCGTCGTACCGACGACCGAGAGTCCGCCACCCGTATAGAGGACGCTTCCGCCGCTTGCGATGCGTACGTTCACGGTGCGAGGACTCCCGAGCGGCGTGCCATCGAAGTCGGTCGCATAGTCCCAATGATCGGTACCGCTCGCCTTCACGTACGAACCGAATATATAGAGGTCACCGTCCACGTTCGCGTGGTCCTCGGAATAGAGGGAGCCGGTCGACGCGACGTCGTACGTGCTCGCGCTCGAGTTCCACATGCGCGGCTCTGTCCCCGCACCGACGCGGAGCGTCCCGTAGACATCCGCGGTCGTCGAGGCGTTCATCGTGTAGTTTCCACCGCCATAGAGGTAGAGGGTCGAACCGGCCCACGTCGTCGCGGCACCGCCGACTCGATTGTCGAACGTACCACCGACCGCGAGCGTTTCGCCGCTTCCGACCGAAAACGCGCCCGCCGACGAGAGGAGGAACGTTCCCGTCGTCGTCGCCGGCTCTCCGATCGTGACCGAGCCGCCCGCGGAGACGGTGAGGTTCGCGAAGGGCGAACCGCCGGCGAAGACGTCCGACGCACCCGCACCGTCGAACGTGACCGTACCGCCGGACGCGGTAAACGTACCGTTGTTGTCCCAGTCGCCCTCTACGGTCGTGACCGCCGAAGCACTTCCTATGAGCGTGCCGGTCGAGTCGATCACGACGTTCCCCATGACGTCGAGAGCCGGGTCGCTCGCGTCGAACGTCACCTTCGTCGTCGTCGCGCCTCCCACGGTGAGGTCGTTCCTCACGACGATGCCGAGTCCGGTCGCCACGTACGTCGGTGCGCCACCTTGCGCCTTCATCTCGAGGTCGTAATAGTTCGTCGAGAGGATGTTCGCCGCGCCGGTACCGCTATAGCGGACCGTCGACGTACCCTCGAGGAACGTACCTTGCTCGCTAAAGACGTTACCCGTGCCGGCGAGGTTCCAACGCGAACCACCCGCGTCGAGGAAGTGTCCCGTCGCGATGGTGAGCTTCCCAAGGACGGTCGTCGTCGCGTTCGAACCCGGCGTCGTCGTACCGGTCACCGCGCCGTTCCCGAGGACGAGGTTCGCGAAGGTCCACGGCGTCGCGCCGCCGAGCGTATTCGTCGTCTCGACGGTCGTCGTGCCGGAGCCCATCGACAGCGTACCGTCTCCGGAGAGCGAACCGTTCGTCACGGTGATGTCGCCGGTACCGGAGACCGTTCCCGTCGTGACGTCGATGCCGGATCTCGCACTGATATCGCCATTAATGTTCCAGCCGCCGCCCACACCGGTGAATTGGAGCGTATCGAAACCGATCGTCTGTCCGGCGGGGGTCGTAATGGTCTTCCCCGTCGTGGTCGCGTTCATGACGACCGTCGTCGAGGCGGCCAAGAAGGTCGCACCCTGGTCCATGGTGAAACTACCGCCGACCGTGATCGTCGATGTCGCGAAGCCGAGAAGCGTCGCATTGTCGTCGATGTGGAGGGAGCCATCGAACGGCGTTCCCGACGCGTTCGCGCCTATCGTGATGTCGCCAGCGGGGTCGAACGTCGTCGACGACGCGATGTGGAGCTCAGTGTCGGCGAACACGGTGAGCGTGCCGGTCGCGGCGACGAAGGGTAGGTCGGCGTCGTCGTCGTGGTCGTATACCGCCATGTTGAGGATGGTAAGCGGAGCAACGTCCTCCTCGCGCGTCGTGAGCCGATTCTCATAGATATCGAGGTCGCTGATGTCGGTGGTCGGCGTCCGCGTAACGACCGCTCCGTGCTCACCGCCGTTCGTATCGAGGTACACCGTAAGGACCGGGTCGCCGACGACGACGACGCCCGGAATACTGTAGCTCCCGTCCGCGGACGAACAGCTCCCCGTGTAGGAAGCGCCGCCCGAGACGACGATGCGAACGTTCGCCGTCACATCATCGCAGGTAGGCGAGCCAAGCGGCGTTACGCCGTCATCCGCGTAGACGTGTCCCGAGACCGTGATGACGAGGGAGCTATCGTCCCAACGTATCGAACCCGGGTCGCCGGTATCGTCGTCGAACGCCTCACCGTCGATATTTCCCGTACTGCTCCTAAACCACCAGTACGACGACGGCGTGTCGTCGGTCTGCGTCACGTTCGATGCGCTGATCGCCGTCGTCGTCGAGAAGTCGACGCCGAATATCTGGAGTCCAGGGTTCGCCCCGATGGTCGACGACGCGACCGTGAGCGCCGTGCCGCCGGAGAACGCGGGCGTGAACGCGCCGTGGTCGAGCGAAACGACCGTACCGGTCCCCGAGAGCGAGATGCCCGTCGAGCCGAGATCGTTCACGTCGTAGTAGTTCATCGTCGTCGTCCCCGCGGAAGCGGCGACCGTGTACGTGCCGCTCCCCTGATTTCCGACTGTCGTCGACGCGCCTGCGGCGCCCACGACCTCGAAGCGTCCACCCGTGAGGGACGCGCTCGCGCCGCTCGCGAACTTCACGTTCGCCTGGCGCGACGTCGATGCGGTGAGCGCCGTTCCGTCGAAGTCCGTCGCGTAGCTCCAGTACTCGTCGCCCGTGTTCGCGTAGAACCCGAATATGTAGAGGTCGCCGTCGACGCCCGCATGGTCCTCGGAGTAGAGGGACGCGATCGGGTCGATGTCGTACGAGGCGGCGCTCGAGTTCCACATCTTGATGTGCGCGCCGGGCCGCAATCGCAAGGTTTCGTACTCGTCGCCTGCGTTCGTCTTCGCGTTTATGCTGTAACTTCCCGACTGGAGGGAGAGGGTCGAGCCGGTCCACGTCGTCGACGCGCCGCCCACCGCGTTCGTGAACGTGCCGCCGACCGAGAGCGTCTCTCCTGCCGCGAGCGTGAAGGAGCCGGCGGTCGTGAGCGTCGTGTTATGCGTCGTCGTCGCCGAGGACGTGATGGTCCAGCCTCCCGTCGTGCTCTGGAACGTCATGTCGTAGAGGGACGACGTCCCGAGATCGATGGTCTCGCCACCGTCCGCCGAATTGAAGAGGACCGTCCCGTTATTATGGGTCACCGTCGCGGCGTTCGAGAAGGACCCGCCGAGCGTGAGCGTCCCCGAGGGTAGCGTGAGCGTTCCGTTTTCGACCAAGAGGGAACCGACCGCCGTGACCGACGCGTCGGTGAACGACCAGGAGCCTGACCCCGTGAACGAGAGGTTCGCGAACGACGCGTTCGTATCGATGGTCTTCGCCGATGAGCTCGTGAACTTGACCGTCCCGCTGTTATGGCTGAACGAGCCGAACGTGTTCGCGAAGTCGCCTCCGACCGAGAGCGTCCCCGACGGGAGCGTGACGCTCCCCTGCTTGATGCGGAAATCGTTCGTCGTCGTCGCGTTCTGGTCGAGGAAGGTAAGGCTTCCCGAACCGTTCAAGGCGAACGTATAGAAATTGTTCGTGAACGGCGTCCCGCTCGCGGTCACCGTCTTCGCGCCGCTCGCGGTCATGCTGATCGTGCCGTTGTTGTGCGCGAACGTGCCGCCCGCGCTGTTCCAGGACCCCGCGACGGTCGTCGTGCCCGTCGGCATCGTTACCGTACCCGTCGAGACCGTGAAGTTATCGTTCACCGCGAGGTCGCCTTCCGTGAAGGACCATGCGCCGCCCGCGCCGTTGAACGTGAGGTCGTAGAACGCGTCGCCTCCCGCGGTCACGATATGATTCGTCGTCGTCGCGCTCATGAAGACCTCGCCCTGGTGCGCCACGAAGGCGTTCTGGTTCACCCAGTCACCGAGGACGGTGATATCACGGTTCCCCGCCGACGCGTCGAGAATGTCGTCCGCGCCGATCTTCATACTCTCTGCCTTCACGTTCGAGCCGAGCTGGATGGTCTTCGAGGTACCGTCGACGACGACGCGACCGACGTTCTGGAGGGTTGGATTCGAATCGGTCCATGTGTTCGTTCCCGAACCATTGAACGTCGTCGTTCCTATGCCGGTCCAACTTGCGGTCGCGCCATTTACGAGGGAGCCACCAACCGTGATCGCCTCGCCGTCGCGTGCGAGAGTACCGCGAGAGACGGTGAGGTTATTCGAGGCGGTGAGAGGCGAGAGCAAGGTCCATGTTCCACCCGCGGTCGTCGACCCGAAGGAGACGTTGTAGAAGGACGCGGCGACGGCGCCGGTCTCGTCGATGGTCTCCGCGCTCGACGTCGCGGTGAACGTAACGGTCGAGGTCCCCGCGCTCGTCGTCCCCGTGTTCAGCCACGAGCGCGAGGCGCGGATGGCGTTTCCGCCGAGCGAGAGCGTACCCGCGTTCGTGACGTTTCCGAGGTCCGTCGTGCCGCCCGGCGCGTACGTCGTCGTCGAGGCGACGAAGAGGCGATCTGCCTCACAGCCGGTCTCCGCGCACATATCGAGCGAAGAGCCGCTCGCGTCGAAGAAGAGGTCTTCGTCCTGTGTAAAGTCGTACGAACCGATGTCCGCGTTCGTGAAGGGTGTCGACGTCGCATCGTTCGAGCCGAGCGTGAGGTGCTGTTCATAGAGCTTGAGGCCGTCCATGTCGCCGACGCCGTCATACCGTGCGACCGCGACCGCCTCGTTCGCGTCGTTCGCGCCGTTTATGAAGACGGTGACGATATCGCCCGGCGCCGTGTTCACGTTCGAGATGGACCACGTGCCGCCCGAGATGGTACCGGTCTTCCCTACCTGGAGCGTGCCGTTCACGGCAACCGCCACGGACCCGGACGTGACGTTCGTCGTCTCGTCGAACTGCTTCGCGGTACCCGATATCGTGATACCCGCCGACCATTCGATGGTCCAATCCGAGAGCGAGGGACACGATGCTCCGTTACAGGTGAGATTCGCGACCGGGCGAAGCATGTTGTACGTCGCGACCGGGAGGATGCCGGCGAGACTGACCGGGCTCGAGGTGAGACCCGAGGAGTTTCCGGGGAGAAGCGCATCGGGCACGAGCTGCCAATCCGTGCCGTCGAAATACTCGATCTGGTAGTTCGCGGTCGAGCCGCCCGGTTGCGCGTCGTTCCACGAGAAGGTCTGCCAGTACGGCCCACTACCCGCGTAGAAATCGATGGCGGGGTCGCCGATGACCGCACCCGACGTCGACGGGTACTTCGGCGCGATCATGAACGGCTCTTTGAAGGGCGAACCGCCCGCCGCGCCATCTGTCTCGATCGCCTGCCGCGCGCTCCACGTTGAACCGTTCCAATACGTGTAGTCGTAGCGGTCGTTCGTGCTGTCGTACGCGATACCCTGGAGGAGATTGTCCCCCGTGCGGCGGAGCTCGACGCGCGGCGAATCCTGAATGGACGAGGCGGCCGCCGCGACCGACCACCCGACGCCATCGAAGTACTGGAAGTTGAGCGCCGCGGTCGTGCTGTAGAGAACCATGAGATCACCGTCCCGCGACCCGCCCACCTCGTACGCACAATCGATGGGTCGGTCCGCGAACTGCGCACCCTGTGCCCACCCCGTGTAGAGCTCCGTCTGACCGGTCCACGCGGCACCGGTCCAACGAACGACGCCGAGGTCGCCGTCCTGGTCCATATAGCAAATGGCCATATTGTCGGAGCCGACGTCGCGGGCGATGACGCCGGACTCGAAGTCGTCGCCGAGCGTTTGGTTCGCGGTCGCCGACCATGCGGAGCCGTTCCAGGCGCGCCACTGGAAGCGGCTGTTCGTGCCGTTCGAGACCGCGACGACCGCCTGGTCGCCGCTCTCCTCGTACTCCGCGGCGATACCTTCATGGGTCGTCTGCGCGGCCTGCATGCTCCCCCACGTCGCGGAATTTCCCCACGCGGAACCGTCCCAGACGCGCGCCTCATATGACGTACCGTCGAGGTCGCGGGTCACCGCGATGATCTCGTCGGAGGTCGGGTCGGAGATGAGCTTTACCCAGCCGCACGTGTTTCCGGAGGTAAGCCCGATGTTACCGCCCGAGGTCCACGACGTACCGTTCCATACGTAGTACGAGGGGTCGGCGTCGCCGTCGCAGTAGACGACGAGCGCGTCGCCCGATTGCGTCTCGTACGCGACGTCGAAGCCGCGCATCGAGGTGTTCGCGTTCGACGTCGTCACCTCTTGGAGATCGCCCCACGCGCCGTCCTCGTACACCTGGACGTTCACGTCCGCGTCCGTACCGAGGGTCGCGAGGATGTATTCGCTTCGCGTCGGGGCCGCCTTCGTGACGACCCACGTCTGCGCGGCCCCGACGTCGAGCGCGCTATCCTCGGTGCTCCACGTCGTCCCGTCCCAGATGCGGTACCGCGGCGTCGTCTGCGTGCCTTCCGCGTACGCGACCAGAGTCTCCTTCGAGGTCGTCGCGACGGTCGCCGTGTTGGCCGCCGTCGAGACGGTGCCGGAGAGGATGTCCGTATCGAACTGCGATGCGGTCGTCTGGTACCACGTCGAGACCGAGGTGGTGACGTCGACGGTGAGGCTCTGTGGGTCCGCGTAGAACGACCACTCGTTCGACCCCAAGGGGTCGCGCGCGCGGACGCGCCACCAGTACGTCGTGCCGTTCGTGAGCGCGTCCGAAGGCTGGATAGTGTACTGGATCGTATCGCCCGATGCGAAGGGGCTCGTATCGACTCCGTTCGCCGTATCGACGAACCCGGCGTTCACGCTCGAGCTTCGCGTCGTCGACGCGGTGAACGCGTAGCTCGTCGACCACTGTATCTGATACTCGAGATCGTCCGACTGCGGGTCGGTCGTCGTGAACTCGAAGGTCGGCGTCGTCGTCCCGACCTTCTCGTTGTCGAAGGGCATCGTGGTCGCCGGCGTCTCGACGCGGTACCCCCACGTGACCGTCCAGTCGTAGAGGAACGGCGTCGACCCGCCGTTCAACTGACCCAGATCGGCAACGAGTCGAATCTTTCGGTACGTTTCGGTATCGAGTCCACCGAGGCTCAACGGGAAGTCGCCGTTTAGGGTTGAGAGGCCGGGGTTCCCGGGAAGGTCGCTACTCGGAATGGCGGTCCACGTGTCGGTCGATTCATCGAGGTACTCGACCGTATAGCTAATGCTATTTTGCAGTCCCGCCGAATCGGTGAGGTCGAGGGAACCCCAGGAGTTACCGACCGTCCCGTCGAGGAAGTCGATCGGTGTCGATATGGCACTACCCGTATAGAGCGCGGTCGACGTGCCGTTGTCGAGTCGAACGTCGCCCGACACCTCGGCCTCCGCGTTCGTGAGCGTGTCGGTGTCGAACTGCGCCTGTGTCGTCTGGAACCACGTCGAGACGGTGACGGACGTATCGACGGTGAAACTCCGCGTCGCGGACCAACTTCCCCACGCGTTCGAACCCGACGGGTCCATCGCGCGAACGCGCCAGTAGTAGGTGACACCGTTCGCGAGCGACGAGCTCGGTTTGAAGCGGATGAGGTCCGCGTTGTTGTACGGGTCCTTGTCGGCCGGCGTCGAGAGGTTCTCGAACTGCGCGAAGTTCGTCGCGGTGTCGTTGTCTATGTTGACCGACCCGAAGGCCGAGTCGTCGTCGACCTGTATCTCATAGGTCATGTCGTCTGCTTCCGCGTCGGTACCCGTCCACTCGAACCATGGCGACGTCGAGGCGACCGCTTCGTTATCGAAGAGCTTCGACTGCGCGGGCGCGTCCGGTGCGGCGTTCGTGACGAGCATCGGATACTGGGTATATTGGAACAATTCGGTACCGTCGGACTCCACCATACGGAAACAGTAGTTCGTCCCCGCCTCGGCACCGTTTTGCTTCAAGACGTAGTCCCACTCGCCATACCCGCCTGCGGGCACGGCACTCGGGAGCGCGACCGACGGATTGAACTCCTCGTACGATTCAAGAGCGGTCGTATTGGTGAGCGTCGAAGACGAGAGCGTACCCCCATCGGCGACGCCCGAGTTATTGAAACCGATCCATGCGGTCGACGAACCGCTCTGGCCGACATCGGTCCATGTGGGCACGGCGGCGCAGTCGGCGGACGTTGTCCCGTACTGGAGCTTGAAGCTCTCGCCCGTCGTCGTCGAGTTCGTGACGGAGAGCTGGAGACGGAGACGGACGACGTCGCCGACCGCGACCGGCGTGAGCGTCGTGTCGATCGGCGTGCTCTCGTCGATATCATCTCCGCCCGATGGCCAGGGGTCGGTCGGCGTCTGTGCGTTCTGGTTCGCGTACCAGCGATACGCCGTCTGATCATAGATGGGGACGTATCCGAAGAATTTACCGAAGATGACCGACGTATAGGGCGGCGTGTTCGCAGCGGCGGTGAAGTTCGTCACGTCGACGTTGTGCGTGTGCGACGCGGCCGCGCCCGCGCCACCCGAGCGGCTGTTTATCGTCCCGACCGCCGCGCTCGTCGTGATGCCGAGGACGTCCGCGGGGGTGTGCGTGTCGGCGCCCCCCGTCGTCCCGTAGGTCGCGTTACCCTTGATGTAGCGGTTATAGAACGGCTTGTCGGCGCTCGAGGAGCGGTCGAGCCAGCCTGCGGGCGGCGTATCCGACCACATCGCGATCGCGTTTTGCGGCGTCGCGGTCGCGACCGAGGACGTCGCGAAGACGACGGTTATGTACGGCGGTTCGAGGCTCTCGGATGCCGTGTTCGACGAGATCGTATGCGTGTGGTTGTCCGTCGCGGCCGACACCTGCGTACCGCCGTTTCGCCTCGAGTACGTCGAACCGGACGCCGCGTCGGTCGAACCGGTGATGGTGTGCGTGTGCGTGTTCGAGCCGCCGTTCGTCCCCACGGTGTTCTCGCCGCGCGGGTATCGATCGTCGAGCGCGCTGTAGCGAGTCCAGCCCGCGGGGAGCGACCCATCGAAGATGAGGATCGCACCCGCGGGAATCGTTCCCGGGTCGCCTGCGCTGTTCGCTTGGATGTAGCGGAGCTGGCGGTACGCGGGGAGCGATGAGGAACTTCCAATGGTCGGCGTCATCGTGTGTGAGTGCGTGTCGATCGCGACACCGGTACCGCCGTTCGCGACGACGTTCGCGGTCGCCGTTCCGCTCACCGTCGCCGACGCGGTGTGCGTGTGGGTCGCCGAACCGCCCTGATTGCCGTACGTCGAACTGCCGACCGGGAAGCGCTGGAAGAACGTGTTCCCCGCCGCGCACGAGATACACGTCCATCCGGCCGGTATCGAGGCGCCGCTCGTCCAGAGGACGATCATGCTTCCCGTCGCGTCGGACGCTATCTGCCACGCGCGGTGCTCGGCGAAGCTCGCCTTCTCGCCGGTCGACGTCGCGGTGCTCACGGTCGATGTGGCGTTCGTCGGACTCGTGACGATATCGGTGCTCGTCGCGGTATCGGTCGCGACCGGCGCGCTCGGCAAGGGTATCGCGGCGGGTGAGGCGGGAGCGACCGCGTCGCTCGCGGGTGCGTCGGTCGGTGTCGATGTCGCCGGCGTGGTCGGCTCGCTCGCGGCGTCGACGGCGGGCGTAGGCGTCTCGCTCGTCGTATCGGGCGCCGCGGAGTCAGGTTCCGGAGACGTATCCGCCGTAGACGCGTCGCTCTCTGGCTCCGTCGGTGACACCTCCATCACCCCAGTCGTGTCCGTGGTCGCGGTCGATGCCTCATCGACCGTCGACGTGCCGGTCGTCACGGATTCCTCCGCGAACGCGCTTTCGCCATCGAGCGTCTCTCGGACGACGACGATGTTCGCATCGTCGACGAGCGTCGCCGGACCGAGGTTGTAGAGGTACGGCGAGATGTCCGGCGCATCGAATCGGTACGCGTAGGTCATCGTCTCCCCCGCCTTCTGGGAGACCGCGAAGCGAAGCTCTTGGTACTCACCCGCGTCACGGACCGAGGCGTCGGTCGAGACGATCGCGAAGTCCTTCGGCACGCGCTCGACGAGCTCACCCGTGAAGGCCTTCGCCGTCGTGAGCGTGAACGTCATCGGGTAGTCGTACTTCGGGTTGATGCGCGTCGGCCCGTCGCGTCGGAGCGTGAAGCCCTGCTTCGCGACGACCTTGAAGGTGTCGTCCGCGTGTGCCATGACCTCGCCGTCCGCGCCGATCCGCTCGGCGTACATCTCGTACGTGCCGGGCGCGCTCGCGACGTACGTCGCCTCGTAGTCGGGCGCGTCGACGAGGTTATTGCCGTCGCACGCGGCCGATGCCGTGACGGGAACCTCGACGACGGCGCCCGCAGGGTCGATGACGTAGAGGTGGAGGTCCGCGCCGCAGAGCGTGTTACCGCCCTCGGAAACGGCGCCCATCATGATGGTCGTCGTCGCGCCGAGCGCGTATTCGGTCTGGTCGGGGTTGATCGCGACGAGACCGTACTGGAACTCGAACGAGTCGGTGAACACCTTGCCGCCCTCGTCTACGGAAAGCTCGATCGAGTACGCGCCCGGCTCGAGGGACGCCGTGTCCTCGGGCGAGAGTTGTAGGGAAATGAGGCCGTCGGCGGTCACGTTGACGTCGGGGTGGACGTCGATCGGCTCGCCGCTGTGCTTGCGGACGACGACCGATTGGAGCGAGGCGAGGTCGCGTCCGAAGAGGTTACGGATGAACCGTATCGCGGCGTTTCGCTGGGACTCGTACTTGAGCGAGAAGCGCGGCACGTCTCCGCGCGCGAAGTCGACGTCGGTGCCGAGGAACTCGTACATCGATGGGTGCGTAAGGTGCGCGAGCTCGGACGGAAGGAGACGCTCCTTGAGGACTTCGCGATTGAACGTCTCCGTGTCGACCTGGAGCCACACGGAATCGACGAATACGCGCTTGAGGGCTTCCTGGTCGCCGCGGTAGGTGACGCGCACCTTGAAATCTTCGAGCGAATCGACCGAGAGGAAGCGCGGGAGCGCGAAGAGGAAGTACCCGTCATTGAGCGCGTTCGACACCTCGCCGTCGAGAAGCACCGCGCCCGCGCTCGTCCAGCCGGAGCCATTGTCGTACTCGACCTCGAGAGAGGGAGCGGCGACGCCTTCGGGAAGATCGACCTGTCCGGCGAGCGACATGCGGAGCTGGACGTTTCGAATGAGCTGGCCAGGTTCAAGCGGCGGTAGTTCGAAATGCTCGAACGTGATGCCCGTATCGGTCGACGTCGCCCGTAAAGCGCTCGGCGTCGTCACCGCAGGCTCGCCCGCGGTCTCCTCGCTCGAGGTCGCGGTCTCGTTCGCCCCGTCCGATGATGCGTGCTCCGAAATGGGAGTTCCCTCTGGCGCTCCCGCGTCCGCGTTCGCCGGCTCCTCGCTCACGGGAGTCTCGTCCATATCGGGCGCGTCGACGCTCTCTGGTGTGGAGGTCTCGGCTGTGGGCGAGCCGGCGCTCTCCGGTACGGATGACCCGTCGACCGTGGTCACGGGGGCGCTCGTCGAAACGTCCGCGAACGGGAGAAGCGAGAGCGCGACATCGGTGATGCGGAAGAAACTTCGGCTGAGGGCCTGAAGCGGCGACTCCGCGCTCGACGCGCCCGAGTCGCTCTTCGCCGCCGGCGCGCTCACCGTAACCGGTTCTGACGGGGCGGGTTCAGGCGCTTCGCTTTGGCTCGGTGAGTCAGACGGTGCGCTTGCATCCGTCGACGGTTCGCTCGCTTGATGCTCCTCTGTCCCAGTCGAAGCGTCCATCGCCGCGTCATCCTCGGAGACCGGCGTCGACGTCTCGGTCGAATCGCCGGCGGGTGCATCGTCCGACGTATCGACGTCCGATTCGGCCGAGGTCGACGATGCGTCGGTGTGAGCATCCGTGCTTGGCGTGCCGATCGTCGGTTGCGGCAGGACGTCGTCCTTCGGATCCTTTCCGTCGTAGTACGACGAGTTCGTCTTCGTGAAGCTTTGATACACGCCGCTCTCGTCGACGTCTTGGACGAGCGCCTCCTCCGGCCTATGCCACGAGGTGCTCTCGACGCTCGTCGGAAGGACGTTCAGCGTGTCGAGTTTGCGCACCGGACTCAAGTTTGACTCCGCGACGGAAGTGATGGTGAATGCGAAAACGGCGAGCGCCATGCTTGCGAGTGCACCGCGAAGCGCGCGTCCGCGCGCGATCCTACGGACGCTGACGTGGCCGCGAAGCGGAATGGGGTTCGGTATGAAATACGCTATGGCACTACGAAAAGCGCGCGTTCTCCATTCTATCGCTCTAAATAACGTTTTATTTCTCTCTCTTCTCTTTTCGGGTGAGGATTTTATCACCTTCACGAGGAAGCAACCCAGTACCAAGGTAGAGTACGGGTTAAGTATAATTATAGCGCGCCAAACCGTGGTTTGACGCGCTATAGGTGTGGATTCGAGTGCGCTTTCCTACTTGAGTATCTTGCTCACGTCGGTGATCTCCTTTTCGATCAAGGTTTCGGAGACTTCGAGCGCCTGGTTGAGTCCTTCGACGGCTTCCTTCTCCTTCTTCGAGAGCCGTTCGTTCTTCGTGATCGCGTTGATCTGATCGTAGATCTCGTCGCGGAGCGCGGAGAAGATCTTCTCCATCTGGTCCTGTATCTCCTTCGTCTCCTTTCGGAGCTTCTGCTCGCGAAGTTCGTGTTGCTTACGCGCATAGTGCGCGAGGACGAACTGCGCGATGAGCGCGAGAAGGAGGAGGATGATGACGAGGTTCTTCCCCTTGAAGAAGTCCCAGATCGACGTCGTAATGACCGTCTCGACCGGCTTGTGCCAGCCCGCGGTGATGAGAATCGCCGCGGTCGCCTCCGTCTTGTTCCCCGCGTAGTCGAACGCGACGACCTTCACCGTGTACGTGCCGTCCTCGAGATCCTTGAGGAGGTACCCGAGCTTCGCCTCATCCGGCGTGATGTCGAACGGCTCGCCCCCCGCGATCGCCATTTGATACTTCTGGATACCGGACGGTTCGTCGTGCGCCTCGAAGGTGAGGAGCGGGAACTTCGACGGTGAGTTCCCCGCGTTCACGTTCACCTTGAACGGTTCGGGCGGAATGGTGTCGATCATGATCTTCCGGTGGAGCGTCGCTCCCCAGTCGACCTGGTTCTTGTACTTCATCGTGAGGTATTGAACACCGTCGATGAGGTTTTCCTCAGTGAGCGCGATCGAATCGATGGGCGGGTCCATGACCGTCACCGCCTCGGCTTCCGAAGAGGTCGATATGTCGAGCGCCATGCTGTCGACGTCGAAGGGAACGCTCCACGTGAACGTACCGACCTTCGTCGCGTACCACGTCTCCGGGTCCATGAAGATGGTCGAGCCGACCTCTGGTGCGCGCGGTGGGTCGCCGAAGGTGATCGGGCCGTCGGTGCTATCGGAGCCGCCGTCAGTCGGCGTCTCTGACGTCGTCGGTGTAGGGTTCTCCGCGGGTTTCGTCGATGCCGCAGTGATGGTGAAGGTGCCGTTCCCCGGACCCGAATAGAGGTCGGTGCCCAAACCGTCCGCCGCGGTGACCTCCGCCGAACTTACGGACACTTGTGCCGAGCCTTCCGCGATCGCCTTGAAATTTATGGTCACGACGGTGAGTTTCGAGCTGAACGGGGTCGGCCCTCCGCCGCCGAAGTCGATGGTACCGTCGGTATTCGAGAATTTAGGTTCGGTCGTCCAAAATGGGAATGTCTGCGTCTTCGTGATGTTGACGACAGAGAGCTTCGTTTTATCGAACGTCAACTGTGCCTGAGCCGCATTGGCACTTTTCCCTTCTGGGTCGACTTGGACGTTCACCGTGAATGATTGGCCGACGCCGTAGGAACCGGTCGACGGTGATATGTTGACGGTCGCCGCATGGATGACGCCGGGCAGTATGAAAAAAACCAGTGCCGCGAGGGTGTAGGTGAACGCTCTCCGTATCGAATGAACTCTAAGAACTTGCATGGTGGTCCTTCCCCTCCGTCTTAACGCGTCTTACCGCGTACCTTGTTGATCTTGAGCTTCACTTTCTCCTTCTCCTCCGGGCGTA
>DASTSP010000076.1:0-24133 GCA_035760625.1 Minisyncoccota bacterium | reverse complement strand
TCGTCGTCGTATCATCACTCTATGTATTTCGTCGGGTACCTCATACGCGGGGAGGCGGGAGCATGGCACACCGGCCTCGTGAAGGACGTGTCCGAGCGGTACCATTCGCGGAAACTCTACGAGAAGGTGCCGCCGCACCTTACGCTCTACCGGCCCTTCAAGACGGACGACATCGAAGGCGTGCGGAGCATCCTCCACACGTTCGCGCTTTCGCTCCCGTGGGGAGAGGTCCATGTCGACGGGTACGGTCGCTTCGACGACAAGGTCGTCTACGCGACCGCGCTCGTCGAAGAGAAGACGAAGACACGGGTCATCGAGCTCCAGAAGGCGCTCTACGCGCTCCCCGGTATGCCGGAGAATCGCGACCCTTGGAACCCGCACGCGACCATCGCATACCGTATGCCGGGAGAGATGATAGAGAGGATATGGCAGTACGTCGTGGGCATCCCGCGGCCGGACTTCAAGCTGTCTTTCGATAATCTCGCGCTTTTCCGCCTCGAGGGTACGCGCTGGCAAGTCGAAGCCGTTTTCGCTCCGGCCAGATAGCTTATTGCTTTGGTATACTCATTCGACATACGGATATGGTACGCAAACGGGTCGAGGGGGGTATATCGGAGAAGACGTTCAGCGAGCGCGTCGTCGAGATAGCGCGGGCGATACCGAAAGGGCGCGTCATGACGTACGGGCTCATCGCACGCTACGCCGGCGGAGGGGCGATGGCCGCGCAGAGCGTCACTTCGATACTCGGGCGTGCCTACGATAACGGTACGCGCGACATTCCGTTCCATCGTATCGTGTACGCTGACGGCCGCATTTGGGCAAGTGACGGCCGTGAACGCAGAGAGCGGATGCGGAAGTACCGCGCCGAAGGCATCGAGCTCGACGCGCGAGACCGCATCGTCTGCTTCGCCGAGGTCCTCTTCGACCCTAACCCGTCTTCGACTTTGTCTTGAGGCGTGCGATGAGCTCGCTCGCGTGCTCGCGGCCACCGAGGCCGAACGCGAGCGCGAGCGCGAAGACGAGGCCCGCGAAGGCAATCTCGATGAGCTGGGGAACGATATTGAGCTGCGTGAGCGCGGCCATGACGGAGAAGACGATGATGCCGTACTTCGCCGCTTGCGTGACGAGCATCCGCCCGTCCTTCGAGAGCGATGAGAACGTCGTGCTCGCGCCGATGAGCGCGGAGACCTTGTCGGCGGTGATGAAACCGACGACGAGGATGACCGCGGCGACGAGGATGTTCGGTACGTACGCGAAGAGCGATCCGATGAACGCCGCGACGCCGTCGAGATGCACTATCTCGGCAGCGATGCCGACTGCCCCGAGGATGATGAGCCATTTCACGAAGGCCCCGACGACGTTCGACACGCGCGTGCGCGACGAGATGGGCGAGCGATTGACGCCGGTCTTCTCGAAAAGGCCATCGGCGCCCATCCATTGGAGCCCGCGCCGCACGATAGCGGCGACGATGACGGCGATGACCCAGCCGATGAGGATGATAAGGACCGCTCCGGCGATATTGGGAAGGCTCGCCGCAAGCTCGTTTAGCGTCGCTTGGAAGTTCGAATAGTACATATGGTGCTCTGAGACTGGTAATGCGGATATAAAAACGCCGGCCAAAGGCCGGTCGTTTTTACGTACGAGGCTAGTTGTGTGCCGCCGCCGGAACGAACTCGCCGTCCTCGATCATACCCTCGTCGATCGCGACGCCGCTGTGCGGGTCGATGTTCGTCGCTCGCATGAGCGCGACCTCGGGGCTCGGCGCCTCGACCGTCGCGGTGAGGCCCGCGTCGGTCACGTAGTGCCACGTGTTCGGCCCGCCGGTGCCGTTCAACGACCCGTTATCCGAGCCGTTCCCGTTCGAGCCGCCCGCGTCGCTCCCCGCGACAGAGGCGACCTCCATGCCCGGTTCGATGTCGCCCTCGTCGATCGCGACGCCGCTGTGCGGGTCACGGTCGGGAGCGATCATGATCGCCGTCTGTGCGTTCGGCGCCTCGACGTCGCGCACGACGCCCGACTGGTCGACGTAGTGGTACGTCGCCGCGGACGAGAGAAGCGGGAACATGCCGATGAGCGCGATAGGGAAAATGTACTTCATACGCTTCATATCCGTTAACCTGATAATGTCCTACTACAATATATGGTCGGTGATTAAAATTTTATGAAGACGGCGGCGTTCATGGGTTCTTAAGATTCTCTGCTTATACTATGAGCATGGCGCACGGCCCGGGAAAGATACACATAGGGACGTCGGGTTGGATGTATAAGGACTGGGGCGAATCGTTCTATCCCACGGATATGAAGCGCGGCCACCTCGCGTACCTCGCGCGGACGTTCGATACCGTCGAAGTGAACTCGTCCTTCTACCACCTGCCCGCGAAGAGCACCTTCGAAAAATGGTGTCGCGAGACGCCGGAGCATTTCGTCTTCTCCGTGAAACTCTCGCGGTACATCACGCACGAGAAGCGCATCAAGAGCGCACGCGTCGCCCTCGAACGCTTCATGCGGCACGCGGAGCCGCTTCGTACGAAGCTCGGCGTCGTCCTCGTACAGCTCCCTCCGAACCTCGCGTACGACAAGAAGGTGCTCGGGCGGTTCCTCCAGGACCTCTTCGTCGTCACGGAGCGGAACTTCCGCGTGCGCGTCGCGCTCGAGCCGCGCCACAAGAGCTGGATGAACTGTCTCCTCGACCCGGACGTTCGACCGCTCCTCTGGGACCGGAACATAGCGCTCGTTTTCCCGGACTCCGCGAAGATCCCGTCGTTCGAGCCGACCATCGAGAACATCACCGCGGACTTCATCTACGTGCGTTTTCATGGTCCGACGTCGTTCGCGTCGTCGCGGTACGGCCCGCGACGGCTTAAACCATGGGCCGAGCGCATCGCACGGTGGTCGTCGGGCGGTTTCGACGTCTTCGTGTACTTCAACAACGATGTGCACGGGCACGCTATCGTCGACGCCCGGACCCTTAAACGCCAGCTCAAATTGCCGTAGCATGGCGGCTCGCGGCCGCCATGCTACGATGTTCGTATGCAAAAAATAGTCCCACATCTTTGGTTCGACTCGGAGGCGAAGGAGGCCGCGGAGTTCTACGTGTCCGTTCTCGGCGGGGAGGTGAAGAGCGTAACGCTCTACCCGAACGCCGGGCAGGAGATTCACGGGAGACAGGCAGGTTCCGTGATGACGGTCGACTTCACGGTTCGAGGGTTCGAGATGCTCGCGCTCAACGGCGGTCCGGTCTTCAACTTCACGCCCGCGATCTCCATCACCGTCGAGTGCGAGAGCGCCGAGGAGGTCGACCGGCTCTGGGGGAGCCTCATCGACGGGGGTACGGCCCTCATGGACCTCGACACGTACCCGTTCAGTCCGCGGTACGGCTGGCTTCGCGACCGCTACGGTCTCACGTGGCAGCTCATTTACCACGCGAACGCCGAGAGTCACCGTATGTTCCCCTCGCTCATGTTCACGGGTGACGTCGCGGGCCGCGCCGAGGAAGCGATGGGTTTCTATACGAAGACGTTCCCGCGGTCCGAGATAGGCATGATCGCGCGCTACGGAGCGGGAGCGGAACCTGACGTCGAGGGTTCGGTGACGCACGGCATCTTCGTGCTCGAGGACCAGACGTTCTCCGCGATGGATAGCGCGCACCCGCATCAGTTCAACTTCAATGAGGCGCTCTCGTTCCTCGTCCGATGCGAGGACCAAGCGGAGATCGACCGGCTTTGGAGCGCGCTCTCCGCGCATCCCGAGGCGGAGCAGTGTGGGTGGCTCAAAGACCGGTACGGCGTATCCTGGCAGATAGTGCCCGCGAACCTCGGTGAGATCCTCGGCGACGACGATACAGCCGTCGTCGATCGCCGCATGGCGATGCTTCTTTCGATGAAGAAGATCGACATCGAGACGCTCCGAGCCGCGTAGGTAGCGGACTTTAGGCGGAAGAGTACAATGGCCCTATGGAACCCCTCGCCTCCGCCATTCGTCCGAAGACGCTCGACGAGTTCGTCGGGCAGGAGCACCTCGTGGGGCCCGGGAAGCCGCTTCGCGTCGCGATCGAGAAGAAGCATCTCTTCTCGTTCATCCTCTGGGGCCCGCCCGGTGTCGGAAAAACGACGCTCGCGCGCCTCTACACCGACGCTTTAGGCGGTGACTTTCAGGAACTATCGGCGGTATCGGCCGGGAAGGATGACATCCGGAAGCTCGTCGAGGGGAAAGAGCGGACGATGTCGCTCCACCCGACCGTACTCTTTCTCGACGAGATACACCGTTTCAATAAGAGCCAGCAGGACTTTCTCCTCCCATACGTCGAGTCCGGTGCGCTCACCTTGATCGGGGCGACGACGGAGAACCCGAGCTTCGAGGTCATCTCGCCCTTGCTGTCGCGCTGCCGCGTCTTCGTCCTCAACGAGCTCTCGCCGGAGGACATGGAGAAGATAATCGTCCGGGTCGCGAAGAAGGAGAAGGTGAAGATGGGAAAGCCAGCTCGCGAGTGGCTCATTGGCATGGCAAACGGCGACGCGCGGCAGGCCATCGCGGTCATCGAGGCGACGCTCCGCCTCTACGGAAAACTCACGGTCGAGAACCTCACCGAGGCGCTCCAGTCGAAATTCCTCCGGTACGACAAGAAAGGGGAGGAGCACTACAACACCATAAGCGCGTTCATCAAGAGCATGCGGGCCTCACAGCCGGACGCGGCTCTCTACTACCTCGCGCGGATGATACAGGCGGGCGAGGACCCCAAGTTCATCGCGCGGAGGATGGTCGTCTTCGCGAGCGAAGACATCGGTCTCGCGCAGCCGACCGCTCTCGTCGTCGCGAACGACGTCTTCCGCGCGGTCGAAACGATAGGACTTCCCGAGTGTGGCATCAATCTCGCCCATGGCGTCGTGTACCTCTCAGAGGCGAAGAAGGACCGCCGCGCGTACGATGCGTACATGCGCGCGATGAAGGACGCCGAGGCGTACGGCAATCTCCCGGTGCCGCTCAAGCTCCGGAACGCTCCGACGAAACTCATGAAGGACCTCGGGTATATGAAGGGGTATGAACGATATACGAAGGAAGATCTTTTCCCGGAGAAATTGAAGGGCAAGAAGTACCTCACATAGCATGCGAAAGGTCCTCGGCCCATCGTTCTACTCGCGCCCAGCTCCGGTCGTCGCCCGAGAGCTCCTCGGGAAATTTCTCGTGCGGCGCGTACGCGGCCGTGAGCTCGCAGGGATGATCACGGAGACCGAGGCGTACGAGGGGCTGGACGACCTCGCCTCGCACGCGTCGAGAGGACGGACGCCGCACACCGAGGTCATGTTCGGGGAGTCGGGGCGATGGTATGTATACCTCATCTACGGCATGTACTCGATGCTCAATATCGTGACCGGACCGAACGGCCACCCATCCGCCGTGCTCATCCGCGGGACGGACATGGTTTCGGGCCCCGGTCGACTCACGCGAGCGCTCGCCGTCACGAAGACAGAGAACGCGAACAGGGCCACGAAGGAGACGGGGCTCTGGATCGAAGACCGAGGCACCCGCGTGCCGTCGCGCCGTATACGGAACACGCCGCGCATCGGCGTCGCATACGCCGGCGAACACTGGGCGGCGAAGCCTTGGCGTTTCGTGTACGACCCAGACGATGTCTCGTGATACAATCTCGCTATGCGCCATCTTCTCACCATCACGCTCATCGTCGCCGTTATCTTCGTCGCGTACTTCCTCACGCGGCCCAAGGCGAACGCGCCCCTCTCTGCTCCCGAGGGCGTCGAGTCGCCGGTACCGCTCGAGAACGACGCGCTCACGCTCTACCGCGACGAATCGCTCGGTCTCTCCTTCACGTACCCATCCGGCGACGCGGGGTACGTCGTACGAGACCCGCGCATCGCAGAGAGGGAGGCGGAGAAGACCATCGTCCTCGTCCATGCCGCGGACGCGGCGGTGTACGATACGCCGGCCGCAGACGGTGAACTTCCGCCGACGCTCTCGATCGTCGTCTACGACAATGCGAGCAAACAGTTTCCGGGCGCATGGGCCGAATCGCATACCGCTCAAAGCGGCTACGGACAGAAAATCGGCGACGCCGAAGATCTCGTCGTCGGCGGCGCGAACGCGATCCGCTACGCGGCGGACGGCCTCTACCGCGCGAGCGTGACGGTCATCGCGCATGGGTCACGCATATACGTCGTTCGTGGTGAGTACCTCGACGAGGCATCGCCTATCTACCGCGATTATGAATCGCTCCTCGATTCCATCACGTTCGTTCCCGCGCCCGGTGAATTCTAGAGCGGGCCGATTTTCATTGACGCGAATTTTCTAGCAGGTGTACAATGTGATCACCATGGGGCTGTTAGAGGCTTTACTCATTTAACAGCAACCAACATGAAAAAGGCATTAACGCTGGGCGTCGCGGCTTTCATAGTGGCCGCCGCGGTCGTCTACACGCCGATAAGCGCATCGCATGCGAGCGCGGCGCAAACCCAGACGCAATTCAACCTGATGTATCGGTTCAGGAACCAAGACCGGTACATCACGAACTACTCGCAGCTCTATGCGTTCCTCGAGGAGCTTATCCAGTACCTGAACGAACTGCAGGGCCAGACGAGCGGCACGTCCGAGGTCGACGTCGCGACCGTAAGCGCGACGAACGTCATGCCGTACAGCGCGCTTCTTCGCGGCCGCATCGACGACTTCGGCAGTTCGAACTACGCCGACGTGTGGTTCGAGTTCGGCAAGGATAACGGTTCTGCGCTCATGCGGACGTCGAGCGAGCGCATCGACGACAATGACAACGAGTCGTTCAGCCGCACCGTAGGAGGGCTCGCCCAGAACACGAGCTACCGCTTCCGCGCCGTCGCGCGCGATGACAACGGCGACATCGACCGAGGCTCGTTCCTGTCATTCGATACGGGGCGGACGGTATCCGAGGACACTCCCGACGTGACGACACAGAGCGCGACCGACGTGACGGACGATTCCGCGGTGCTCCGCGGCACGGTCGATATGCGCGATTTCGACAGCGGCACGGTGTTCTTCGTCTACGGCGAGGACGAGCGCCTCGTCGACGACGTCGCGGACTATGATCGGTACAGCGACATCGACGAGGAGGGGAGCGACCTACAGAAGGTGAGCGTCGACAGCGATCTCGACGGCGAGGAGTCGTACACAAAGCGGGTGAGCGGGCTCGACAACGACCGCGACATCTTCCATCGGATCTGCGTCGCGTACGAGAACGACGGCGACGACCGCATCGAGTGCGGTTCCGTCCGCTCGTTCACGACCGATCGCTAAGCGTCAGTAGAACCCCTCTGTGTATATGGAAGACTGCGGCACTCCCTCATGCCGCAGCTCTTTCCAGAGCGTCCGCGTGAAGTCGATGGAACCCGAGACGAAATAGTCTGCCGCAGTAGGCGAACCGGAGAGCGAACGAACGATGGACGAACCGGAGAGTCGACCCACTTCGTAGGATGGATCGCGCGGGTGCTCTCGCGTGACGTTATTTCGGAGCGTGAAGCGTTCGTGCATCGCCGCAAGGGACTCGAGGCGCGCGCGAAAGGCGATGTCCGCTTCCGTCTTGTTGGAATAGAAGAGCGTCACCGAGCCCGCATAGCCATCGTTAAGGAGCGTCTCGATGATGCCCATCGCGGGCGTCACCCCGATACCGCCCGCGATGAACACGAGGTCTGACATGGCATCTCGCTCGGGGTAGAAGAACCCGTACGGCGCGGACGTGCGCAGAAGATCGCCGGGTCGTTTCGCGAGGATGGCGCGCGAGAAGGGGCCGGCCTCCTTCACCGTGAGCCGGACCTGCGCATCGTCCTCGGCGCTCGATATGCTGTACGACTTGCCCTCAACGGGTTCATAGCCGGGGAGGCGTACGGTGAGGTACTGCCCCGCGATGAACCGAGGACGTTCTCCCACAGCCTGGAGGTACAGCGAGCGAACGCCCGGCGCCTCGTCTCGCGCATCTCTCACGACCCACGTACGTTCGACCGGTTCGTTCGCGCTCATATCTCGTTTCGCTTCTCCTCGTAGTCGAGGACGGCCTCTCGGAGCGCATGGTGCCCGAGGACGGAGCAGTGGTACTTCCTGTCGGGAAGGCCGCCGAGTCGTTCGAGAATGGCTTCGGGCATGAGACGTTTCGCGTCGCGGAGCGTCATGCCGCCCTCCTCGGTCGCCATGACGGACATCATCGATGTCGACGCGATCGCCGACGCGCACCCGAACGTGCGCCACTTGCACTCGCTGATGCGGCCGGTCCCTGCATCGACCCGTATCCAGACGACCATCATATCGCCGCACGCCGGACTGCCGACGACGCCCACGCCGTCGCACTCGTACCCGTCGTCGAGGAGAATGTTTCGCGGATGGAAGAAGTGGTCTTTGACTACGTCACTGTAGAGCCATGACTCGCCGGAGTCGCACGACGCGACGTCGGCGGTGTTCTCGAGATTCGTTTTCATACGTGTAGGGGGAGAGGTGATACGCTGGTAAGTCTGCGGACCGAGGCGGCAAGCGCCTCCGCGACGTACGCGAGGTCGTCGCGGGTCGTCTCGTCGCCGAAGGAAAGGCGGAGGCTTCCGTGGATGAGCTCGTCGGATTGTCCGATGGCGCGAAGGACATGGGAGGGAGCGAGGTCGTGGGCGCTACAGGCAGAGCCGGTCGCGGCGCAGATGCCGTACGTATCGAGAAGGAGAAGGAGCGATTCGCCTTCGATGTACGGTACGGAGAGGTGGACGTTGTTGGGAAGGCGCTCCGTCGGGTGGCCGTTTACGGTCGCACTCGGCACGAGTCGGCGCACCATGCCGATGAACTCGTTTCGGAGCGACGAGAGCCGGCGCGCGGTCTCGTGCGCGCGTGGGATCGCGAGCTCGAGCGCCGACGAAAAGCCGACGATGCCCGCGAGATTCTCGGTGCCGGCGCGGAGGCCGCGCTCATGGCTTCCGCCGAGTTGACGCGGCGCGAGGCGGACGCCCGTACGCACGTAGAGCATACCGACGCCCTTCGGGCCGTACGCCTTCGCGCTGTTGAGGCTCATGAGGTCGACGTGAAGGTCTACGGGCGATATCGGAAGCTGGCCGAGAGCCTGACAGGCGTCCGTATGGAGGAGCGGCCGAGCGGTCTCGGGGAGCGCGGCGAGGAGCTCTCCGAGCTCTGCGATCGGCTCTACGGTACCGATCTCGTTGTTCGCGTACATGACGGAGACGAGGATGGTGTCGGGTCGAACGCGTCCGTACGCATCTCCCGCGTCGATGCGCCCATACGCGTCGACGGGGAGATATTCGACATCGAAACCCGCCCGCGCGAGCGCTTCCGCCGGAGAGAGGACTGAGGGATGCTCGATCGGCGAAACGAGCACGTGTCGCCCGCGCGAGGAGCGTGCTTCTGCGGTGCCGAGGAGGGCGAGATTGTTCGCCTCGGTCCCCGACCCGGTGAAGACGACCTCGTCAGGAGCGACCGCGAGGAGCGCGGCGACCTTCGCTCTCGCGTGGCGGAGCGCACGCTCGGCCTCGCGCCCCTTGTGGTGGAGCGACGAAGGGTTCCCGTACGCGCCTTCGAGGTACGGGAGCATCGCCTGGAGGACCTCCGTGCGAAGCGGCGTCGATGCGGCATGATCGAGGTAGATGGTTCTCATATGGTTAGCGGATCGTACACGTGTCGACGTACTCCTCCATGACCTTCTGCATCTCCTCGAACTCCTCGTCGCTGTAGGTCGTCTTCTTGAGGAAGGCGGGATTGAGCGTCTTTTGCGAGACGAACTTTTGGAGGTAGTGGAGGCGCGCCCCTTCGATCGCCTCGCCGATCCCCCGGACGTCTTCCTTTGAGAGGAGCGACTTCACGACGGTCGTGCGGAACTCGTACCCGATGCGGCCCGCGATGAGGAGCGCGATCGAGCGTCTAAGCGCCTCAGTGTTGACCGGGCGCCCGACGGTCGCCTCGTAGCGCGAGAGCGGTGACTTCACGTCCATCGCGACGTAGTCGACGAACCCGTCTCCGATCACCCGCTCGAGCATATCGGGGTTCGTCCCGTTCGAGTCGAGTTTGACGAGGAACCCGAGCCCTTTGACCTTTCGAAGAAAGTCGGGAAGGTCCGCGTGCATCGTCGGCTCGCCGCCGGTTATCGTCACCGCCTCGAGGAGCCCGCGGCGCTTTTCGAGGAACTCGAGGACATGTTCCTCCGTGAGCTCATCCGCCGTCTCGTCGACGAGTTCCGGGTTATGGCAGTACGGACAGCGGAAGTTACAGCCGACGGTGAAGACGATCGCGCCGATATGCCCGGGGTAGTCGATGAGGGACGAGTGCTGAAGACCGCCGATCCTCATACCGCAAGCGCGGCCTCCTTCGCCTCGAGCGCGCGCGACTCGATCTCGGTCCGGTTCGCGTACTCGGCCTTCTTGCCTTTGTTCCACTGATCGACCGGCCGCAGGTACCCGACGATACGCGTATAGACCTCGCAGGGCTCGTGACACGTCGGACACTCGAAGACCTCGCCGTGGAGATACCCATGGTTCTTACAGACGCTGAAGGTCGGCGTGATGGTGAAGTAGGGGAGGTGGTACGTCTCGCAGATCTTTCGGACGAGCTTCTTCACGACCGATGCGTCCCGCACGCGCTCGCCGAGGAAGAAGTGGATGACCGTGCCGCCCGTGTACTTCGTCTGGAGCGTGTCCTGAAGTTCGAGTATCTCGAACATGTCGTCGGTGAACTGGACGGGAAGGTGCGTCGAGTTCGTGTAGTACGGGTCCGCGACCTCGTCGCCCGTACCGTTCGCGAAAATCATGTCGCCGAACCGCTTTTGGTCGGAGAGCGCGAGCCGGTACGCCGTCCCCTCGGCGGGCGTCGCCTCGAGATTGTAGTTGTTGCCCGTCTCCTCCTGGTAGTCGGCGATACGGTTTCGCATATAGTCGAGGACGCGCTCCGAGAACGCGATGCCCTCCTTTGTACCGATGGAGGTCCCGAGGAGGTTTCGTATCGCCTCGTTCATACCGACGAGGCCGATCGTCGAGAAGTGGTTCTTCCAGTACTCGCCGAACCCGGTCTTCACGGTGTCGAGGTAGTACTTCGTGTACGGATAGAGGTTCTTGTCGGTCATGGACTCGAGGACCTTTCGTTTTATCTCGAGGCTCTCCTTCGCGACGTCCATGAGGCGGCCGAGTTTCTCGAGGAACTCGGCCTCGTCCTTCGACGTCTTTCCGAGGCGCGGAAGGTTCATCGTGACGACGCCGATCGAGCCGGTGAGCGGGTTCGCGCCGAAGAGACCGCCGCCGCGCTTCATGAGCTCGCGATTGTCGATGCGAAGTCGGCAACACATCGAGCGCGCGTCGTCCGGGCTCATGTCCGAGTTCACGAAGTTCGAGAAGTAGGGGATGCCGTACTTCGCCGCCGCCTCCCAGAGGCCGACGATGGTCTCGTTCTCCCAGTCGAAGTCCTTCGTGATGTTGTACGTCGGGATGGGGAACGTGAAGACGCGGCCAGAGGCGTCGCCCGCCACCATGACCTCGAGGAGCGCTCGATTGAACATGTCCATCTCGCGCGTGAACTCCCCGTACGTCTCCTTCTGCTCCTTTCCGCCGACGATGACGCGCAATTTCTCGTAGAACGAGGGGACGGTGAGGTCGAGCGTGATGTTCGTGAACGGCGTCTGGAAACCGACGCGCGTCGGCACGTTCACGTTAAAGACGAACTCCTGGAGCGCCTGCTTCACCTCGTCGTACGAGAGGTGGTCGTACCAGATGAACGGCGCGAGAAGGGTGTCGACGTTCGAGAACGCTTGCGCGCCCGCGGCTTCGCCTTGGAGCGTATAGAAGAAGTTCACCATTTGACCGAGGGCCGCGCGGAAATGCTTCGGCGGCTTCGACTGTATCTTCCCGGCGACACCGCCGAAGCCGCGCCGGAGAAGGTCGTAGAGGTCCCAGCCGACGCAGTAGACGGAGAGGAGGTTGAGGTCATGCACGTGGAAATCGCCCTCCTCGTGCGCTTTTCGCACCTCCGCGGGGTAGATCTTGTTGAGCCAGTAGTTCTTGCTCACCTCCGAGGCGATGTAGTTATTGAGCCCCTGGAGCGAGAACGCCATGTTGCTGTTCTCGTTCACCTGCCAATCGGCCCGCGCGAGGTACTGGTCTACGAGGTCGATCGACTCGGTCGATACCATCCGCCGGATCTGTGCGTGCTGTTCTCGGTACAGGATGTACGCCTTCGCCGTCTCATGGTGTCCTACCTCCATGAGCGTCATCTCAATGACGTCCTGGACCTCCTCGACCGAGGGAACGTAGGTCTCGTCCGCCTTGTGTCGTTCGCGGAGTTCGGCGATGACCGCCTTCGCTATCTTCTCCGGCGCGCCCGCGCGATACGCATCGGTCGCGCGGAGCGCCTTCTCGATCGCGCGCGCGATCTTCCCCTCGCTGAAGGGAACCCTGCGCCCGGAGCGCTTGATAATGTGCGTAAGCTCACGTCGTGTTGTCTGTGGCATAGAGTTGATTAAAACGCGGTTGCCGATGCCACCGCATATTGTTATTATTGATGGTAATCTATACGAAGATTATATATAGGTCGTCGTCTATATAGACGCACATCAATTCATCGAACTGTGGAAAAGGAAAAAAAACGAACGAACGGCGTTCACTCGGAAACAAAAACATACCCGCGTCCAGCGTGGGTGAAGAAGTCGGTCGCGACGGAGGAGGAACTTTGCCCCGATTGCTTCAAGGTCGTCGGTGTCCAGAGCCGCTACAAGCTCGTCTGTCTTCTCGGAAAGGCGAAAAAGGGAGAGACCGTCGGGAAATTGACCGAACAACTCGGCCTGAAGCAGCCGACCATTACGCACCACCTGAACATATTGAGATCGGTGAACGCCGTCGACGTCGAGGACCGAGGACGCGAGCGCGTCTACAAGCTGAATCGCGAGGCGCACTGTTTCGACGAGTGCAAGATACCGTACTGATTCACGCGACGTTCGTACCGAGCCGGAGGAGCGCATCCTCCGGTCTTTTCGTTCGGTAGATGGTCGCGACGGAGAGGAGGTGCGGGTACTTCACGACCTGCGTCCAGGCAGCCTCCGTTTCAGCGGTCGTGACGAGGTACGCTCGCCGTATGGGCGCTCGCGGTTCGTCGCCCGGGTACTCGAGAACGAGCGCATCCTCCGCACATGTTTCCGTGTCGAGTTCGCCTATTTCGAACTTTCTCGGTATCTCCGCATGGCAGCCCGCGGCGAGTTTGAACGCAGCGAGGCCGATGTTCGAATTGACGCCGTAGGGATTGCGGTCCTTGCCGTGGACGATGTACGCGACGCCGATCTCCTTCGCGTGGATATTGAGGCAGTACTCGACGTACAGGGACGGGTTCGCCTGGAGGCGTGCGCCGTGCCATGCGTTCTCGTACGTGCGGTACGCGACGGCGAGTCGGTCCTTGCGGATGGCGAAGATGGTGCCGCCTAAGAACCGGTCGCCCTCGTAGAGCGACATAGCGTAGTACCTATCGGCCTTGGCGGAGCCGAGCGTCTTCGCGCGTACGTCGAAGACGACCGGATGACGCTTCTCTCCGATGCGGGCCTCATAGCGGGGGAGGAATCGCTCGAGGAACGCCTCGTCGAGCTTCGCGATCTCGTTACGAACGGGGAGCGCCGCTATCTTCGGGAGCGCGCTCCGCAGGCGTGCCCGCGAGTTCTTTCCGAACGACGCGAGGGCGTCGTTCGGTACCGGCTTAAGCCAACGGTGCGCCGATGCGTATTTGATCTTCATAGGGCGCACTCTATCACGGAGCGATCGACCGGAATATGTACAGAGGGGACGAATCGTCGCGTGGCCGAAACGTACGTCATGAGCGCGCTCGAGAGAGGTACCGCCTAAAAATGGCTTCCGCGATGTTGAACCCCGCGGCATCGTTGAATCCGCTGATGTCAGGAGCCTTGTTGACCTCGAACACCAAGGGTCCGTGTGCGCTTCGTACGATGTCGACGCCGGCGAGGTCGAGCCCGACGACATGCGCGGCCTTCTTCGCGATCCGCGTCTCCTCCCTCGAGAGGGGAACGAGGCGCGCGCTCGCGCCTTTCGCGATGTTGTTATAGAAACCGTCCTTCGAACTGCGCTCGATGCCGCCGATGAGGGCGCCATCGAATACGATGGCGCGAATGTCGCTCTCGTTCGGCACGTACTCCTGAAAGAGGATGAGCTCGCTCTTCCGGAGTTTCGCCACGCGCGCGTCGAGCGCCGCACGGGTATCGCATTTCCAGACGCATTTGCCCTTGCTCCCCTTCGTCTTCACGACGAGCGGGAATCGGAGGTCCTTCTCGATGCGCGCACGGACGGTGGGGAAGGAGCGCGGCGTCGCGACCCATGTGTTCGGACTCGCGATACCGGCCTCCTTGAGGATGAAGGCATGGGCGAGCTTCGAGCTTCGGATGCCGTGACTCACGTGCACTCGTTCGTCGACGAAGCGGATGCCGAGGCTCCGAAGGACTATCGAGAGGAGCGCGGTCGCGGTCGGATGCGCGCCCCACGCGCGCACGAACACGCGGTCCTCGCGCCGGAAGGGTACCCGTTTCCCGTCGTGGTAGAGAGAGACGTCGCGCCGGCCGCGCGGGCAGTGGAACGCGAATCGGTTCGCGAAGAGGAACGAGACCGATGTACCGTGCTCGCGCGCGACAAGGCGCACGGCGTCGCGGAAGGACGCGTCGCCGACTTTGTTGTTGATGAGGTAGAGCCGCTGTTTCATGCCTATGGAACGGCGTTCGCCGTTGTGGTATGATGACTATACGTAATTCGATTGCCAAGTTCAACATTGGCATTTTTTATTGCCAGCATGGATCTATGAAGGCGGAACGGAACATCATCGTCTACGTGATGACGCTCCCTCCCGGCGCCATCGAGAGCATTCGCGCGTACGAGAAACGCGAGAAGCGGAAGTTCCGCGTAATGCTCATCAAGGACGTCCATCATCAGCGGGAGAAGGGCCGTGACGACTACAAGGGGCTCGACATCCTCGTCGAGTGCGATTTCTCCGTGCCGGCGCGCATCGCCGAGGCGCTCGCGCCGTACCAGAACGAGCTTTGCGCCATCACGTGTCGAGCGGAATCGTACATGGCGCGTTTCGTCCAGGTCATCCCGCACGTGCCGTACCTCCGGACGCCGACGACCGAATCGCTTCGCTGGGCGACCGACAAGCTCGAGATGCGACGGCGCTTCAAGCTCCTCGCGAAGCGGTACTCGCCGAAGTACGCGATCGTTCGCGCGAACACCAAGGAGGAGCGGAGGCGCGTCATCGGGCGGATCAAGTTCCCGATGATCGTGAAGCCCGCGAACCTCGCGCAGAGCCTCCTCGTCTCCGTGTGCTACCACGAGGATGAGCTCAAAGAGGTCCTCGCGCAGTCCTTCAAGAAGATAGAGAAGATATACGCGGAGAACGGACGCATCGAGACGCCGAAGATGATGGTCGAGGAGTTCATGGAAGGCGACATGTACTCGGTCGACGCGTACGTGAACGGGCTCGGGCGCGTGTACTTTTGTCCCATGGTCCGCGTCTTCACGCGGAAGAACATGGGACACGATGATTTCTCGAACTACATCCACATGTCTCCGACGGGACTGAAGAAGAAGAGCGTCGAAGCGGCGCACATGGCGGCGACCGCGGGTATCCACGCGCTCGGCCTTCGAAACACGACCGCGCATGTCGAACTCATGAAACTCGACGACGAGTGGAAGCTCATCGAGATCGGGCCGCGCGTCGGCGGGTTCCGTCACAAGCTTCACGAGCTCTCCTGCGACATCGACCACTCGATGAACGACATACTCATCCGCCTTCCCAAGCGGCCCATCCTGCCGAAGAAGTGCAAGGGGTTCGCGGCGACCCTCAAGTGGTATCCGATGAAGGAGGGGCGCATCACGAAGCTAAAGGGCATCAAGAAGTGCCAGGAGCTCAAGTCGTTCGCGGAGATATCGGTCCTCAAGAAGGTGGGCGACCTCTGCAAGTTCGCGAAGAACGGGGGAAAGGCGGTGTTCACGCTCACGCTCTATAATGACGAGCGCGCGAAGCTCCTCGCGGACATTCGGCGCGCCGAGAAGCTCATCGATGTGCAGATCGTTTAGACCGTTTCGGCGGCGTTTGGTACTATAAGGGTATGATACGGACGAAGCACTTTCTCATTCTCGTCGTCGCGACGCTCGCGCTCTCGTCGGCGCTCGCGTTCCCGAACCCGGAGGTCAAAGCGGACGAGAACCGCGCGAGCGCCATCTTCGCGACGCCGAAAGCGTCCTACGCGGCGACGGTCGTCACGAACGAACCGTCGAGCGAATGGCGTGACGCGTTCATCGCGAAGGTGCGGGCAGCGCTTCGCCGCGACGAACTCTCGCGTCCGGTCGTGAGCCCCGCTCCCGCGCCACTGCCGACTCCCGAACCGCTTCCTCTCCTCCCAGCCTCGGCGACGGAGACACCCGGCACGACGACAGAGGCGCTCTGACCGCGCACCATGAAGACTCTCATTTTCGATATCGAAACCGTCGGCGAGGAGTGGAACTCGCTCGACGAGACGACGCAGTCGATGCTCACGCGTTGGGTCGAGCGAACGGCGCGAAGCGAGGACGAGCTCGAGGCGGGTCTCAAGGACGTGCGCGAAGGACTCGGCTTCTCGCCACTCACCGGCCGCATCGTCGCGATCGGTCTCTATGACCTCGAGCGTAAGCAGGGTGTCGTGTACTACGAGGCGGAGGAGGGGGAAGGAGAGGGAAGGACCGGGGAATTCGCGCTAAAACCCCGCTCAGAGCGCGATATGCTCGAGGCCTTCTGGGACGGCGCGAAGAGCTACGATACGTTCGTCACGTTCAACGGTCGCGGGTTCGACGTTCCGTTTATGAACCTTCGTTCGTCGGTTCATGGCATTCGCCCTTCGAAGGACCTCATGGACGGCCGCTACCTCTACCAACAGAAGTACGCGCGGCACGTCGACCTCCAGGACCAGCTCACGTTCTACGGAGCGATGCACAAGCGGCCGTCTCTCCACCTCTTCTGTCACGCGTTCGGCATCGAGAGCCCGAAGGGGGAGGGGGTCGCTGGCGACGACGTCGCCGGTCTCTTCAAGGAGAAGCGCTTTCGCGACATCGCCGAGTATAATAGCCGCGACGTCGTCGCGACGACCGCGCTTTACGAGAAGTGGCTCGAAACGCTCGCACCGCGGGCCTTTCGTGAGGAATTGAAAAATTAGAAAAATCGTGTTATAATTTTATACAGGTCAATTCACAGGAGATGTTAGGTGGATACGATACGCATCGTTCCCCTCGGACCGGTCGCAGAGGCGGCGGATCGGCTCATGGCACCGCTCATGGTGCTCCTCTCGGGCCACGTCGGCGAATCGCCGCAGCGGACGCATCGCTGGAACAACACGAAGCTCCGTTCGAGCGACATCACGCACCTCGACCCGTTCGTCATGGTCCATGAAAAGGGACGGCAGAGTCGCGCGCGGTGGTGGGGAAAGCTTCCGGTGTTCCACATGCCGGTCGTCGGATGGAAGGACTACATCGTCCTCCGTCCCGTCGCGCCGGAGTATCCGTGGCACGTGGGGTGGATCACCGACGACGTGATCGGGGTCTCGCGCATCGAGGTTCGCGGTCAAGTGCGGCTCCTCATCGGACCCGGTGACGTCACGTTCTTCGGTGTCGACCACGCGGGTGCACAGGTCGCCGTCGTGAAAGACGGTGAAGGTCGGCTCGGCGACGGAAGCCGCTTCCGTACCGTCCCGCTCCTTTGAGTCATCGTTCGGCCCGTTCATAGTTCGCTATGGACGGGCCTTTTCTTTGGTACACTGTCCGTAATGAACGAAACGAACAACGTGAAGGAATTTCCGCGAGGGTTCTACTGGGGCGCCGCGACCGCGTCGTACCAGGTCGAGGGGGGCATCGAGAACACCGATTGGGCGAAGGCGGCCCGAGAAGGGCGGGTTCCGTCCTGTGGCATCGCGTGCGACCACTACCACCGGTATGAGGAGGACTTCGACATCGCGAAGTCGCTCGGCCACAACGCGCATCGGCTTTCGATCGAGTGGGCGCGCATCGAACCGGAGGAGGGGAAATGGAACGAGGAGGCGATAGCACACTACCGAAAGGTCCTCACGGCGCTTACGGTCCGCGGCATGAAGCCGTACATCACGCTCTGGCACTTCACGCTCCCATTGTGGTTCTCGGAATCGGGCGGATTCGAGCGCATGGATTCGCCGGAAGTGTTCGCCCGGTACTGTGCGTACGTCGTCTCGCAGCTCGGGGACTTCTGCGGCGACTTTTCTACGATGAACGAACCGAACGTTTACGGTTCGAACGGATGGCTTCGCGGAAGCTGGCCGCCCTTTAAGCGCTTCTCGCTCACCGACCTCGTGTCGATCACGAACTCGGGTCGAACGTTCGAATCGAAGGCCGCACGCGGCCTCAAACCGCTCTTCCTCTATTTCCGCGTCATGCGGAACCTCGCTCGCGCGCACAACCGCGCGTACGACGAGATCAAGAAGGTCGCGCGGCACGTCGACGTAAGCGTCGTGAAGCACGTCATTCTCTTCCATGCGAACTGGAATCCCGTGAACAAGCTCGTCGCGTGGGTCGCGAACCGCTTTTGGACGCACCGCTTCATGCGTCGCGTGTACCGTAAGTGCGATTCGATAGGCCTCAACTACTATTTCCATAGGAAGTTCGGCGACACTGCGACGTACGCGAAGACCGACATGGACTGGGACATCTACCCCGAGGGCATCGAGGCCGCGCTTTGCATGCTCGCGCGTTACAAGCGCCCGCTCTACGTCGCGGAGTCCGGCATCGCCGACGCGAAGGACGATAGACGAGCGGACTACATCACGAGACAGGTCCGGGCGGTCTCTCGCGCGATCCAGCGCGGCGTCGACGTTCGCGGGCACATGTACTGGTCCTTACTCGACAACTACGAGTGGGCGCTCGGCTTCGAAAAGCGCTTCGGGCTCGTCGAGATAGACTACAAGACCCTCACGAGAGTTATCCGACCTTCGGCGTACGTCTATAAGGAAATCTGTGAGCGGAATGCGGTAGAATAAAGCCATGAGCTGGATACTGCTCGCCGCCGGCGCGCAATTCATCAATGCGCTCGTCGCCGTCGTCGACAAGCGCATCGTCTCCGACGACAAGATACTCCCGCGTCCGTTCGTGTACGCGTACTACACGCTCCTCATCTCGGGCGCGTGGGTGCTCGTCTACCTCGTGAGTTTCGTGCCCGTCATCGGCGGATTCCACATCCCGTCCTTCGAGAACGTCTACCGCCCAACGCTCGAGGTCGTCGCACTGTCGTTCCTCGCGGCGTACTGCTTCTTCATCGGCCTCGTCTCCATGTTCACGGCGTTCCGCTGCGCGGACGCGGCCGACGTCGTTCCCGTCGTCGGCGCGACCTCGGCGATCGGCTCACTCGGCCTCGGGTACTTCTTCCTTCACGGTGCGATATCCTCGAACTTCCTCCTCGGGATCACGCTCCTCTCGATCGGCACGTACTTTGTCTCGCGCTACCATTTCGGGTGGAAGACGGCGCTCACCTCCATCCACTCGGGACTCTTCTTCGCGTTTCACTACGTCTCGATGAAGGGACTCTTCAACGTGACGTCGTTCGACGACGGTTTTTTCTGGTCGAGGATCGCGTTCATGCTCTTCGCGCTCACGCTTCTCCTCGTTCCTGCGTACTACGACAAGATCAAAGTACACACGAAGAAGGTGACTCGTGCGACCGGCACGCTCATCCTCGCGAATAAGGTGCTCGCGGGCGTCGCGACCATCCTCATCTTGAAGGCGACCGAGCTCGGCGACGTCGCGGTCGTCCAGGCGCTCGGTGGCCTCCAGTTCGTGTTCATCCTCTTCATCGGCATCTTCTTCACGCTGAAGCCGCGTCGCGGCCACGTCGGCGAGATGTACCGTCACGACACGATCCTCCAGAAGACCCTCTTCGTCGCCATCATATCGCTCGGCTTTCTAGTCCTATTCACGTGATGCGCAAACGGCTCCTCAAGGTACTCATCGGTCTCGTCCTCTTACTCGGCGTCGTCGGGCTCGTCCTGTTCGCGCTCGCACGAAAGGAGGCACCGACGACCATCACCTACGGCATGTCGTTTAGCGTCCCGTACGCGAAGGAACTCGGTCTCGACCCCGACGACGTCTTCGACGCGCTCATAGACGATATGGGCGTCCGGAACTTCAGGCTCGCCGCGCACTGGCCCCTCATCGAGCCGAAGCGAGGGCAGTACGATTTCACATGGATGGATCGCGACATCGAGAAGGCCGAGGCGGCCGACGCCCACGTCATCTTCGCGGTGGGACGCCGGTTACCGCGCTGGCCGGAGTGTCACATCCCCGACTGGGCGAAGGACATGACGTGGGACGAGCAGAAGGCGGAGATACGGGATTACCTCACGACCGTCGTGAACCACTATAAGGACTCGTCCGCGATCACGTACTGGCAGGTCGAGAACGAGCCATACCTCAATCTCTTCGCGAACGAGTACTGCGGCGACCTCGATGAGGATTTCCTCAAAGAGGAGATAGCGCTCGTTCACACGCTCGACCCGACGCGGCCTGTCCTCGTGACCGATAGCGGAAATCTCGGCACGTGGCGAGGCGCGTACGAGAACGGCGATGCGTTCGGTACGAGCGTCTACGTATACTTTTGGAATCCGCAACTCGGTCAGTTCAAGACGGTCCTCCCGCCGTGGTTCTACCGTGCGAAGGAGAAGGTCATGGCGCTCCTCTACGGGGAGAAGAAGACCTTCCTCATCGAGCTCGAGCTCGAGCCCTGGCTTCTCACCCCGGTCGTCGATGCGCCTCTCGAGACGCAATTCTCGCGCATGGATCTCGAGAAGTTCGATGAGATCATCGACTACGCGAAGGGTACGCGCTACGACACGCAGTTCCTCTGGGGCGGCGAATGGTGGTACTGGCTCAAAAAGCAGGGCCACCCGGAGATGTGGGAACGAGGGAAGCAGCTTTTCTCGAGCTCGACGTAGCGTATACTGAACGTATGGACATCATCCGCTTCATCCTTCCGTTCCTCTTCGTCCGTAATTGGTACGACGGCGAGTGGGAGCTCTCGCGGCCTCGGCTCTACGCGCTCCTCATCCTCATCGCGCTCGTCGCCGCCGTTCTCGTCGCAGCGTATTTCATGCAATCACCGATCGTTTACCATGGCTAACGCACCCTCCGTATGAACATCGGGAAACTCGCGCTCATCGCCGCCATCGCGTTTCTGCTCATCGCCATCGGCGCTGGGGTCTTCGTCTGGTACACCGTCCAGACGCTTGATAGGGAAACTCATGGGGTCACTGCGACATCGACGCCCGCCGCCGCGACGGGGACGCCTGAAGCACCGACCGTGACCGAGCCGATCACCGTGAAGGCGTCGGACCTCTCAAAGACGCAGCAGAAGGCGCTCGACGCGGTCGGGCTCGGCGACGCGTCCATCACCATCACTCCCGAAATGGTCGCGTGCGCTGAGGATGCGATCGGCGCGGACCGCGTGAACGACCTCATGGGCGGCGCCGCGCCGACGCCCCTTGAGTCCGTGAAGCTCCTCCCATGCCTCAAGAAATAGGTGGCGGACGGCCGTAAAGGCGCTATACTCTATCCTATGAAACGAACCATCATCATCGCGCTCGGGCTCCTCTTCGCCCTCCCGGCGTTCGCGGCAGGACCGATCATTCGGACAGGGGAGAACATCTCGATCGACGCGGCGCAGGTCTTAAGCGGTGATTTCTACGGCTTCGCGCCGTCAGTGACCGTCTCCGGCGACGCGAAGGACGACGCGTACGTCGCGGGAGGGACGGTGACAGTGAACGCGCCGATAGGCTCCGACCTCGCGGCTCTCGGCGGAACCGTCCAGGTACATGGTGACGTCGGCGATGACCTCCGCGTAGTGGCCGGCGACGTCACGCTCGGAAAGTCGGTCAAGGGCGACGTCGTCGTCCTCGGCGGCAAGCTCACCGTCCTCTCGACCGCGAGCGTCGGTGGGGATGTCATCTTCATGGGCGGTGACCTTACCGTCGAAGGACCCGTCGCGGGGAGCGTCCACGGAAGCGCGGAGACCGCGCGCATCAACGCGAAGGTGGGCGGGGACGTATCGCTCGAGACGAAATCGAACCTTACCCTCGGCGATAACGCCGACATTGCGGGCGACGTTTCGTACGAGAGCGAGAGCGAGCTTACCCGTGCGCAGAACGCGCACGTCGGTGGTTCGGTCCACCGGAGCGACGTCCAGCCGAAGGACGTTCCGGCGAGCGTCGCGCGGACGTACCTCGCGGGCGTGTTCATGCTCGTCTTCGCGACCATGTCCCTCTATTTCGTCGGCCGAGCGAAGGTCGCTCGCGTCGTCGAGGTCGCATCGACGTCGCTCGGCCAGTCGGGGCTCATCGGCATCGCGTCCCTCATCCTCGTGCCGTTCGTCTCCTCGATACTCATCGTGAGCGTGATCGGCGGCGTTCTTGGCGTCGCGCTTTTCGTCGCGTATCTTACCGCGCTCATCGGGTCGCTCCTCACCGCCGGCGTTCTCGTCGGGCATTACGTCGGTGTCCACGTCTTGAAGCGGCCGCCATTTTCGCTTCCGGCGGCGTTTCTCGGGAGCGTCCTCTTCGCTCTTTTGCCGCTTGTGCCGTACGTCGGCGGACTCGCCGCGTTCGCGCTTGCCATGGTGACCTTCGGCGCGTTCATGACGCTCGTCTACCGCGCCATCCGGGGCTAGGGTTATACCCAGGGCCGCTCCGCCCTCTTCTTTGGGTGATATAATTATGAAGACGTTATAAGTCTTAGTAACCTACAAGATGAACAACAAATTGTTGCACATCGTGGCGTTCGTCCTCCTCGTCGTCGGAGGTTTGAACTGGCTTCTCGTCGCGTTCGATATCAACCTCGTCGAGGTTATCTTCGGGACGGGAACGGTCACGCAGGTGGTGTACATCCTCGTCGGCCTCTCGGCCATCTACGAGGTCATCACGCACAAGGGCCATTGCACGCTGTGTAACTCATAGGTTGGTTACGAACAGAGAACGCGGGGGCGCGTGCGTCCTCGCGTTTTTGTTATACTTGCGCGATGACCGAGAAACAGCGTGAAGAACGTCGAAAGCGGGTGCGTGCCATGAACCGCGTCCTCCGGCGGCTCTATCCCGAACCGAAGATAGCGCTCGACCATGAGAACGATTGGGAACTTCTCGTCGCGGTCATGCTCTCCGCGCAGTGCACGGACAAACGCGTTAACGCGACGACCGCGAAGCTCTTCAAAAAATATCGTACGGTCGACGACTACGCCCGTGTCTCACAGGGAGCGCTTGAGCGCGATATCTTCTCGTGCGGTTTCTACCGAAATAAGGCGAAGAACATACGCGCCGCCGCGGCGATGGTGCGAGACGAGTTCGGCGGGGACGTGCCACGGACGATGGAGGAGCTCCTTCGCGTCCCCGGCGTCGCGCGGAAGACGGCGAACGTCATTCTCTCCAATGCCTTCGGTGTCCACGAGGGGATCGCCGTCGACACCCATGTCCGACGGTTCGCCATCCGGTTCGACCTTAGCGATTTTCGCGATCCTGTTCGCATCGAGCGCGATCTTCTCTCCATCATGCCGCGCTCCGAGTGGTGGGGGTTCAACCATCGGCTCGTCCACTACGGGCGGGACTACTGTCCCGCGAGGAGGCATGACTGCGTGGGGCACCCGCTCACGAAGGTGTACCCGAAAGCGGCCGAAATATGGCCGCGCGCCAGGTAAGACCGATTCGGCAGAGTACGCCGCGCTCCGTCAATGGTCGCTCCGTTTCGGCGATGCTATAGTGATGGCATGGCAGCAGTCGTCTCCGTCATCGATACTCTCTTCGACCGCGTCGTCGACGTCTCCGTTCGCGTCGTGAGCCTTGCGCTCCCGCGGCACGGAACCAGGGTGACGACCGAACCGGCGTACGAAACCCCCTCCGAAGAGGAGGCTGAACTCGCGGACGATGGACCGCATACCTTCCGGAGCATCGAGGAGATCCTCCATACGGAGCGACGAGAGCCCGCGGTCGCCGCGAAGAACACCATCATGTACGCGCGAAGCATCGCGGTGCCCGTGTTTCGAAATCCGACGGTCGAGTTCGATTCCGAGCTCGGTGTCATCCCGTACGGCGAGATGGTCATGATGCTCGAGCCGCGAG
>DASTSP010000075.1:0-3969 GCA_035760625.1 Minisyncoccota bacterium | reverse complement strand
CAAACCATCCTACGAGAAAGGCTACGACGGGTCAACTAGGTGGGACTAAAACGTCCCAATGATCCCCTTCACGCGCGTAAATGGTACCATCCTTCGGATTGCGATACTGCTCTGCACCATCGCTCCGTGTCTTGATCTTGTCATAGCTACTGTAAATGTACCCATCGAGTCTGTCGTTCACGCGCATATCGTACTTATACCCGCTCTCGTGGCTGTACGTGCCTTCGGCGTGTCCGCCCGTGCTCTCGGTTCCTGCCGTTATGACGACGGTGCAGTCGCAGTCGTGCTTTAGGTCGATGGCGTCCTGTATCGTGGCCGTCCGCATGCCGTTGAGGGAGGTCCCCTGCGCTTCGGTCTTATTGACGGTGATACCGGCCGCCGCGAGCGCGGCACGAGCATCAGCGTCGGTATACGTTCCAGCAGCCGGTGTCACCGGTGACACCGGCGGAGGCGTTCCCGTCGGCGTGACCGGTGGCGCTGATTCGCACTTCACCTCGTTCCACGGACCGAGGTCGGCACCGGTGACGAACGTCTTCAATATCGTGTCGATGATGAGGTATGAGGAGAGGAGGAGTATGAAACCGATGACGGAATTCGTCATCATCGACTTGGCGCTCGCGATCTGTCCTTCGTTTCCGCCCGCGAGGACCATCTTGAGACCGCCTATCGCGAACACGAGGGCGATGATGAGCGCCATCGCATCGATGAAGAACTTGAGCGCGTTCTGACCGAGCTGGACGAGATCGCAGGCGCGGCAATTCGGACCATCGCACGGGACGATATTCGCGAGCGCGACGCCAGGGAGGACAACGAGGGCGAATCCCAATACGAACGCGATGAAACTCCTCTTCGACATATTCGAATAGTAGCATAGGGAGACACTACCCTTCCGCGAAACGGTGAATTGTGGTACTTTATACCCTGTTCAAAAATGCGTCGGTGGTAGAGTGGAGAAATCGTAAACTTCTTTACGATTTATCCGGTCTGCGAACGGATGTGAGCAGATGAGTCGTTGTGAGCATATGCGAACAGACTCAAGGTGGAAGGGCGGTCGAACGCCCATAGAAGCGGAAGCGTTCTTGCAAAATCAAGATTCTCGCGTCGGTGGTAGAGTGGTCAATTACAACAGACTGTAAATCTGTCGGCTTCGGCCTACGGAGGTTCGAATCCTCCCCGGCGCACAAATTTAAGAGCGGCTTCTGGCCGCTTTTAAATTTGGGTGCCGGGAGCAAGCTCTGGGAGAGCTTGCGTGAGGATTCGAAGACCTTGCCTACTATTTTGTGAGTGAAGCGAAACAAAATAGTGACAAGGTGTACTGATCCTGTAAGGATCGAATCTGTTGACACTCTGTTGGAGGATTCGAAGACCTTGCCTGCTCTTTTGTATCCGCGTAATCGTTCGCATGACGGATATAGAAATATAGTGTACTATCCTGCCAGTCTTTGAAGGAGGGTTCTATGCTTCGCGAGGTGATAACGTTCGATAGGAAGGCGGTCCCGCGTCAGATCGTATCCATAGTCGTCATAGTTCTTCTCTGGAGAATGTGCGGCCCAGGATATGCCTGTTCATTCATTGCGGGCACCATCGTTTGGTCCGCTCACCTCTAAATAAAAACGACTCCGTCGACGACGGAGTCGTTTTTCGTTCATCTCTCCATCACCGCCGTCATGCTACTCGTAGGGTATGAAGGTCATCCTCTACATCATGGGCTTCTTCATGCTTCTCTCCGCGGTCGTCACGCTCATCGTGTACTGAAATCTTCACGAGAAGTTAATGCGTGAGTGATATACTGAACGCGCAGGACATAATAAGGGAAAGGGTCGCGCATGCGGGACATTCAGACAGTACCTGACCTCTACAACGAATTCGATTCCATCGTGCAACTCTCTGGCCAGCTCGTACGGGTCCAGGCTGGAGGACGGTTCGGTATCTTTTCGCTCGAGACCATGGAAGAAGTCGTTCCGGTCGAGTGTGAGGAGGTCGTACCCCTCGATGGCGATCGCTTTCGCGTGACAATATCGAAGAAGCGCGGCATCTTCTCCGCGACGAAAAACGAGTTCGCCTGGGAATAAAACCCAAAAGCTGCTCTCCCCGAGGGCAGTTCTTTTCGCCTTGCGATTAGAACGAACGTTCTATATACTTGCTCTATGACACCGCTCCAAAAGATCCGCGAGTTCTACGAGACGAAACGCCGCATGCCGAGCTACCAAGAGCTCATGGGCCTCCTCGGGTATCGCTCGAAGAGCGCCGCGCACTACGCGGTGAAGAAGCTCATCGCCGAGGGCGGCATCGCGAAGGACAAGACCGGAAAACTGGTTCCCGCGAAGTTCGATGCCGGCGTGCCGCTTCTCGGCGTCGTCGAGGCGGGCTTCCCTTCCGCGGCTGAAGAGGAACTTCTCGATACGATGACGCTCGACGAATACCTCGTTACGAACAAGCAGGCGACCTTCATGCTCCACGTGAAGGGCGACTCGATGATGGACGCGGGCATTATGGCGGGCGACCTCGTCCTCGTCGAGCGCGGACGAACGCCGAAGCACGGCGACATCGTCATCGCCGAGGTCGACGGCGAGTACACGATGAAGTACTACCGGAAGTCACGAGAGAAGGTATGGCTCGAGCCCGCGAACAAGCGGTACAAGCCCATTTATCCCACTGCCGAACTCAAGGTCGAGGCCATCGTGACCGCGGTCGTCCGGAAGTACTAGTATGCGGAGCCTCGCTTCCTATCCGCGCGCGATACTCCACGTTGACGGCGACTCGTTCTTCGCCTCGTGCGCGATAGCGGTCGATCAGTCGCTCCGCGGAAAGCCGGTCGTGACCGGCAAAGAGCGCGGCATCGCCTCCTCGATGACGTACGACCTCAAAGCGATGGGCGTGACCCGCGGCATGCGACTCTCCGAGATACGGAAGATATGCCCCGAGGTCGTCATCGTCCCTTCCGACTACGAGACGTACAGCCTCTTCTCGATGCGCATGTACGACATCGTGAGAAGATACACGCCCGAGGTCGAGGAGTACAGCATCGACGAATGCTTCGCCGACCTTACCGGCATGCGACGAGCGCTCCGCATGTCGTACGAGGACGTCGCCCTCCGCGTGAAGCGCGAGCTCGACGGCGAGCTCGGCATGACCTTCTCGGTCGGCCTCGCGCCGAACAAGGTCCTCGCGAAAGTGGCCTCGAAGTGGCGAAAGCCTTCCGGTCTCGTCTTCATTCCCGGCCGTTCCATCGAAGCGTATCTCGCGGAACTGCCCGTCGGGAAGGTATGGGGCATCGGTCCGCAGACGGCCGCGTTTCTCAACGCCCACGGCGTCTTAACCGCCCTCGAGTACGCCCGAAAGCCGCGCGAATGGATCGATGCACGCATGTCCAAACCCTACCGCGAGATATACGAGGAACTGAATGGCGAGTTCGTCTATCCTCTCACGACCGAAGCGAAGCACGACTACCAGAGCATTTCGAAGACGAAGACGTTCACGCCCCCCTCGGCCGACGAATCGTTCGTCTTCTCGCAACTCTCGAAGAACATCGAGAACGCGTGCATCAAGGCGAGACGGCACGGACTCGCCCCGAAGAAGTTCTTCTATTTCCTCAAAACGCAGGAGTTCCGCTACCGCGGTCTCGAACTCTCGCTCGCCGCACCGCTCTCTGCGCCCCATGAGCTCGTCCGCCTCGCCCGCGAATCGTTTCATAAGGTGTTCAAACGAGGCACACCCTACCGCGCGACGGGCGCGGTCCTCATGGATTTAGGGCCCGAGCACGCGCTCCAGCTCGATCTCTTCGGGTCGGTCGCCTCCGCGGAGAAGTGGAAGCCCGTCTACGCGACGGTAGACGGTCTCGACGAGCGCTTCGGGAAGCACACGGTCTACCTCGGCTCGACGTGGAAGGCGATGCACACTAAAGCGCATGAGAACGAGCGCGGCGACGCCCCCGCGCGCGCGAAGGAGCTCCTCCGGGGCGAGAACGAC
>DASTSP010000074.1:0-2475 GCA_035760625.1 Minisyncoccota bacterium | reverse complement strand
GACCCTCACTCCACCGATTTGTTGAGATAAAGACCGCGTGTGCGGTCTTTTTAAATTTCGATATGTAGGGAAGTGGCCCAGTATATAATAGGTCGCAAAAGATATATTGTGCGACACGCAGGGTATTTCGATATGGCCTATTCCCCGAGGCTCTTAAGGAGGTCTCGCTTGAACTCGGACACCGGCGCATCTTTGCTTTCCATGACAGTCACGGTCCCCCGTCGCGAGAGCTTCCGCTTAATCTCCGCGTGACGGCCAAGGTACTCCTCGAGCTTTATGGGTATGACATCGTCCTGCGAGATGACCCTAAGGTCGGGGTGCGCCTTCCGGATGAGCTCTTTGAGGACCGTATAGTGCGTACAACCGAGGACGAGCGTGTCCACCCTCCCCTTCATGTGGTCGATGAGGCCGAGAGCGACGTGCGCCGCGCCAGCGATGTCACCGGCCTCGATCATGGGAACGAGGGCCGGGGTCGCCCGCGAGTCGAGGACGACGCCCGGGGCGAGGCGCATGAGCTCACGAGTGTACTTCTCAGACTTCACGGTTCGCTCCGTTCCTATGAGGAGGACGTGCTTCGCGCCCAGGGCCTCGAGCTCCTCGACGGTCGGGATGATGACGCCGAGTATCTTCCTATCCTTATACACGCCCTCGAGGATGCTGTCCTGGAGTCTACGCACGGATTCGGCCGATGCGGTGTTGCACGCGACGATGACGATGACGGCACCCTCGTTAAAGAGTCTCACGACCCCGGCTTTCGTGAGCTCGAATATCTCGCTCTCGCTCTTCTCGCCGTACGGTACGTTCGCCGTGTCCCCGAAGAAGAGGTAGTCATATTTCGGCATGCGCTCGCGCACCGCTTTTAGAATGGTAAGGCCGCCGAGCCCCGAATCGAAGAATCCTATTTTCATGCCAGTTCGGTGAATCGCTCGACCTCTACACCGTCGACGACCGTACGTTCCTCGAACACGGCCCGTGCGCGGAGCCATACGGTTCCCTTCGGGAGATCGTTCGTATCGTACTCCATCCGGTAGACGACGTATTCCTCGTCGGGGCTCGTCTCCATGCGCCCGACCGCGAGGACGGTATACTCCCCTCCCTTGTAATGTCGATAGCGTTTACCTGGTATCGCTTTCATGGAGTTTTACCTTTCGAACGAAGGTTCAAGACTCGCTTCGCGTGCGTTTCAGAGACGGGCATGACGGAGAGGCGGTTGCCGCGCCTCGTGACGAGCATGTCGGAGAACACGGGGTCGTCTTTGAGTTCGGCGAGCGTGAGCGGTTCGCCGAACTTCTCGACGAACCGAACGTCGACCGCATCCCAGCGAGGCGCGTTCTTCGATGATCTCGGGTCGTACTTGTACGAGCGACGGTTGAACTGCGTCGGGTCGGGGTACGCCTCTCTCGCGATCTTCGCGACGCCGACGATTCCCGTCGGGTCCGTCGATGAATGGTAGAAGAGGACGAGGTCTCCCCGCTTCATGTCGCGCATGAAGTTCCGAGCCTGATAGTTTCGTACATCATCCCACATACCGACCTTCTCGCGCTTCAAGTCGTCGATCGAATAGCAGGACGGTTCCGTCTTCATAAGCCAGTAGCGCATACGGACGTATGATACCCTGTCCCCCTCCCTTTCGCCACGCACGAAAAAGCCTCCCCGAAGGGAGGCTCGTTCGTCGGTAGGTTACCGCATCGCGATGGAGTTCGACCAGCAGGCGGACGAGGCCTTCCAGGGCTTCGTGCCCTGTTCCTCGTAGAGGTCGCGCGCGAACTTCATGTTGTCGTAGAGGTTCGTGAGATCGAGACCGAGGGACTTCGCCTTTGCGCCGTGGTAACGCGTATTGATCTGCATTACACCGACGTCGGCGGGGTCAACTTTTCCTCGGAGGATCGATCCGTCAGGCAGCGTGTGTCGGAACGTCGACTCACAGCGAGCGATCTGGATCAGAACCGGTACATCCTTGAAGTAGGAACGGACCGCCTTTTCGACGTCCGACTCCAGGCTCCCCTTCCGAGGAGCTGCCTCAACGACCGTAGCGTCATTCGTTTCAATGTGCCCGTACGCGGTGTCCGCGACCGCGGGCACCGGAACCATGTTCGATACAGCGATGACCGCTGTGATTAAGCTCGATAATATAAGCCAAGTGTCTTATCCAACAAAATAGCGCGCGAGGGGTCCGTGCCAGCCTGCCTAGACAGAACGTGTACGAACCGAACGTGCGCTACTTGTATAGCCTTTCGCTATACAAAAAACGGCCTAAACCGTCGATGACAATTATACCACCGGCCCCCCAAATTGCAAATTACACAATGTTACTCCCAGTGCGTCAAATATCGTCGATGGTCTTATTTTGCGCCATGTAAATGGCAAAATTACTTGACGTTTATTCTTTTTCGTGTTCTAATTTTTGCTTCATCAAAACCATCGCACCGTAGAGACCCCCCTCGTCCTTGAGGGCCGCGTCCATGATGGGCGGGC
>DASTSP010000073.1:0-7392 GCA_035760625.1 Minisyncoccota bacterium | reverse complement strand
ACGCGGTCGCGCAAGCGGAGAAGGCGAGCGGCGTGAAGGTGAAACGCGCGTATATCTCCATGGGCGGCATCGGCGTCGACGAGATACACTCGCGCGGCGAGGCCATCACCTCACGCGCCGACTCGGTCATCACGCAAGTCGACATCGACAAGGCCATCCAGGCGAGCGAAGAGTCCATCCAGGACAGGATACCGAACCGGAAGATCATCCACGCGATACCGCTCTCCTACACGGTCGACGGAGAGAAGGTCCACGGCCGACCGCACGACCTCAAGGGCACGAAGCTCGAGGTCGACGTTCTCTTCATCACGGCCTTCGAACAGCACCTCAACGACCTCGTCGGCGCCATCGAGTCGATCGGCATCAAGGTCGATGACGTCATGGCCTCGCCCATCGCAGGGAGCCTCGTCATGCTCACGAAGGCCCAGAAACGCGCTGGCTGCGTCCTCGCGAACATCGGTGCGGAGACCGTCTCCATCGTCGTCTTCGAGAACAGCATCCCCGTCTCCCTCAAGGTCTTCCCCATCGGCGCGAACGACATCACGAACGACATCGCGCTCGGCCTCAAGGTCACCCTCGACGAAGCAGAGAAGATAAAGCGCGGCGGCATGTCGCAGACACCCTACTCGAAGAAGAAGCTCGACGAGATCGTGAGCGCGCGTCTCACCGATATCTTCGAGCTCATCGACGCGCACCTCCGGAAGATCAAGCGAGACGGCCTTCTTCCCGCCGGGATCATCCTCACCGGCGGCGGCTCGTCGATCGCGATGATACAAGACCTCGCACGCGTCTCGCTCCGCCTTCCCTCGAAGATAGCGCTCCTCGATCCGGGCCAAAACGGCAAGGTACGCGACGCGACATGGGCCGTCGGCTACGGCCTCTGCATCTGGGGTATTACCGGTACGGAAGAAGAGAGCGGTATCAACCTCGCGCGGACGACCGGCAACACGCTCCTCAATTGGTTCAAGCAATTCCTGCCGTAAACGACCACATGGCGGTCGTTCGGCAATCGCACGAAACTCACTTTTGTCAATATAGTGACAGATGTTTTTGGCGCCTGTATGATACTCGCAAGCATTAGCAGGGGGCGGCCGTGGAGGTAGCTCGCAAATTTATTTAGCTATGGAAAAGATCGAGACCGACGTCGAATCGTTTGCACGGATACGAGTCGTAGGCGTAGGAGGTTCGGGTAACAACGCCGTGAACTACATGGTCGGCGCGAAGGTGAAGGGCGTCGAGTTCATCGCCATCAACAGCGATGCACAGGACCTCCACCACTCGCTCGCGAAAAAGAAGATAAACATCGGCAAGAACCTCACGCGCGGTCTCGGCGCGGGCGGCAACCCCGACATGGGACGTCGCGCGGCGGAGGAGACGCGCGAGGAGATCGCGAACGCGATCAAGGGTTCGGACATGATCTTCATCACGGGCGGCATGGGCGGCGGCACCGGCACCGGTGCGGCACCAGTCGTCGCGAAGATCGCACGGGAGACCGGCGCGCTCACCGTCGGCGTCGTCACGAAGCCGTTCCTCTTCGAGGGACAGGAGCGCATGCGGCTCGCGCTCCAGGGCATCGAGGAACTGAAGAAGGAGGTCGACGCCCTCATTACCATCCCGAACGATCGGCTCCTCGCGATCGTCGACCGGGAGACGAGCGTCATGGCGGCCTTCCAGCTCTGCGATAACGTTTTGAAGCAGGCGGTCGAGGGCATCTCGGACCTCATCACGATGCCGGGTATCATCAACGTCGACTTCGCCGATATCCGGAGCGTCATGGAGAACGCCGGATCCGCGCTCATGGGCGTCGGCGTCTCCGCCGGCGAGAAGCGCGCTGAAGAGGCGGCTCGAGGCGCGATCAACTCTCCGCTCCTCGAGGTATCGATCACGGGCGCGAAGGGCGTTCTCTTCGCGATCGCGGGCGGCGACGACCTCGGCATGCTCGAGATACAGGACGCGGCACGCGTCATCACCGAGTCCATCGACCCGCACGCGAAGGTCATCTTCGGTGCGATCAAGGACGACAAGCTTAAGAAGAACGAGGTCCGCGTCACCGTCATCGCGACCGGGTTCCCGGAGATGGAGCTCCATGGCGTCCCAAGTTCGATGCGCATCCAGGAGCGACAGACCGTTCCCGCGACCGAGGAGAAGGACCTCCGCGGGCGCATATTCAATTCTATCGGCGGCGGCAAGCCCGAACCGGTGAAGGACGAGCCCGTCGTCGCGAGAGAAGTTCGCGAAGAACGAGCGCCCGTTCAGAAGGAGCCGAAGCCCGTCGACATGATCGATGAGGAGCCGGACGACGACTGGGGCGCGGTGCCCGCTTTCTTGAGGAGATCAAAGCTCAAGTAATTGTGCTTTGGTGGACGAAATGAGGGCACCGCGGACTCATTGAGCACTTTTGCGAGGAAACACGAAGCAAAAGAGCCAATGAGTGGACTGCCTCTGTAAGAGGCCGTTCCTGCCTTCCGTCTCTAAAATAATTTTTGTGTTTACAAATGCCGGCCATGCCGGCATTTTTGGTGTTTGCTACCTTCTGGGATACAATGGACGGACTTTACTCGTACCGAACTCATATGCACGATCTCATCATCATCGGCGGGGGCCCCGGCGGCGTCGCCGCAGGCGTCTACGCGTCTCGGAAAAAGCTTGCGACCGTCTTCATCACGAAGGAATGGGGTGGCCAGAGCACCGTCTCGACCGATATCCAGAACTGGATCGGCACGAAGAACATATCCGGTTCGGACCTCGCGAAGAACCTCGAGGGGCACCTCCGCGCGTACGCAGACGATGTCCTTACCGTGGTCTCGGGCCGTACGGCAGTGAAGGTCGAGAAGCTCGCTGATGCGCATTTCAAGGTGACGCTCGACAACGGGGATTCCTACGAGGCGAAAACGCTCCTCATAACGACAGGCTCGACGCGAAGAAAGCTCGAGGTGCCCGGCGCAGAGGCGTACGACCAAAAGGGTCTCACGTACTGCGCGTCCTGCGACGGTCCTCTCTTCGCGGGACAGGACGTCGCCGTCATCGGCGGCGGTAATGCGGGGTTCGAATCGGCGGCTCAACTCCTCGCGTATGCGAAGAGCGTGACGCTCCTCCACCGGAGCGAGAATTTCCGAGCGGACCCCGTTACGGTCGAAAAGGTGCTCGCGCACCCGAACATGAAGGCCGTGAAGAACGTGAAGATAAAGGAGGTCGTCGGCGACCGATTCGTGACCGGCGTCGTGTATGACGACGCGGAGGGCACGACGCAGACGCTCCCCGTCGCCGGCATCTTCGTAGAGATAGGCCTCGTCCCCACGACCGAGTGCGTCGCCGGTCTCGTCGAACTCGATGAGGTGGGTCGTATCAAGATAGACCCATGGACCGGAGCGACGAGCACATCGGGCGTATGGGCAGCCGGCGATTGTACGAACATCAAGTACCATCAAAACAACATTTCCGCCGGAAACGCAGTGACCGCTCTCGAAGACATCTATGTCCACCTCAAGACGAAGTAGGCCGTCATCCGAAATACGAGCGACGAAGCGCTACTACGACTCGCACGCGAACGAGTGGACGGCGAGGAAGACGAACTCCTTCCACCATGAAGCGGAATTCACCCGTCTCGCTTCCCTACTTCGCAATGGAAGCGAGGTACTCGACATAGGATGTGCGGGCGGCATTCTCGTCCCGCTCTTTCTCGGTATCGGGAGACACCTTCGATACACGGGGCTCGATATCTCCGAAAGTTTTCTCAAAATAGCGAGGCGACGATACCCGCGACTTCGATTCCTCCGAGGGAATATCGCGGACGCGAAAACCTTGCCTAAAAAGAAGTTCGACGGTTTCGTCGCCGCTGCGGTCCTCATGCACGTGCCGCGCGACTTATGGGACGAGACGTTCCACAATATCGAAAGACTCATGCGACCGGGTGCGGTCGGATATCTCACACTTCCGGTCGAACACCCGAGTGGGGACCGAAAGCACACTGACCCACGCCACTTCACGCTCGTGTCGGAAACGGAACAGCGAGCGTACCTACGCGACCGTGGATGGACGATACTCAAGCGTTCGAAACTGAAGGGGTTCATCGGCGACGAACTCTGGCGCGGATATATCGTGAAGCTGTCGTAGGCCACAGAAAAACCGCTGACGGCTCAGCGGTTTTTCTTACAACGTAGAGCTTGTCCCCCGAGCCTTAGCACCCTATGACGGGTACGATGTATGTGAAGAAATTCACCACACTCGAAAGACATGTATAGTTTCCCTCTCCCAGTTCCTGCCGTCAAGTAGCCGCACAACGGCCTCAAAGAAGTAGGAAATCGGCCATCCTGTTGATAAGACTGTGTACAACGCCGTTCATATCGCTGGGGGAAAGCATGTTGGAAAACCAGTTCGAAATACAAAGGAAGGACCCCGGGCAGGGTCCTTCGTGTCACAGCTTCTTATCGTATTTGTCGAGGCCAAGCCGCACGTAAACCTCGTACGGCAAGAGCCCGAGAGCGACCTCTTCTGGTACTCCCTGGTCGAGAAGCCGCTCGGCGAGCGCGCTCGCCTCGATCAAGTAGCGAGAGATAACGGAACTCGCCGCCGCCGTATGGACGGCATCGTTCCCCTCGAGGATAGCGGGATTCCTTCCGCCGCTCTGAACCCATTCCGCGAATCGCGGCGTGACGTAGTGCACGTCGTGGGGTCGATCCGAAGACGGCACGGTCTTCTCGAGCACACCCGCGACCGCGGCGCGCACTGAAACGAACATAGGCATGAGATGGCCTCCTTGTCTAAACGGCCTCCACTATACGCTTTTCTTCGAGGAGCACAACTAGGATACGGTCTCAATGTACTCGGGGCCTTTACCGAGCGTCTCCGTGAGCGCTGTCGCGAGTGCCTCGGTACTATAGCGGAGACCCTTACCGTCGAGGTACTTTTGGAGATTCTTGAGCGACTCATCGTAGCCCTCTTGTGGCGTGAACTGGATGTTATCGCCGCCATCCTCTTCCTCCCACTCCATTTTCGATGTCACTGCCGCGCTTAGCGCTTCGAGCTCCGTGTCCGCCGACTTCCAATTCGCGAATTCGACGGAAGGCAGAACTTCCCTTCTCGCTTTGAATGATTCGAACATACTCTCATGATAACAGGCCCCGACCGAGGTCCAGAAGGCTCTGTTCATAGCTTTGCCCTCTCCGAGAGTAATGCTTTGACGCAACCCCGTCCGATGCATTTTAATAGAAAGACTTGCACGATTTACCAGAACAACACACCATCAATCATATGAAGACCACACTGACAGGCAAGAAGGAGGTCGCCGAGGGAACGATGCTCTTCTCGTTCGCGAAGCCGGAAGGATTCGAGTACATGGCGGGCCAATCCCTCGACCTCATCCTCGTGAACCCGCCGGAGACCGACGACGAGGGCAACAAGCGCGCGTTTTCCATTACGAGCGACCCATCTTCGCCGGAGCTTAAGATAGCGACGCGCATGCGCGACACCGCGTTCAAGCGTGTCCTTCGCGATATGGGCGAGGGTACGGAGATAGAGGTCGAGGGACCGTTCGGCTCGTTCACACTCCATGAGAACGCGGCACGACCCGCCGTATTCCTCGCAGGCGGTATCGGCATCACGCCGTTCCATGCGATGGTCCACGATGCGACGACGCGGAAGCTCCCCAATAAGATCATCCTCTTCTACTCGAACCGTCGACCAGAGGACGCGACGTTCCTCGAAGGCCTAACCCGGCAAGCGAGCGAGAACCCGAACTTCACCTTCGTCCCGACGATGACCGATATGGAGAAGTCGAAGGCGGAATGGAGCGGGGCGACCGGTTATATCGACGAGGCGCTCGTGAAGAAGCATGTCGACCTTGCGGCTTCCCCCATCTTCTACCTCGCAGGCCCGGCCGGCATGGTCGCCGCGATGCGGAAGATGCTCAATGACATGGGTGTCTCGAACGACGACATCCGCACCGAAGAGTTTTCGGGGTACTAGAATTCCTCGAAGAAAAAGTCCGGCAAGCGCCGGACTTTTTCGTTTGTGACCCCACGGGGCTGAAACAGTCTGGCGGACTGTTTCAGGGGAATCGTCCCGTCTTTTCTAATTCACTAGGTTCAAAAGAACACCGGGCGCGACTCGCTCGTAAACATCGCTCCGTCATTCGATTCCTCGCCGCAGGCAACCTCAAGGTTGCCTGCTTGGGGTCATGGACAGAAAAGGCGCACTCACGTGCGCTCTTTTCTGATGTCATGACCCCACGGGGAATCGAACCCCGATTTACGGACTGAAAACCCGCTGTCCTAACCGTTAGACGATGGGGCCGGGAATCGACCCGGGACACGCTCACATATCCCGACTCAATTGTCCGCAATACTACCGAAAATCGGCAAAAAATGCTAGGTTATAGGGGCTCATTTCGTGAGCACCACCAATAACACGGAAGAGTGGCTGAGTGGTTGAAGGCACATGACTCGAAATCATGCATGGGGGAAACCCCATCGAGGGTTCGAATCCCTCCTCTTCCGCACCCTTGTATGTGGTCACGAGTTGCTAAGCGAATTGTTCGTTACACTCCAATTCGCTAAGCACTCTCGACCCCGGCTCGCTGCCTCGCCGCTTTTGAAGCGGCTCGCATCGCTCCGCCCGGCACCATATAAAAGACCGACGACCGTCGGTCTTTTATATGGTGCCCCCACGAGGAGTCGAACCTCGGTTACGGGATCCGGAATCCCGCGTTCTATCCACTAAACTATGGAGGCGTGGCAGTAGAGTACCGAATTTACATGCGTTGGGCAATGACGGTACAATAGCGACAATGTTCGATATCTCATGGCAAGACGCGGTCCTCACCGTCGGCAACTGCGTCTTCTTCATCGCGCTCCTCCCCTCCATATTCGGACCGAACAAACCATCGAAGTGGACGAGTCTCTCGACCGCGGCTACGCTCACGGCGTTCACCGCGACCTACCTTACGCTTTCGCTTGCGTTCGCGCCCATCGCGACCGGCGCGACCGCGCTCGCGTGGTGGGTGCTTTATTTCCAAAAGAGAAAGGGCTAGCATAAAACCGGCCCTCGTGCGCATTGCGCACGAGGGCCTCCCTTCATACCGTCTTCGCGAGCCGCTCACCGAGGTACGGGAGCGCGAGACAGCAGCCGACGATAAGGACGGAAGCGAGGAGCGTAATACCGATGATGCCGACTACGGTGCCGATCTGCACTATGGTGTGCGCCATGGCATTTCCTTCGCTGTTGTACTGTCCGCACCATACCACGGCACATTCAGAGAAATCAATACTATAGCCTGGACTTCCCTATCGTACGACGCTCTGGTATATTGGCACCACCGCGCGGTTAGCTCAGCTGGTAGAGCATCACATTGACATTGTGGGGGTCGTAGGTTCAAGTCCTGCACCGCGCACCGAT
>DASTSP010000072.1:0-7291 GCA_035760625.1 Minisyncoccota bacterium | reverse complement strand
CGTTCTCGGCTGGGAGGCCGAATGCATCGAAGCCTATCGGGAAGAGGACCTGTTTCCCCTGCATGCGCCGCGCGCGAACGTATATGTCGACGACCGCGAATGCGAACCAGTGACCGATGTGGAGGTTCCCCGAGGGATATGGCCACTCGACGAGTACGTACTCCTTGTCGCGCTTCGGGTCGCGCGCCCCGACGTCGTAGATACCGCTCTCATCCCATGCCTTCTGCCACTTCGCATCGATCTCCTTGTGGTCGTATTTTCTATGCATGGGTAACGGGAAAGAAGCGTGTAAACGTATTGCGTATTATGCCCCGAAAAAACGGAATGTCGAGAGGCGCTACTTCACCGGAGCGGGACGTACGGCGACCGAACGTTCGAAGCACCACCGGCCGGCGCCATGGTCCCATGAGTATGACGTCTTCGTGACGCCGGTCTCGGGGTTCACGACCTCGTACGGAGAGCGCTCGGCGTCGCTCGTCGGATACGTGAAGTCGGCACAGAGTCGGTAGGTGTCCTCGGTCATGAGCTCGTACGCGTACGCACCGCGTCCTGCGGACGCCGAAGGCACCGGTAGGGATCCGAACGCGTCTGTGAGGCTCTCGGGGAGCGCGTCGTTCACCTGGTGGTAGTTCTCGACTTGCATCTCGATGCGCTGGAGATCGGCTACCTCCTGACGGTCGATGTTCATCTCACGCACTTCGCTCGGCGCCTCGATCTTCGTGAAGCCATAGACGATCGCGAGGACGACGAGGATGGAGACGGCCGCACCGTAGCGGAGCGATGAAGCCTCACGCGTCCGCCAGTACCCGCGTACGTCCGCGAGGTAGTACGTAAACGCGGCACCGACCACGATGAGGACGGCGAGCGCCTTCAGTATGAAACGGATAGTGAGCTCGCCATTGAGGAAACTATTCACGACGCCGACGACGTCTCCAAGGAGCACGCCTCCACCAATGAGAAGCGAAAGGTAGATGAGCCACTTCGTGAGTCCGAGATACAGTCCCGCCTCGGCCCGTCGCATCGTGTTCACGACGCGCGTGAGAACGACGTACGCCGGGAAGAACACGATGAGGGTCGCTATCGTGTAGCGGACGGTCGAAGCTGCCGCGGTACGCTCGTAGGGCGCCTGTGCGACGTCGGGATAGAGGAGCGTAATGATGCTAAGGAGGAGCGCGATGAGCGCGACGACCGACACGTACATCGTGATGAGCGCCCCGAGTTGGAGCGCGAAGTTCTTGGCGGTGTTTTCCATGGTTTCGTGTTGTCGGCGAACGGCCATGAGCGAAGCCGTCCCGATGCCGATTATTAAAACGATGATAATGACTCCGATAAGGAGCGTCATGTAGGAATTGTGAGGTATTTTGGCGAATTGTAAAGCCGAAACCCGATTTTGCTATACTGGACGGATTACGAGGTAACACGACACGCCATGAACCCAGAAGAACTACAGAACTCGCCGAAGCTCTTTTGCGAGAACATACGAATCGGGTATAGCCCGGAATACTTCGTCATGGCGCTCGCGTCCGGTGCGCAGGCGACCATCTACTCGCTCACACCGGAGCACGCGAAGCGGCTCTATGAGTATCTGGGACACGAGCTCGCGGCGTTCGAAAAGCGCCATGGCACTATCGATGCGACCTGGAACCCGAACGTCGTGAGTCCCGTCCAGCCCTTCCACGAACCTGGAGAAGGCAGTTAGGAACGGGCGTATTCGCGCCGGAGATATACGTAAAGCGCGATGAGAAGCGCGAACGAGATCGCCCCGAGGAGCGGAAACGTGATGAAGCCGAGTTCGAACATGAAGCGCTTCGCACAGTCCGCACCGACGCCTGCCGCGGGACAACGAACGAACTCGCCGCCACCCATCTGGATGTAGTGATGGTAGAGCGAGATGACGAGGCCGACCGTAGAGAGCACTATGCCGTAGCGGGGTATCGTTCGCTCTCGAACTATGAGCGCGGTACCGACGAGGAGCACCTGCGGGTAGAGCATAATGCGTTCGAACCAACAGAGCCCGCAGGGGACGAGTCCGAAGACGTCGGAGTAGACAAGGGAGAGCACCGTACCCGCGAGCGCGACGACGAACGTCGCGAGAAGACCCCATTTGACGATATACGGTGCGAGCGCTCGCTTCCCGCGCATATCGATGATGAGAAGCGCGGTTACGACGAGCGCCGCGACGCCGGCGTACGCGAGGATGCCGTTAAGGGTCTCGATGGTCTCGACGCGTATCATGTTGCGGCTTGGGGCACGGGGCAATCGGCCTTCGCACCGAGGTCTTCGAACGTCTGCTCACCGTCGAGGCGTGAGCCGTCGGCGAACTCCCACGTCGGATAGCCGGTGATCTTGTTGTCGATGCAGATCTGCGTTTGGCTCTGTCCATCGGGCGTCGAGCACTCAATGTACGGAAGCTTCTTCGAATTATGGAAAAGACGCTTCTGCGCCTGGCAGTGCGGACACCAGTACGCGCCGAAGAATTTCACGCCGTGGTCGGTGAGACACTGCGCGAAGTCGTCGTACGGCGCCATGTCCGCCGCGTTCGACGTGCCCCCGAACTGCTTGAGCGCCACGAGGCCGCCGACGACGAGTACGACGAGCGCGGCGTAGATGTATGCCGGTTTCATGCCGAGAAGTGTACCACCGTTCGGCCTGCCGTTCTAGCCTTGGCGGCGTGCGCGGACGCGCTCCGACTCCTTGAGGACCTGCTTCCTGAGGCGCGTCGAGGACGGCGTCACCTCGAGGTATTCGTCGTCAGCCATGATCTCAAGGCCGACCTCGATGGAGAGTTCGCGAGGCGGCGTGAGATAGATGGATTCGTCCGAGCCCGAGGCGCGCATGTTCGTGAGCTGTTTTCCCTTCGTCGGATTGACCTCCATCTCCTCTCCCTTTGACGTATTGCCGATGACCATACCCTCGTACACCTCAGTACCCGGACCGATGTAGAGTTCGCCGCGGTCCTGAAGGTTCCAGAGCGCGAACCCGAGCGCCTTGCCGGGCGCCATCGATATCATCGAGCCCGACTGGCGCTTCTTTATCTCTCCCGCGTACGGCCGGAAGCCGAGGACACGAGAGCAGAGAATGCCCTCGCCGCGCGTGTCGATGACGAACTGACCGCGGTAGCCGAGGAGTCCGCGCGTCGGTCCTTCGAGGATAAGGCGCACCTGATTCTCGTGGACGCTCATGTCCTTCATGATGAAGGCGCGTCGGCCGAGCTTCTCTATGACGGCGCCCTGGTACTCCGACGGAATGTCGACGGTCACCTCCTCGAACGGCTCGTACTTACCGTCGGGACGCTCCTCGATGATCGCCTGCGGCTGCGAGACCTGGAGCTCATAGCCCTCGCGGCGCATGTTCTCGAGAAGGATGGATACGTGCATCTCGCCACGGCCGTACACTTTGAAGATGTCACCCGTACCGAAATCGACCTTGAGGCCGACGTTCACCTCGAGTTCGCGCTCGAGCCGCTCTCGTATCTGCCGAGACGTCACGAACTTGCCCTCGCGTCCGGCGAACGGCGAGTTGTTGACGAGGAAGTCGAGCGCGATGGTCGGCTGGTCGACCGCGATAGCCGGAAGCGGCAGAGAGGCATCGACGTCCGCGAACGTCTTGCCGATATTGACGTCGGTGAACCCCGCGACGATGACGATGTCACCGGCGTACGCGATCTTCGACTCGATGCGCTCGGTTCCCTTGAACGTGAAAAGCTTCGTGACCTTCCCCTTCTTCGGCGCATCGCCGTCGTGGAGGAGGAAAAGGTTCTGGCCGTCCTTCATCGCGCCGTCGTAGATGCGCGCCACGGCGAGACGACCGAGGAAGTTGTCGTAGCCGAGGTTGAAGACCTGCGCGCGAAGGGCCTCTCCCTCTACGTACCCCTTTGCGGGCGGCACCTTCTCGAGGATGGTATCGAGGAGTGGCGTGAGGTCAGACGACACATCGTCGAGCTTTCGCTTCGCGATGCCCTGCCTGCCGATCGCGTAGACCGTCGTGAAGTTCGCCTGGTCGTCGTTCGCGCCGAGCTCGAGGAACAGTTCGAGAACGAGCTCCTCGGCCTTGTGAGGGTCCGCGGCCGGCTTATCGATCTTGTTGATGACGACGATGGGTTTGATGCCGAGTTCGAGGGACTTCTTGAGGACGAAGCGCGTCTGCGGCATCGGTCCCTCCTGCGCGTCGACGACGAGGAGCACCGAGTCGATTGAGCGAAGAACGCGCTCGACCTCCGAGCCGAAGTCCGCGTGTCCGGGCGTGTCGACGATGTTGATCTTCGTTCCTTTATACTCGATCGACGCGTTCTTCGCGTAGATGGTGATGCCTCGCTCCTTTTCGAGCGAGTTCGAGTCCATGGTCGCGTTCTCGTCGCTCACGGCACCGGTCTGCCGCATGATGGCGTCGGTGAGCGTCGTCTTGCCGTGGTCGACGTGCGCGATGATGGCGATGTTGCGTGTCTCCTGTGGGTTCATGAAACGAAAAATGCCCCGAATGGGCGATGTGCGAAAAGAGTACTAGATAATGGCCCGTTCGTCAAAGCACTAGCGGCGGACGCGCCTCTTCTTGGGCGCGCGTTTCGCGAGCGATTCCTTCTCGGCCTTCGAGAGCCGCTTCAGCGCGAACTCGCGCGACTGCGCCTCGCTCCGCGACGCACACGTCTCCGTGTACGCGATGTGGAGCGGTATGCGCGAACGCGTGTACTTCGCGCCCACCTTGCCCGCCTTATGTTCGGCGAGTCGTCTCTCGACGTCCGTCGTCACCCCCGTGTAGAGCGAGCCGTCGCTACAGCGGAGCATGTAGACGTACCAGGAGCGCATGTCAGTCCTTCTTCGAGAATCGCTTCGTCATGAGCATCGACGCGGTCGCCGCGCCGAAGAACGGAATGACGCCGTGCTTCACGTCGAGCGACAGCGGCGCGTGGACGTCGAACAATCGAAGGAGGAACGTTCCGATGGTGAACGAGACGAGAATGAGGAGTGCGGCGAGGAGAATGTATTTCGTGTGCTCGAGGACGTTGTTCGCGACTGCGGCGATGGTTTTCATATGTGACTTTGGATTAGGCACACAGTATACGAGCGAATTCATCCCGCTACAATGGCGATTTTCATCGATTCGTCATCTCTACGCGATCATGAACTCGATGACGTCGCCATCCTTCACGATGTATTCCTTTCCCTCCGTCCGAAGCTTCCCCTTCTCGCGAGCCGCCGCGAACGAACCGGACGAGACAAGGTCCTCGAACGTGACGACCTGCGCCCGTATGTATTTCGTCTTGAAATCCGTGTGTATCGCCGCGCCGGCCTCCGGGCCGGTCGAACCCCGCTTCACCGTCCATGCGCGCGTTTCCTTCTCGCCCGTCGTGAAGTACGACATGAGCCCGAGGCGATGGTACGCCGCGCGGATCAACGTATCGATGCCTGAATCGAGGGTCGCGTACTCGCGACGAAACTCGACCTTATCGGCCTCGTCGAGGTCCTTGAGCTCGTGCTCGACGCCGGCGTCGATGACGACGTACTCCGAGCCCGTTTCCTCGATGAAGCCCATGAGTTCCGACCAACGCTCGTCGTTCGTTTCGTCGAGATTGTACGCGCCGTGCTTCTTATTGAAGACGTAGAGTATCGCCTTCATGGTGAGCAATTGGAGTTGAGCGACGAACGGGAGTTCGAGCTCGTCGAACGCGCATTGGTTCGCGAGCCTTCCGGACGCGAGGTGCTGGGAGAGCTTCTCGAGCGCTCCTTTCTCAATGAGCGCTCCCTTGTCGCCGCGTTTCGCGTCCTTCTCGACGTTCGAAAGACGCTTCCCGACCGTCTCCGCGTCCGCGAGGATGAGCTCGAGATTGATGACCTCGATATCGGAGAGCGGGTCGACGGCGCCCGAGACGTGGACGACGTCCGGGTCATCGAAGATGCGCACGACCTCGGCTATCATATCGACCTCGCGAATGTTCGCGAGGAACTTGTTGCCGAGCCCCTCGCCCGAGGACGCGCCCTTCACGAGGCCCGCGATGTCGACGAACTCGACGATGGCGGGAATCGTCTTTTCCGAGCGTGAGAGCTTCGAGAGCGTGTCGAGGCGATTGTCGGGGACGGCGACGACGCCGACCGATGGGTCGATGGTGCAGAACGGATAGTTCTCCGCCGGCACCGACTTCTTCGTGAGCGCGTTGAAGAGCGTCGATTTACCGACGTTCGGAAGTCCCACGATCCCTACAGAGAGCGACATAGACGGCCAGCGTACCAGATTTCCTCGTACTTTTAAAGCACGAAAACGCGCCGGAGGTCTCCGGCGCGTTTTCTACTTTATAACGATTACTTCTTGAGCATCACCGCGAGTTCCTGGAGGAGCCCGACGAGTTGCTGTTGGAGCGACACGATCTCGGCCGAATGGTCGGCGGTTGAAGCCGCGACCGACGCACCCATGCCGTTTAACTTCCCAAGGGTGAGCTGCCCGACGTATCCCGTCGCGGGAACGCCCGACGTACCCTGGAAGGCGCGGACCGCCGCCTCGGTCATCGGACCGAAGTAACCCGTCACCGGACCGCTGAAGTGTCCCGCAGCGGCGAGTCGCTTTTGAAGCTCCGAGACGTCAGCGCCGGTCGAGCCGATGCCAAGGTTCCGGAGGAACGAGAACGCCGATGCGGCGACGGTCGGTGCCGGTATGACCGGAACGACCGGAAGGAGCGAGACCCGCGGACGCAAGTTTGAGCTCGGTACCCTCGTTCCCTGCTTCTTACCGTGACTGCCTACAGGGGTTTGAGCCGTCTGGGTATATGTAACGAATGTAGAGAAGTGTTTGGTCCAAACGGCGAGATCACTTCCCACATCCATCGAACAGCTTGAGGCTGCCGGGAGTTGTGTTGTTTGGGCAGTCTCATCATCGCCACCCGTTGCAATACAATCAGCAGTTATCTCAGTGAATATTCCGGCGCTGTTATACCAACCGACATGTTTGCCCGCTTGGCCTGCAAACCTGAGACGCACTGCATGGTCGAAGGTAAGGTCGCTAAGGCTTGATCCAATGGTAATTGCTGAGGTAACGGTGGTGTCAAATCCCGGAATATCCAGAGCCGCTGTCGTCACGGTTGGCGGATTCACTATACCGTCCCATGACGCACTGCCACTAAATACGGTACCGGCGGGAATTACGACGTCTACTACTGCGCCATTATTTTGATAATAATCTTGTGTAGTGCCAGTCGTGACTGAAGAATACTGCTCATCGGTATCGGTGACACTTGCTGCTTTGGTTACGTCATCAATGCGGATATCAGGTCCAACTTCATTGTGAGTGCTCACGCCATTGACGG
>DASTSP010000071.1:0-4217 GCA_035760625.1 Minisyncoccota bacterium | reverse complement strand
CACGGCGCAGGACTACCCGTTCGACTACGGCTTCGTGCCGCAGACCCTTTTCGACGACGGGGACGCACTCGATGTCGTCCTCCTCACGACGTATCCGCTTATGCCGGGCATCCTCGTGAAGGCGCGCCCCGTCGCCATCATGGAGATGGTCGATGGCGGCGACCGTGATGACAAGATCGTCGCGGTCCCGGTCGACGACCCGCGCTTCGAGGAAGTGCGCGACCTCACGGACCTCAATCCCCACTTCGTGAAGGAGATGACGCACTTCTTCGAGACGTACAAGAAGATACAGAACAAGGAGGTGAAGACGGGCGCGTGGCACGGCGTTGCCGAGGCGAAGGCCGCCTTTACGCGGAGCGTCTCGATGTACAACGAGAAAAAGACGGCGTAACGCGACCGAACCGCGTTTCTGTGCACAGAACGGCCGGACCCGAGGGTCCGGCCGTTCTATACTAGGCGTATATAAGGTATATACCCATAATCACGCGCACCATGAGAACACTCGACCGAAGCCACAAGGCACTCTATTACGCGCTCGCCGTCGCCGCGGGCGTTCTCCTCTTCGGACTCGAAGCGGCAGCGGCTCCTGACCCGGCGGTCACGCCGGAGAGCGCGGTAACCGCGCCGACGCCCGCACGCGGACGCACCGCGCTCTCGAGTGCCGTACAAGACCGTATCGTGAACCTCGCGTCGAACATCTCGCTCCGCCTCACGGCGGCGACCGGGCGCTACGGCGACATCATCGCGCGGCTTCAAACGCGCATGGAGAAGATGCGCGCGGCGGGCGCGGACACTGCGGCGGCGGAGGCGAAACTCGCCGAAGCGAAGGCATCGCTCACCGAGGCGATGACGGCGCTCGATGCCCTCGGTTCCGTAAAGGATGCGATAAGCGGCGAGACGCCCCGGGAATCGTTCCGCGCCGTCCGTACGAACATCCTCGCGATACGTGACGACCTCAAGAAGACGCATGCGCTCCTTCGCGACACGATCGCGCTCCTCAAGGACGCGCTCCGCGCATCGAACGCAGAAAAGGGAGTGAGCGACGCGGTGTCGAACGCGCCGGAGTCGACCACGGCACCCGCGACGAGCGAGTAATCATTTCACCATGACAGATAACACTACGAACAACACGGAGACAACTGCGGACACCGCACGCGGCAACTTCGAGATGAAGATGCCGGAAGGGTATGACGCGGCGGAGAACCACCACACCCGCCTCGGTATCATCCTCGCGATTCTCATCATCGTTCTCGTCATCATCTTCGGCGGCCTCTATCTCTGGGGCAGGATGCTCGGCTCGGAGGCGGTCGCGCCGGCGCCAATCGTGAACGACGAACCCGAGACGCCGCGTGCCGCGGCGGACGCGACCATCCTCGACACGACGAGTCCCTCGGACGACCTCGACGCGATAAACGCGGACCTCGAGAGCACGAACCTCGAGTCGATAGACGCGGACCTCACGGCGATCGACGGAGAACTGCAATAGTGCGAACGAAAACGGCCGCGGCTATGCCGCGGCCGTTTTTTGTTGCAAATACGCGGAACTTGTATACACTGACGCGGTATGGAAAAAGAAGTACTGAAATCGATAGCGCTCGAGCGAAGGCCCGGCTCCTCGGTGCGCCTCTTTGGCGAGCTCCCGTACGCGGAGCTCGAGCGACATCGGAGCGCCGCGGTCGCGGCGCTCGGGAAGGAGGTCGCGATCGACGGCTTTCGTAAGGGACACGTCCCCGAGAACATCCTCGTCCGGCACCTCGGCGAGATGGCCGTTCTCACCGAGATGGCCGAGCGCGCGCTTGGCGAAGCATACCCAACGCTCATCGAAATGCACGGTCTCGACGTCATCGGCTACCCACGGATAGAGCTCACGAAGCTCGCGAAGGACAATCCCCTCGGATTCGCCATAACGGTCGCCGTCGTTCCCGATATCGAACTCCCCGACTACATGAAGATCGCGAAGGACGTGAACGACGGGAAGGAGTCGAAGGACGTCACCGATGAGGACGTGACGACGCAGATCAACGACATTCTTCGCCAGAAGATCGCGTACGAACGCCTCCAGAAGAAGGCGGCGGCGCACGCGCATGACCACGAGCACGCGGGTCATGACCACGACCATGCAGAACACGCTCATGAGCATGCCGAGGAGTCCGCGGAGAAGCCAGAGGACATCGTCCTCCCCGAACTCACCGACGAGTACGTGAAGGGTCTCGGACAGCCCGGGCAGTTCACCTCGGTCGACGATTTCCGGACGAAGATAAAGGAACACCTCACCATCGAGAAGGCTCGCGACGTCGACTCTCGCCATCGTGCGAAGATAACCGACGCCATCATCGAGCAGACGACGATGGAACTCCCTCAAGTTCTCATAGACGCGGAGCTCAATCAGATGTTCTCGCAGATGGAGGAGGATCTAAAGCGAGCACAGCTCACCATGGACGACTACCTCGCGCACATCAAGAAGACGAAGGAGGACCTGAAGACCGAGTGGACGCCGAGCGCCGAAAAACGAGCGAAGCTCCAGCTCGTATTGAACGCGATCGCGAAGAAGGAGGCCATCACTGCCGACCCCGAGCTCGTCGAGAGCGAGGTCGCCAACCTCCTTCTGCGTTACAAAGACGCCGACAAGCAGCGCGTCCGGACGTACGTCGAATCGGTCCTCGCGAACGAGGCCGTCATGAAGAAACTCGAAGAGGCGAAATAGGAAATGGCCGGCACCGCCGGCCATTTCTTGACGTCGTGCCCGCTTGGACGTACTCTCGAAACGGATACTCACAGGAGATGCGTATGCGTATACGTATAAACGACGCCCATCGTGAGGGGATGGCGCCGATCCCCGTCTCGATGGCATGGAAAGACCTCATCGTCGTGACCGACGGCCAGGCGCTTCAGAACTTTTCGGGTCCTCCCGTGTGGCGGTCGCTCGGCGAGACGATGTTCTTCGTTCGATTCGAAGACGGGATAGCGGCGCTCATCGCGGCGAAAAAAGACGATGCCGTCTGGTACTGGAGACGGAACCCGGTCGACCATTTTCGTTTCCCCAAAACCATATGCACCATTCTCCCCGCCTGACACGGCGGGGCAATTCTTTTCTCGTTCCCGCAAGTTGACTATTCGCCGGTCGAGCGTATCCTCGATACTAAGTAGCTTCCCGGAAGAAGGTACGTACGACTACTATACGGAGGAGACGTGAAGACGTTGAAGGTGATTCGCATCACGCATGCGTTCCAAAGCTTCGCGCCGGCGGACATAAGGGCGGCCTGGATCGGCTGTCGCATTCCCCTCCACGAGGAACAGGTTAAGGCGATCGTGCGGTTGCGCGCCCTCGATGAGAACGGTGCGCATCTCGTCCTCAAGGAGGACGCTATCCGGGCACTCGAGGCGATGGGAAGGAACGATGCCGCACACTACTGGCGAAACCAGCCAATGGAGGTCATCGCGTTCCCGAAAAGCTGTTGCGAGCTCGCTGAAGAACAAGATCTTTCCCGCCCATGACTCGTGAGGAAACTCCCTGCTTCGGCGGGATTTTCTTGGAGTAACCCATTAACGAATTTGGTGGTATTATTTGACGCATATGGAAAAAGAAACGATATTCAACCAGCTCGTTCCCATGGTCATCGAGAAGACCCAGGGCGGCGAACGCGCCTTCGACATCTTCTCGCGCCTCCTCAAGGAGCGCATCATCTTCGTTACCGGGCCGATCGACGACCACATGGCGAACCTCATCGTCGCGCAACTCCTCTTCCTCGAGGCGGAGGATCCGAAGAAGGACATCGCGATGTACGTGAACTCCCCCGGCGGTTCGGTCTCCGCGGGTCTCGCGATCGTCGACACGATGAATCACGTGAAGCCGGACGTCGCGACCGTCTGCGTCGGTCTCGCCGCGTCGATGGGCTCCATCATCCTCTCGCAGGGCAAGAAGGGTAAGCGCTCGATCCTCCCCAATGCCGAGGTGATGATCCACCAGCCGTGGGGCGGCACCCAGGGCCAGGCGTCGGACATCGAGATAACCGCGCGTCACATCTTGAAGACGCGTGACCTTCTCAATCAGATGCTCGCGAAGGCGTCCGGGAAACCGCTCTCGCAGATCGAAAAGGATACCGACCGCGACTTCTTCATGACCGCGGATGAAGCGAAGAAGTATGGCTTGGTGGACGTCATTCTCAAGTGACGTCCACCAAGAGCCGGAGCGATGTTTCGCCGACCACAAGGAGGCG
>DASTSP010000070.1:0-12385 GCA_035760625.1 Minisyncoccota bacterium | reverse complement strand
CATCGTCGAAAAAAGAGCGTTCCCGATGCACGTCATCCTCGCGGCGCAGTACCCCTTCACGAACCTCTTCACGCACGCGGTGACGATCGGCATTCGTTCGGTCATCGCGAAGAAGCCGACGGTCACCGCCATCGAACGCCGGCTCGTCGAGGAGGTCGGCGGTCGAAAGAGCGCTGATACGTACCTCGCGCTCGAAGCGAGATTTTTCCACAAATACGATGCTGGGGAGAAGCGCGTCTAAGGAGGGGAGTATATACTAGTCATATGGCTAAAAAGTGGAACCTGCAGGACATCAGGCCCGCCGGCGCGCGCAAACCCGTTGCTCCGCGGCCGGCCGAGTCTCGCAAGGCGCGCATGGACGTAGCGCCGCGACCGGCCGAGCCGGAGGAACCGCCTCGCTTCGATGACTCCGATATCGAGCGCCTGGACGTCGTCGACGGAAACGGCGCACGAAAGAAGCGCATCATCACGACGAGCGTCATCGCCGTCGTCGTCCTCGCGCTCGGCTTCGCCGTGAACGTCATGCTCTCGGGCGCCGACGTCACCGTCTACCCGAAGACGCGCGACGTCTTCGTGCAGGCCGACTTCACCGCGAAGAAGACGCCGCAGGCGGGCGAGCTCGGGTACGAGCTCCTCTCGCTCGAGGCGACAGGCGAGAAGCAGGTCAAGGCGACGGGAAAGGAGAACGTCGCGACGCAGGCCGAGGGAAAGATCATCGTCTACAACTCGAAGAGCACGTTGCCGCAGCGTCTCATCAAGAACACGCGCTTTGAGAGCCCGGACGGTCTCATCTACCGCATCAAGGAGTCGATCGAGGTTCCCGGCGTGACGAAGGACGCGAAGGGGAACGAGGTTCCCGGAACCGTCGTCGCGACCGTCTTCGCCGACCAGCCGGGAGAGAAGTACAACATCGGACCCACGAAGTTCACCGTCCCCGGCCTCAAGGGCACCGATCAGTACGATAGCGTCTATGGGGAATCGACCATCGCGTTCACGGGCGGCTTCGAAGGCGAGAAATACATCATCGATCCGGCGGAACTTCAGACGGCGGAACAAGCGCTCCAGCTCGAACTTCGCGACACGCTTCTCGCGCGTCTTAAGGAGGAACGTCCGGCCGGATTCATCATCTACGACGACTCCATCGCCGTCTCCTTCGAATCGCTCCCATCGACCGAGTACGGCGATTCGCTCGCGACCATCAAGGAGAAGGCGAAACTCCAGGTACCGATGTTCAAGGAGAGCGAGTTCGCGTCCTTCATCGCGAAACAATCCGTTCCAGACTACGCGGGTGACGCGGTGTCCATTCCGAATCCCGAGTCGCTCGCCTTCACGTACACGTCCGCGACGACGACCGTCTCCGACATTTCGACCCTCGACTCGCTCGAGTTCCTCCTCAAGGGCAACGCGCGGCTCATCTGGACGTTCGACGAGAATAAGCTCAAGAACGACCTCAAGGGTAAGAAAAAGACAGAAGCGACCGCCGTTTTCGGCAGCTATCCGGCGATCGCGAACGCACAGGCCGAGGTGAGACCGTTCTGGGAGGGCAGTTTCCCCGACGACTCGAACGACATCGCGGTGACGACCATCACCGACAAGAAGTGACGGGCCAGGTTAAAATATCGCTAAAATGGGAGCATCCGGGGTTGACGCATCGGCGCAACTTTGTTAGACTCTCCGACGTTTGATGCAGGAACAATCAGACAAAGACAATCTCGTCTACGGGACAGTAGAAGAGGCGCTCCCTAATGCGCTTTTTCGAGTTTTATTGGACGGAGAGGAGAAGCCCATCCTCGCCTACCTCGCGGGGAAGATGCGCAAATTCAAGATCCGGGTGCTCGTCGGGGACCGTGTCGCGCTCGTCCCGGAACCGTACGGCGGCAAGGCCCGCATCACGAAGCGACTTTAATCACAGCGTATGAAAATTCGATCATCAGTGAAGAAGATCAGCCCGGACGACAAGATCGTCAGGCGGCGCGGCTACGTCTACGTCATTAACAAGAAGAAGCCCCGCAATAAGCAGCGTCAAGGATAACCATGAGAATCTCAGGCATCACCATTCCCGATACGAAGCACCTCGAGTACGGCCTCACGGCGGTGTACGGCATCGGGCATTCTCGCGCAGTTTCGATACTCAAGTCGCTTAGCATCGACCCGATGAAGAGCGCGAAGGACCTCACGACCGACGAGGAGAACGCCATCCGCGAGAAAGTGGAGTCGTTCACCATCGAGGGTGAGCTGAAGCGCGAGGTGACGGGGAACATCAAGCGTCTCAAGGACATCAAGTCGTACCGCGGCAGCCGTCACGCGAAGCGTCTCCCCGCGCGCGGACAGCGCACGAAGACGAACGCGCGAACGCTCAAAGGCGTCAAGAAGACGATGGGCTCGGGACGCCGTAAGCTCGAGAAGACCTAGACCGCTTAACGCCACTATCAATTCTATTGACCTATGGGTAAGAAACGAATCATAAAGAAGGGAGGAGACTCAAGCGTAACGGGAACCGCGCTTACGCGTGTGCCGAAGAAGAAGGTCGCTTCGGGCGTTTTGAACGTGCTCGCGACCTTCAACAACACGATGCTCACCCTCTGCGACACGAAGGGTAACTCGCTCATCACCGTTTCATCGGGAGCGCTCGGATTCAAGGGTTCGCGCAAGTCGACGCCGTTCGCCGCAGCGAAGGTCGGTGAGATGATCGGCGACAAGGCCGCGCAGATGGGTATGAAGGACGCCTCGGTCGTCATCCGCGGTATCGGCGCGGGACGCGAGTCCGCGCTCCGCGGCTTCTCGTCGAAGGGCATCGCCATCACGAAGATCGCGGACCAGACACCGGTCCCGCACAACGGCCCACGACTCCCTAAGCCTCGACGCATCTAAATAACTCATATGAAAATCGGTCCGAAATACAAAATAGCGAAGCGTCTCGGAGCAGCGGTCTTCGAAAAGACGCAAACGCAGAAATTCGCCCTCTCGGAGGCGCGAAGCGCGCGCAACAAGAAGATGCGCCGCGGCGGCATGACGTCCGACTACAAGAAGCAGCTCATCGAGAAGCAGAAGATGCGCTTCCTCTACGGTATCTCAGAGAAGCAGCTCTCGAACTACGTTCGCGACGCGGTCGCCGCGGGCACCCAGCCCGTCCTCCGTCTCAACGAGCGCCTCGAGTCGCGTCTCGACAACGTCGTATACCGACTCGGTCTCGCGAAGACGCGACGCCTCGCGCGTCAGCTCGTATCGCACGGCCACATTCAGGTGAACGGCCGTCGTTTCAATATCCCGTCGTACCGCGTTAAGATCGGCGACACCGTGTCCGTCCGCGAGCAGAGCAAGCAGTCGCCGCTCTTCGTCACGCTCGGCGAGACGCTCGCATCGGCGACCGTTCCCGCGTGGCTCACGCTCGATGCGAAGAAGCTCTCGGGGGAGATGAAAGCCGAACCGTCGTACGAACCTGCGGAGACCATCTTCGACGTACAGCAGGTTCTCGAGTACTACAGCCGATAATCGTTTTAGTTATACGTAATCCAAACACCATGCTTGAAACCAACGTCACATTGCCGTCGAAGCCGCGGGTCATCAAGGAGGAGGAGTTCTCGGGGGTCTTCGAGATAGACGGGCTCTACCCTGGCTATGGCCACACGCTCGGCAACTCGCTTCGCCGCATCATCCTCTCGTCGCTTCCGGGTGCCGCGATCACGCAGGTCAAGATCGACGGCGTCGACCATGAGTTCTCGACGCTCGCGGGCGTGAAGGAAGACGTCATCACGATCCTCCTCAACCTCAAGCGCGTCCGGCTCCAGATGCACGGCGATACGCCGCTCACGATCGCGCTCAAGGCGTCGGGCGAGAAGCTCGTGACGGCCGGTGACATCGACGCTCCGAGCCAGATCACCATCCTCAATCCGGAACAGCGCATCGCGGAGATCACCGCGAAGGGAACGACGCTCAACATCGAGCTCACCGTGGAGCATGGCCTCGGATACGTTCCTCGCGACGTACACCAGAAGGAGAAGGTCGACATCGGTACCATCGCGCTCGACGCGGTCTTCACGCCGATCCGCCGTGTGAACTACGAGGTCGAGAACATGCGCGTCGGCGACCGAACCGACTACAACCGCCTCCGCGTCTTCATCGAGACCGACGGTACGCTCACGCCGCGAGAGGCGCTCGAGCAGTCGATCGAGATCATGATCCATCAGCTCAAAGCCATCATCGGCTTCCAGGACACCGAACCCAAGCGCGAGCCCGCTCCGTCGGAGCCGGTCCCGGCCGAAGGCGAGCCTGAGTCCGTCGACGCGGATATCTTGAAGACGCGTATCGAGACCCTCGACCTTTCGACCCGAACGCAGAACGCCCTCGAGAACGCGAACATCAGAACCCTCGGTGGTCTCGTTCGAAAGAAGAAGGAGGACATCCTCGAGCTCGAGGGCATCGGTCCGAAGGGCGTCGATGAGCTCGAGACGATACTTAAGGGCATGAACCTCGGATTTAAGGAATAGCGTATGAAGCATCACGTTAAAAACAGGACGTTCGGCCGGCCGAAGAATCAGCGCACTGCGCTTCTTCGCGGTCTTGCGATGTCCCTCCTCACGCACGGCAAGATAACGACGACCGAGGCGAAGGCGAAGGAGCTTCGACCGTACGTCGAGAAGCTCATCACGAAGGGCAAGGAGAACACGATGACGGCGCGTAAGCTCGTCTCGTCTCGCCTCGGCGAGCCCGACCCGAAGGTCGTGAAGAGGATATTCGACGACGTCGCGAAGCGGTATGCCGACCGAAACGGTGGCTACACGCGCATTATCAAGCTCGGACAGACGTCGGCCGGGCGCACGGAGGCTTGCATTGAGCTCGTATAACGCATATGGATAAGAAAGAATACACCATCGACGCTGAAGGCAAGCGACTCGGACGAGTCGCGACGGAGGCCGCATCCGTGCTCCTCGGCAAGAACACCACGCACTTCACGAAGCACACGGTCGAGCCGGTCGTCGTGAAGATCGTGAACGCCTCGAAGCTCGACATCTCCGATAAGCGAGCAACGGAGGAGTTCCAGAGCTACTCCGGCTTCCCGGGCGGCCGCCGCGTCGAGACCCTTGGTCACCTCGCGACGCGCCTCGGCTACGGCGAGGTCGTCCGACGCGTCGTCGCCGGCATGCTTCCGAAGAACAAGCTCCATACGCCGCGCATGCATAACCTCGAGGTAACGGAATAACGCATCATTATCATGGAAAAGACATACACAGAGGGCATCGGACGACGAAAGACCGCGACCGCGCGCGTTCGCATCGTGAAGGCGACGGCACAGCGCGTCGTCATTAACGGACGCCCCATGGCGGAGTACTTCAAGGCGCCCGCGCTCCAGAGAAATATTCTCGGAGTCCTCGAGACCGAGAACGCCGGCATCGACACGTACGAGATCTCGGCGAAGGTCGAGGGCGGCGGACTCTCCGCGCAGGCGGACGCCATCAAGCTCGGTGTCGCTCGCGCTCTCGTGAAGGAGAAAGCTGACCGCCGCGTACCGCTTAAGCGCGCAGGATACCTGAAGCGGGACGCTCGCGCGGTCGAACGCAAGAAGTTCGGCCTCCGAAAGGCCCGACGCCGCCCACAGTGGTCGAAGCGTTAGCAAAAAGGCTCCCCTCCGGAGCCTTTTTCAGCGCTTCGAAGACGGAATGATGTTTTGCCGACCGCAAGGAGGCAAAACCATGAGTCCGGCCAGGAGGCACTTATGAGAGTAAGCGAGTTAGTGACCTGACGGCAAGCATTAATCTCCTGAAAATGCCACCTCACGGTGACATTTTCATAGAAGGGTATCGTTTGGACACGCGGAGCACGTTAATCTCCCATACATAATCGAAGCGTATACTTCGAATACGGGGGAGTCGACCCAATTTTGACAGGGAGAAAATCCGTCTGTATAATGCGTCCCTATGGCAGAGGAAAAAAACCTTGAAAATGAGCCAGAGCTGGTCGAAGATGACGAAATCGTGACGAGCGAAGGCGATGACGATGATTCGGTCGACACGGCGGCTCGCGGGGTCGTCAAGCGACTTCGCGAGAAGCTCAAAGCGTCCGAGGAGGAGCGTAGAAAGGCGCTCGAAGACCTTCAGCGAGCGCGAGCGGACTTTCTCAATAGCAAGCGACGCATCGAGGAACAGCTCGTCCGCGACCGCGAACGCGCGGCGGACGGCATCCTCATCGAGCTTCTCAGCGTCCTCGACAGCTTCGACACCGCGACCGCCGATGAGGCGCTCTGGAACGCCGTCGACGAGAAGTGGCGCGCGGGCATGGAAGCGATTCACGCGAACCTGCGGTCCATACTCCGCCGCAGTGGCGTCACGGAGATCGAGTCGCTCGGCGCGCACTTCGACCCAGCGAAGCACGAAGCGGTCTCGAACATCGCCGTCACCGACCCGGAGAAGACGGATACCATCATCTCGGTCCTCCAGAAGGGCTACCGGCGCGGCGATACGATACTCCGACCGGCGAAGGTGGTCGTGGGTACCGCGTAGCATCCTTTTTTAATCCATTATCGACATAACGTAGAAAACATATGGCAAAGATACTCGGCATTGACCTCGGTACGACGAACTCCGCGATGGCGATCATCGAAGGCGGCGAGCCGACGATCATCGAGAACGCGGAAGGGAACCGAACGACGCCCTCGATCGTGGCGATATCGAAGACGGGCGAGCGCCTCGTCGGCCAGATCGCGAAGCGTCAGTCGGTCACGAACCCGAAGAACACCATCTACGGCATCAAGCGGTTCATGGGCCACAATTTCAGCGAACCCGCGGTGCAGAGCGACAAGTCCATCGTCCCCTATGAGGTGAGGGAAGGGCAGGACGGTGGCGTTCTCATTCACATGGGCGACAAGGACTACCGCCCCGAGGAGATATCCGCGATGATCCTCTCGAAGCTGAAGCAGGACGCCGAGGCGAAGCTCGGCGAGAAGATCACGGAAGCGGTCATCACCGTACCCGCGTACTTCAACGACAGTCAGCGTAAGGCGACGCAGGACGCGGGAAAGATCGCCGGCCTCGACGTGAAGCGCATCATCAACGAGCCGACCGCGGCAGCGCTCGCGTACGGATTCAATAAGAAGAAAGAGGAGAAGATCGTCGTGTACGACTTCGGCGGCGGCACGTTCGACGTGACCGTCCTCGAGGTGGGCGATGACGTCATCGAGGTGAAGTCGACCGACGGCGACGCGCACATGGGCGGCCGCGACATCGACCAGCGCGTCGTTCGCTACCTCATCGACGAATTCAAGAGATCGGAGGGTATCGACCTCTCGAAGGACCCCTTGGCGCTCCAGCGCCTCGACGAGGCCGCGGAGAAGGCGAAGCACGAGCTCTCGACGATGGGCGAGGCGGAGATAAACATCCCGTTCATAACGTCTGACCAGAACGGCCCCAAGCACATGCTCCTTCGCCTCACGCGCGCGAAGCTCGAAGAGCTCGCGGCGGAGTTCATCGACCGCTCCATCGAGATCACGAAGCGCGCGCTCGAGGCGTCTTCGCTTAAGAAGGAGGACATCGACGAGATCATTCTCGTCGGCGGCCAGACCCGCATGCCGAAGATCGTCGAGCGCGTACGCGAGCTCTTCGGAAAGGAGCCGAACAAGTCGGTGAACCCGGATGAGGTCGTCGCCCTCGGCGCCGCGATCCAAGCGGGTATCTTCCAGGGCGACATCCACGACATTACGCTCGTAGACGTCATTCCGCTCTCTCTCGGTATCGAGACCATGGGCGGCGTCTCGACGAAGCTCATCGAGAAGAACACGCACATCCCGACGAAGCGCGAACAGGTCTTTTCGACCGCCGCGGATAACCAAACGTCCGTCGAGATACACATCACGCAGGGCGAGCGCCCGATGGCGGCGGACAACAAGTCGCTTGGCCGGTTCATCCTCGACGGTATTCCGCCTGCACCACGCGGCATCCCGCAGGTCGAGGTCGCGTTCGACGTGGACAGTAACGGCGTCCTCAACGTGACCGCGAAGGAGAAGTCGACGGGGAAGGCCCAGCAGATCCGCATCGAGGCGAACTCCGGACTCTCCGCGGACGACATCGAGCGCATGAAGCAGGAAGCGGAGGCGCACGCCGCGGAGGACGAGAAGAAGAAGGAGCTCATCGAAGCGCGCAATCTCGCCGACCAGATGCTCTATACCGCGGAGAAGTCGCTCACGGACTACAAGGATAAGGTTTCCGCCGACGTGAAGACCGCCGTCGAAGACGCGGTGAAGGCGCTCCGCGAGGTGAAGGACAAGGACGATATCGCCGCGATCAAAGCGAAGACCGACGAACTCTCGAGCGCGATGTCGAAGATAGGCGAGGCGATGCAAAAGGCTGGCGCAAACGCGAGCGAAACGTCGTCCGAGGCGCCAAAGGACGGCGAAGGCCCGATCCGTGACGCGGAAACGAAGGACGATTCTGACAAGAAGGAGTGACCACTGTTCGACTCGAGGTTATAGGAGTACACTACGCGTATGAAAGACTACTACGACATCCTCGGTATCGATAAGAGCGCTTCGAAGGACGACGTGAAGCGCGCGTTCCGCAAGCTCGCCGCGAAGTACCACCCCGACAAGAAGACCGGGGACGAGGCGAAGTTCAAGGAGATCAGCGAGGCCTACTCCGTCCTCGGCGATGACAAGAAGCGCGCCGAGTACGATGCGTACGGACGCTCCTACGCCGGCGGCCAGGGAGGTGGCTTCGGCGGGCAGTGGGGCGGGTTCCAGGGCGGCTTCGGTCAGGGAGGCGTCGAGTTCGACCTCAATGACATCTTCGAGAACTTCGGCGATATCTTCGGTGGCGGTGTCCGGGGTTCGCGGAGGCAAGCCCGCGGCCACGACATCTCGGTCGACATCGAACTCTCCTTCAAGGAGGCGGTCTTCGGTACGACGCGAACGCTCCGCATCACGAAGAACTCGACGTGTCCGACGTGCAAAGGCTCCGGTGCGAAGCCCGGTACCGATATGACCACGTGCGCCGTCTGTAACGGGAACGGGCGAGTCCGCGAGACGCGGCAGAGCATCCTCGGCCAGTTCGCGACGGTACGCGAATGCGACAACTGCGGCGGCACCGGGAAGGTGCCGAAGGAGGCGTGCGCGGACTGCGGCGGGGAAGGCGTGAAGCGCATGGAGGAGACCATCGAGATCGTCGTTCCGGCCGGCATCGAGAACGGCGAGATGATACGCATGACGGGGCGCGGCGAGGCGGTTCGCGGCGGTACGCCGGGCGACCTCTACGTGAAGGTCCACGTCGAACGCCACCCGACCATTACGAGAAACGGGAGCACGCTCGAGTCGTCGCTCCGCGTGAAGCTCTCCGACGCGCTCCTCGGCGCGAGCTACGGCGTCGAGACGCTCGACGGCACCATTACGATAAAGATCCCCGAAGGGGTGAAGCACGGCGAGGTTCTCCGCATCAAGGGGAAGGGCGTGCCCGTCTCCGGCTCGTCTCGAGGTGACTTCCACGTGAAGATACTCATCGACATCCCGCAGAAGCTCTCTCGAAACGCGAAGAAGCTCATCGAGGAACTGAAGAAAGAAGGCATTTAAACGTAAAACGAACATCCCTGCGGATATTCGGTTAGTTTATATGAGGCGGAGCGATGTGCCCGCAAATTGCGAGCACGAACGAGCCCGGGGAGGAAGTGCTTAGCGAAATACGAACGGAGTGAAAGTATTTCGCTTAGCAACTTGACCCTTGCGTTAAAAAGGCTTCCCTTCGGACGCCTTTTTAGTCAGATGAACCGGAGCGATGTTTCGTCGACCCCGAGGAGACGAAACCGCGAGGTGGGTAAGACGGCGATGTTTCCGTTCAATTAGACGACCTCGTGTTACACTACTCCCATGAACAAACGGAAGAAGCACCTTCTTTTCGACGTCGCGCTCTTCTTCATCGGCATCGCGGCCGCCTACGCGGCAGCGAAGTACGGCGCGGTCGCCGCCTTCGTCGCGCTCCTTGATGGATACAAACTCGTCGCCGCGTTCATCGCCGGCCTCCTCTTCACGTCGGTTCTCACGACCGCGATAGGCATCGTCATCTTCGTGAAGCTCGGCGCGACGATGCCGCTTCTCGCAGTCGCCCTCGTCGGCGGCCTCGGAGCGATGGCCATCGACTACGTCATGTTCTGGTTCACGCGCGACCGCATCATGGCGGACTACGAGTATATGCTCGCGAACGCGAGCGGGCGAATCCGCGCCCTCTTCACGCTCTGCAAGCAGTGTCTCCTTCGTCGGCTTCTACCCATCATCGGCGCGTTCATCATCATGTCGCCGTTTCCCGATGAGCTCGGTGTCGCGCTCATGGGATTCTCGAACATCAGCATCCGGAAGTTCCTCGCGCTCACGTACGTCATGAACGCCGCGGGTATTTTAGTCGTCGTCCTTCTCGGAGATTCGCTCTTCTAACCGCTGTACACATCCCGTCGTCCAAACGTCGTTGCGGAGCCGCATACTATAGGGGATGGATACGGCGCACATCGTCGCATTACTTCGCGAGTCGATCTTCATGATAGCGACGTTGGTCGTCTTTCTCGTCTACGCGATGGCGAAGGGACGCTATGCGCTCATCAACCTCATCCTCGCCCTGTACCTCGCGCTTCTCGTCTCCGTGGAGTTCCCGTACTATCGACAGCTCTCGGGGAGCGGGGAGGGAAGTGCGGTCCTTAAGATACTCGTATTCCTCGCGTTCGTCGTCGTCGGCGTCGTCCTCATGCGTCGGCACATCCCCGGCGACGACTTCGAGGCGGCCTTTCATGGACTCGGGAAGAAGCTCCTCCTCGCGGCGCTTGCGACCATTCTCGTCATGGCGTTCTCGTTTCATGCGCTTCCGGTGACCGAGATCATCCACCCTGGAACGCCTATTCAAGCTTTGTTCGCGCCCTCTGACCGATTCTTCTGGTGGCTCGCCATCCCGCTCGGCGTCCTCCTTTTCATCTAATTCTACGGCTTAATCAAGGCATATTGTCACAAACTAGACAATGTGCTTTTTTTGTGCTATCATATTAAATAGTAGCACTTCCACAACTCACATGAGGGCCACCACATGGACCGCTCCTGGTTCCTGCTTGCGGTACTCTCGCCGTTTCTTTGGTCGATGTGCAATCACATCGACAAGATCGTCCTTGAGAAGTATTTCAAGGAGGGCGGCGTAGGCGCGCTCATCATTGTGAGCGCGCTCGCATCGATCATCGCCGTACCCTTTCTCTATATCATGGACCCCACGGTCCTTGAGATCGAGCCGGGTACGGCATGGGTCATCGTTTTGACCGCGGTACTCGACGTCGTCCTCCTCTGGGCATACCTTTCCGCCCTCCAGAAGGACGAGTCGACGAACGTCATCCTGTACTACCAACTCGTGCCGATCTTCGGCCTCGGGACGGGTTACCTGTTCCTCGGCGAGACGGTCTCGTCAGGGCAGCTTGCCGCGATGGCGATCGTCATCCTCGGCACCTCGATCGTCTCGCTCGAGACGACGGAGGGGAAGTTCTGCTTCAAGAAAAGGACCGTGGGGTTCATGCTTCTCGCATGCGCCGCATGGGCCGCGGAGCTCGCCATCTTCAAGGTGGTCGCGATCGAGGACAACGCGTGGCGGACGCTCTTCTGGAAGCACATCGTGCTTACCGGGATCGGCGTCGTCATCTTCGCGTTCGTCCCGCGGTATCGGAGGAACTTCCTCGGCGCGATGCGCTCGAACTCGGTGCCGATCCTTGGCCTCAACCTCCTAAACGAGGTGCTGTACATGCTCGGCGCTATCGCGTACGGCCTCGCGGTCATGCACGCGCCCGTCGGGGTCGTCCTCCTCACGGAGACCTTCCAGTCCATCTTCGTCTTCGTGCTCGGTCTTCTCATCGCCGCGTTTCTCCCGAAACTGGCGACGGAGTCGACCGACATCGGAAACGTGATGCGGAAGGTGGTCGCGATCGGTGTCACCGGTCTCGGCACGTACCTCCTCCTCGTGTGACGGTGGACCTTTAACGCGCAGCTTCGGCTGCGCGTTTTTTACGTCTCATACCCACCTCCTACTGCACAATCCTGCCCAATGACGATATGATGAGATCACGGTCCGCCGGCTTATTTTTTATATGCGTATTCTCTTCATCTCGAACGAACTGGGTGGCTCAGGTCTCTGTCAGAAACTCATTGAGGAGGGGAACGACCTAAAGCTTTATATTCATAGGCCCGAGTGGCAGGCATGTTATCAAGGCCTAGCGGCGCGTGTCGCAAACTGGAGACATGAACTTAATTGGGTAGGAAAGGATGGGCTCATCATCTTCGACGATGTTTTTTTCGGCAGGGAGCAGGGTGAGCTCCGGAAAGACGGCTACAAGGTAGTCGGGGGGAGCGAGGGCGGAGATGCGCTCGAACTCGATCGGCGACACTTTCAGG
>DASTSP010000069.1:0-6611 GCA_035760625.1 Minisyncoccota bacterium | reverse complement strand
GATCGTCGCGTCCTTGCCGTCGTCGACGAGGAGAACCTTGTCGAACTCGACCTTGTCCCCCTCCTTGAGATTTCCGAGAAGCTCAACCTCGACGACATCGCCGACCGCGACCATGTACTGCTTGCCGCCGGTCTCGATGATGGCGAAGGTACCGTCCTTTTTCTCCTTTGCTTTGGTTGTCGCTTTCCCGTTTTTCATAATGCCGCCGATTGTACAAGAAAGCGCCAAAATATGCAATAGTTTCGCCTCTTTCGGAAGGACTTGCCAAAAGGGTCGCCGTGTCGCATTATCCGCAGAGTGACATACCTTGGAGAGACCCAATGAAACGCGTTCTCGTCTGCGATGACGATGAGAAGTACCGAAAGCCGGTCCGGCACATCGCCGAATGCTATCCCGTGCGGCTCGTCGAGGCTGCGACGTTCGCCGAGCTCATGGCAGCGGCCGAGAGCGGCGAGCCGTTCTCGCTCGTTATCCTCGATGGCATGCTCGACGGGGTGAATACGAGCATCCCCTTCGTGGAACGCGTCGCAGCCGGGTGCTACCCGCATCTCGAAGACGCGATGTTCCTCCTCGTCTCGGGAGACGATTCGCTCCGAAAGCAGGAGTATAGGCTCCTCAAGGAGAACTGGGAGAAATTCGACCCCGCGAACGTCCTCGTGCTCGAAGAAAAAGGATTCCTCTTCCGTGAGGCCTACAAGGTCTTCAAAAAGCTCTTTTCGAACCCGTCCCCGTGACGGGTTTTTCCTTACTCGACGGCCTGCGGACGTTCGAGAGCGAGCTGTTCGATGTCCATGGAATCGCCGGTGATGCGGAGGACGTCTTTGTCGATCTTCGCCAATTCCTTCTGGGCGTTATTATAGTGATTCACGGTCGTGTTCAGGGTATTGCCCACTTTCTTGAAGTAGTCGTCGTATGCCTTCATGTGGCGACTCAAGTTCTCCACGTTCTTGATGATGTCTTTTGCCGCCTCCTGGACTTTCATGCGCTGGTTTCCGAAGAGCACCGTCTGGAGGTACGCGAGGAACGTGGTCGGCGACACGATGAGAACGTTCTTCTGCTGGTAGGCATAGTCGATCAGGTCGCGCGAGTTGACGCCGATGCCCACGTCACTGTTCAGTAAGTCGTAGTAGATCGCCTCCGCGGGAATGAACATGAATGCGAACGGGAGTGTTCCCTCTCCCGGCCTGATGTACTTCGCGGTCTCGTCGATCCTTTTTTTCACGTCCGACTTGAAATCTTTGCGGTACACTTCCTTTCGCACGTCGTCCGCCTCGTCTACCAATCGTATGTAGTTCTCGAGCGGGAATTTCGCATCGACGGGCACGAGGCCTTCGGCCGTCTTGATGACGAAGTCAACTTTTTCGCCATCTTTGAACGGATGCTGCGCCTCGTACTGTCCCGGGAGTACGTTCGAGAGTATGAGCTCGAGGGACGCTTCACCGAGATTCCCCCGCTGTTTTTGATTCTTCAATACCTTCTCAAGGTTCTTAAGCTGCTCAGCGAGAGTAAAGACCTGCTTAGACGATTCGGATACCTCCGTCACTCCCTTTACGACGCCGAGAAGCTGCGCCTCCACCTTGTCCCTGATCTCCTGGACAAGTTTCCTGCTCGTCTCCGACTGACGCTCGAGGGATTCGTACATGCGGTCGCTCGTCTCTCCCATGCGTTCGTCGAGCGTTCGAGTGAGTCTATCAAGCCGCTCTTGGAGGAGGACGAGGCCGGAGTCGTCGCGCTTCTCCTCGCGCTTGAGGAAAAAGACGTACACGAGGATGGCGACGATGGCAAAAAGGAGGAAAAGAATAACGATTTCGATGTTCTGCATGGCCCTATTCTACCACGCCCGCTGTGGTACTATAGAAACCACTAACCCAACACGTATGCTACACGACGACATCAAGGGACAACTCAAAGAGGCCCTCAAAGCGCACGACGAGGCGAAGCTCCGCACGGTCCGGAGCATGCTCACCGCATTCACGAACGAGCTCGTCGCGACCGGCAAGAAGCCGCAGGACACGCTCGACGACGCGGGCGTCATGACGGTCATCAAACGCCTCGCGAAGCAACGAAAGGACTCGATCGAGCAGTTCGAGAAAGGAGGCCGCGCCGACCTCGCGGCTATCGAGAAGGAGGAGCTCACCGTCCTCGAGTCGTACCTCCCCCAGATGATGTCACAAGATGAGATCCGCCCGCTCGCGGAGGCGAAGATCGCCGAACTCGGCGCCGACAAGTCGAAGATGGGCATGGTCATCGGTTCCCTCATGAAGGAGCTTCAGGGAAAGGCGGACGGTGGCGACGTGAAGGCGGTCGTCGATTCGCTTCTCAAATAGACGAGAGGCCGCCTTTTGGGCGGTTTTTTCGTGCCGTGGTGTCACTTGCGCACAATACCAATGTGTTGCATAATCTTCGCGGGTTTCTATCTTGAGGAGTTTGCGATGGCGAAGTCCAAAAGCACGCTCGATACGGATGGAAGGCGGCGGTACGTGATCGCGAAGACGCTCGCGGGCGACTACGTCGAGAATAACATCGACCTCGCGAGGGCGGTCGAGAAGGCGGTCGGCAAGGTGCTCTGCGGCGACGCGGGCATGCGAGCGGTCATGGGACCGCGGCGTGGATACCTGAAACGGGAACTCACGCGCAAGGTCTCGGAAAGTCTCAAGCGGACGAAGCGGAAGGACAAGCTCGCGGTCATGTTCGGAGAAGACCAAGCGGCAGCGATGCGTCGCGACGCGAAGAAGCGCGAAGAGGACGAGGCGAAACGCCACTGACGTTCTATACGGAGGGAGAATGAGAAAGCTCGACCCCGAGGGCATGGTCCGTCTCAAGGCGGCCGAAGCGCTCGCCGGAAGTGATGTGAAGAAGGTCCCCGAGGCGGTGAAGAGAGTTCTCGACGGACAAGGCGGACTACCGCCTCTCACGCATGCCCCCAAGCGGGCATTCCTCTCACACCTCATCGAGAAGCAGCTCGTGGCGATCATCGCCATGAAGCGACGATCCGCTCCCGCTTAGGAGCGGTTCCCGGGGGCGCTCTAGAGCGCCCCTTTTTCTATGCTTGACTATATGAATTTCCTATTGCAGTATATCGGCTGGTTTAAACGGAGGAGAGCCAAGTGACAAAACCGCATTTGAGCGTTATCCCCGGTGGGCGGTACGACGAGGACCCTATCCATGCGGACGGGTTCATCAGTCCCGAGCACAACAAGCTCGTGGACGGCAGCCGCTACAGCGTCATCTGGAGCATGGTCCGCGGCGACCTCGACGTCCACGCCTTCGACACGTTCTACCGCGCGATGGAAAAGGGCCTCGACAGGAAGTTCCCGTCCGTGACGATCGTCCACAAGCCGATCGATGGAGACGCGGGCGGCATGCAGATCTACCTAAGCGTCGTGGTTCGCGAGGAGATCTCCATGGAGTCGTTCGGGGAGCTTCTCTCGCTCTTCAGGGGCGCGCTGTCGACCGCCGGCATCATCCGCCGGCCGATCCTCTGCCCCATTCCGCCGGAGCCGTGAGCGGCTTTTGCGGAGGCGTCCCCAATGGGACGCCTTTTCTTTTTTATAGCGCTCGCGCGTCCTCGACCGAGAAGTCGCCGACCTTCGTACGGCGAAGGTCGGCGAGGGTCGCCGGGTAACCGAGACGACGACCGATCTCCTCTCCGAGCGAACGCACGTATGTGCCGCTCCCGACCTTAAAGCGCACGCGAACCTCGGCGCGGCCGCTCTCGCATTTCATATCCAAAAAGTCCGCTTCGTGAACGACCATGTCGCGAAGCGGCGTGTCCTCGATGACCTCACCGCGTTTCTCGGCCTTCCGCGCGCGCTTGTAGAGGCGCACCCCTCCCTGTTTCACCGCGGAGTACGGGGAGACCGGGAGACGAAGCGTGCCGACCATGCCCGAGAGTGCGTCGCATACATCCTCTTCTCTAAGTTCGGTCACTTCCTTCTCCTCGACGATCGCTCCCTCGAGGTCGCCGGTCGTACGACGTTCGCCGATGCGCACCGTCGCGAGGTACTCCTTGTCGAGGCCGACGTACTTCGTGAGGTCCTTCGTTCCCTCGCCGACGCCCACGAGCAGGAGTCCGGTCGCCAAAGGGTCCAGCGTTCCCGCGTGGCCCATCTTCCGCACGCCGAGCTCGCGGCGGAGCCGCCGTATGACGTCGAACGAGGTGATACCCTTCGGCTTGTCGATGAGGAGGAGTCTTACGCTCATAGAGGCGACGTGATGCTTTCGATGGGAATGGCACGAAGCGCACGGCGGCGGAGCCGGTAGTCCGGGAGCGATGCTTCGACCAAGGCCCAGAAGTCCGGCGAGTGGTTGAACTCGTCGAGGTGGCAGAGCTCGTGGACGATGACGTAGTCGAGGAGCTCGACGGGAAGAAACGCAAGGCGGAAGTTGAAATTGAGATTCCGCTCGCGAGAACAGCTCCCCCAGCGCGAGCGCTGATCGCGTATCGCGACTCGCCCGTATGACGCGCCCCGGACGACGCTCCAGTGCGCGAGCCGCTCATGTATCCGCGCTCGCGCCGTTTCCTTATGTGTGGCGTAGAGTTCGCGCGCCGCCCTGCTCCGCGGTCGCCTCCCTCTCCGCCTCACCCTAAACCACCGACTCCGCATGTCACTTGAGCGTATACAAAATGCGACCGAGCCGGATGACGTCGTAGTCGTACGCTTCACCGAGCGCCTCGTAGATGGGCTTCAGGCGCTCCGCGCCGTGCTTCTCGATGGCCTTCTCGATGCGCGGGTAGACCGAGTCCCACGCGAGCCCCGCGGGTATGAGTGTCTCGACCTCGGCCGGCCCTATTGCGCGCTCCTTCGCGAGTTCCTCGATGTGCCCCCAAATGGTCGAGAGCGCCATCTTCCGCTCGCGCGCGATCTCCGAGGCGGAAAGACGGCGAAGAAGAAGTCCCTTCGTCACCTCGACCGAGTTCTCGCGGACCGGTGAACTCGGCGTTCGCGCGGGCGCCTCGCCGTCGTGCCATGTGCCGCCTCGTTCCGAGACGAACTTTCGCTGGAGCTTCTCGACCTCGTCCTCGTCCATCTCGCCCCACGCGTACTCGGCGTCCTCCGATTCCTCCCTGAAGTGCGCGTCCTTGTGAACGACGCGCGGGTCGACGAGGAGGGCCTGCGAATTGAGCCCGATGACCTTCATACCGGCGAGCGAGCGGACGCGCGAGAGCGCGACGTACCCCTGCCCGTACGTGAACGCGTTACGAAGGTCTATCTCCGCGGCGTCGAGCGACATGCCCTGGCTCTTGTGGACGGTGATCGCCCACGCGAGGCGAAGCGGCACCTGCGTTATCTCCGCCTTCACCTTCCCGTCTTCCTCTATATTCCACGACTGCGGCATCACCTTGAGGCGCTTCCCCGTTCCGGTCTCGATGACCGGGAAGCCGTCTCCCCGATCGAATTCGACGACGCGCCCCAGGGTGCCGTTCACGTACCCGGCCTCGAAGTTGTTCTTCGTGCACATGACCATCGCCTCACGGCGGAGCTCGAGTGTCTGCGGCGAGAGGCAATTCTTCACGAGTGGCTCGATGAGTTGCTTCGAGCCGCGTGCGTCCATTTGGAACGTGCGCGCCTCGGTCTCGAGCTCGGCGAGACGCTCGTAGTTCATGCTCTCGACGTCGCGATTGTGCGTGAAGAGCTTCGTCGGCTCGATGTCGGGGAACGCGATCTCCGTCTGCTCCCCGAGGAGCGTGTAGTGGCTTTCGTCGATGTCGTTCCGGCGAATCGATGAGAGAAGACCAAGAAGGAGCTCGTCCTCTTGGCGGTGCTGCTCGGTGAGGTAGCACGTCATGAACTTCGCGGCCTCCCACGAGCGCGACTCGAACGCGAAGCGGGACATCTCGCCCCGACCCGCGATCGGCGGAAGTTGGAAGAAGTCGCCGACGACGATGACCTGGAGACCACCGAAGGGTTCGCCGGATTGGCGCACCGTCCTCGTGACCGCCTCGACCATGTCGAGGACGCGCCCATCAAGCATCGAGATCTCGTCGATGACGAGGACCTTCGCCTTTCCGATGCGACGGACCGCCTTCTCGTTCTGCGCGATCCTATCGAGGTCGTACGCGGTCAAGGTCTCCTTCGTGCCGATCGCTGCCCACGAGTGGATGGTCGTTCCGCCTATGTGGGTCGCCGCGATGCCGGTCGACGCGGTCACGGCGACAGGCACCCCGGAGGCCGAAAGCCAGTCGATGTAGCGGTTCAGCACGTATGTCTTCCCCGCCCCCGGCTCTCCGGTCAAAAAGACGTTCGCACCCATCTTCAATATCTCAAGCGTCTGAGACTGCGTCATAGAGAGATAGTATAGCAGAGGCAAAAAGAACCCCGCACGTGTGTGCGGGGCAAGTCGCGCATCGGCCCTGCGGTGATTCAGGTCGGGGGGAACTGGGCGTAGATGAGCCAGGTCCCCGAGAGGAACGCGAGGGTGTAGAGCGTGAAGAACGCGTACACGAGACGACGGTGGACGACGGGGCGTTTGAGGCCCGTGTGGCCGAAGCGCACCATGAGGAACACGACGGTCGCAACGGCGACGAGCGTGAGGTGGAAGAGCGCGACCTCGTGGTTCCCCCAGAGGCCGCCCGCCTTCTTGACCGCCGACTCGATGCCGATGACGCC
>DASTSP010000068.1:0-10150 GCA_035760625.1 Minisyncoccota bacterium | reverse complement strand
GAGCGACCGCTCGATGAAGATGCCGTTTACGATGAGCGCGAGGACGAACGGCATCTTGAGGAGGAAACTTCGCTCCGAGAGGAGAAATCCGAGGTACGGATACGCCATGAGGGCGCCCGAGAGGACCATGAGCGTGAGACCGACGAAGACGACGCGGTGCACGAACGCGAGCTCTCGCTTCGATACGACCGGCGTTACGCCGCGCATCCAGGCGAGCCCGATCGAGTCCGCGTAGAGTATCGTCGGCATGAGGAGGAGTATCGTCGCCGCGTGGATCTTGAGAAAGACGAGGAAGTAGCTCTCTATCATCGTACCTCGGAGAACGTTACGGGGATCTCGCGGGAATCGTCGTTCTCGGGGAGGCCCGACGGATTGTCCTTCTTCAGAATGATGGAGCCGCGCGCGTACGGCGTCTCGGACGCGAGCGCGTACGAAATGGACGCGCTGAAGGGCACGTAGTCCGTCGTCATCCACTCGCCGTCCGCGTGCGCGACACCTTGGCCGATGATGAGGCCGTCCCAATTGACGACGACGATGGGGAAACTACCCTCGAAGTACCAGTTACCGCGGGCTTTTCCCGTCACCGTGACGGGCGATGTCACCGTCGCGTTCGGTCGGGGCGCGTCGATGATGACGACATCGGTGCTACTCGTCGCCGCCGTGGGACATGGCGCGAACTCGCACGAAGGAGGAACGCGTCCGACGCTTGAACCGTCGGGACAGATCTTCGCCTCCATGGTACAGGCGACCGTTCCACCCACGTTCGTCGTCGTCGCGGGCGCGGGAGGCGTCGCGGCCGGGTTCCCCCACTCCTTCGGTATCCACATGGCGATGCCGCCGAGCGCTAAGAGGACGATGACGGCTCCGAGCACGATAAGTGATGTTCGCATATGCGGATAGTATACACTCCGAGCCTATGAAATTTATATTAAGTTCATAGGCTCCGCTCCGGCACTTCTTCGGGTACTGCCCGGTCGAGCCCGATGAGCCCGCGAAGTCGCTCGGTGAATATGAAGCGGATGCCCAAGACCTCGAAGCCGACGAAGACGAGCGGAGCGCCGGGTACGATGGGGAGCGCGAGCGCGACGAAGCCGACCACGACGAACGCCCACCCGACGACCTTCTTGAGGCGTGGGCGGTCTTTCGTGTACCGATTCAGCTTGTCTACCATATATTCACGCTGACGCCGCGGGCGCAGGTTTCTTACGGCGCAGGCGACGAAAAAGGGCGCCGAGAGGCGCCTTTTTCATCACCCGTGCGGGCCTAGATCCGCATGTCTATCTGTGCTTCGCCCTTCAACTTCGTGATGAGCGCATCGACGAGCTGTTGCTGCTTCTGGGCCTTGATCTCCGCCTCGATCTGGGGTCGAAGCGTCGTCATGTCGTCGGGAAGTTCGACGTTGTTCGCCTTCAACTGCGCGATGAAATCGTCGACCTCCTTGTCGGAGACCGAGATGGTATCGCTCGGGTTCACTGACTCGATGTACTTGCCGACGAGGACACGCTCGCGGATGTTGTCACGGAGGCGGGACTCGGTGAGGCCGACGGCGGCCATCTGGCTCTTCAGTGCGTCTTCGCCGCCGATCTGCGCGACGAGGTCGTCGTACGATTTTTGCACCGTCTCGTCGTCTGCGTCGAAGCCGGCGTTCTCGGCCGCTGTGATGAGGAGCGCGTTGTCGACGAGGACTTCCATCGCGCGGTCCTGTTTATCCTTGTTCGCGGTCGAACTCGTCTCGTCGATGCCGTACGCTTGCGCGTTCTCCCCCACCATGGCGATGCTCTCATCGAGTTCGCTCCGGTAGATGTTTCGGCCGTTCACGACGGCGACGATGCCGCCCTTCGCGTAGTACTGGCTGTATACGTAGTATCCGGCACCCGCGATGAGGATGAGCGCGGCGACGATGGCGCCGACCATCGCTCCCTTTCCCTCGAAGAAGCGTCGACGCGCGGGCTCGGTGACCGGTGCGGCCGGTATCGATGCCTCATCGGCGGTCGTCGCGGCGGCCTCCGTTCCCGTTACGGGGACGCTTGGCGTCTCGTTCGTGGTGTTCTCGGGCACACCGCCCTCCTGTGCGTTATCCATAGATGCGATGAAAAAACGTTACTGACAATTGTGCACATAGCCTACCACGTTCGGTAGGCGAAGAAAACCGAGCAAGCGTGACGGTTTAGTCGCGGAGTTGGTCCTTCGAGAGACCCCACTGCCATCGAGGTTTCTCACCCTTTTTGTAGCAGATGACGAGGAGGATGAGCGAGAGCGCGAGGGTCTCGAGGACGAACCAGTTCGCGAAATCTGCGCTCGCCGTCTTCTCGAGACGGAACGAGTTGAGGATGACGAGAATGAGCCACCCCGCCATGACGGTCCACCCCTCTTTGGTGACCGGTGTCCACCCCCACCCGTAGAGCTTCCGCTTGAACCAGTAGCCCTCAGGATTGTCCTTTACGTAGTACGCCCAGTGCTTCTCCAAAAAATGGTCCATAGGAATATAGTATGCCCTCCTCGGTCGTTTGCAACCGTGCTTTCCACCGCACGGACATGCCAAATGCGTCATGTCAAAACATCGCTCTTGAACGAAAAAGTTCCTCCGTGAGGAGGAACTTCGCTATTTTTTAGCCTTTTTCGGCTTTTTCTTCTCCTTGCGATGAGTGACGCCCTTTGCCATGGTGTGCGGCTTACTGATAATCGTACCTATTATAGACCGGGCGGCCATGAAGCCACGCGAATCGTATGTTGACAGCGTTGACGGCCTGCGTACGATACGCAGAGAGTTCTTTACATGTGAGGGAGGCGGTATGACGGAACATTCAAGGCGGCCGGCGCTCGCCATCATCCTGCCTCAAGCCGATTCGCCGTTTAGCGCGGCTCGGTGCGACAGGGAGCTTGTCGAGCCCGTTCTCGAGATCCTTAGGCAGTCCGTCGTTGACCAGTGCATCATCGTGCTTCAGAGGGAAGACGTAGCACCGGGTCCGACAGAAACGCATTTGAAGAATCTTCGCGTCGTCCAGCAAGCGCTCTACCGGGAGGACATCTCGCTTGTCCAGCCCGGTGACAGCCTCGCCGAGAGCATGGAGTCGTGTCGGATTCGCGCGGAAACGTGCGGTGCGGACGCTCTTCTCGTCATCGACCGGGGCGCCATCCCGCATCATTCGGTGCTCCTCCACGAGCGCAGGACGCTAAAAAAGAGCGAAGTGCGCCTCGTTTCAGTGCAGAATGCCGTTGCGTAACGGCAGAAACCCGTTTCATCACTATGGACGGGTTTTTGTTTAACCGAATCTTCATTCGCGGAGTTCTACACTAGAGAAAGCCGTTTGACAGCGGAAGCCGCCCCGCTATAGAGTGTGGGTCGCATTTTCGTTCTTTAACTCGACGCACGCCCGTTCCCAAGGAGGACCCATGCAAGGCGACAAACCGTCTCACAGTCAGAAACCGTGCGTCGTGTTCTTCGCGACGCAGTCGGGCGCCACCCACGAGTCGTTCAATCGCGAGCGCTGTTACGTGGATGTCATCGTACCCGCGCGAGAACTTCTCGAGTCGGGCCTCGTCCGCGGCGTAGTCTTCGTCATCGAGTGCGAGAAGGACGCGCCAGGGAGCGAAGTGCCCGAGATGATCTACGACAAGGATCAGGTTCGGATGACGCCGTCGGCGAAGTTCATTCTCGAGAACCTGCGGAAGCACGGTCATATTTCGGAAGTGCCGAACTACTGCGTCGATGTCCTCGACATCGACGTCTGGAAGAACCTGCCCGAGAGCCGTTTCGGCCACATCGCGAACTTCGCGAAGGAGCAGGGCCATGCCGTTCTCTACTTCGCCGAGAACCAGCCCTTTCCGAGCCTCGGAGCAGTGATGCGTGAGATCGTCTCCCTCCGGGAAGGCGAGGTCCGCGTCATCGACCCTCCCATCCGCGCCGCCGCCTGACTCCTCCCTGTCGGGTACGACGCGACTTCGCCCGCCGATTCGTTCGGTGGGCTTTTTTTATATGCTCGTACTGGTACACTGTTCCACATGACCATCTACTCGTGGAACGTGAACGGCATCCGCGCTGTCATGAAAAAGGGCGATTTCGGCCGGTTCATGGAGACCTTCGCTCCGGATGTCCTCTGCCTTCAGGAAACGAAGGCGAAACAGGAGGAGGCGGCGGTCGACCTCCCCGAATATGACGAATACTGGTGCCATTCCGAGAAAAAGGGGTACTCGGGGACCGCGATCTTCACGAAGGTGGCACCGAGTAACGTCCTCCTCGGCCTCCCCGAGGACATCGCGAGGAAATACGACCTTAAGGACGACTATGGCGATACGGCACGAGAAGGGCGAATTACCGCGCTCGAGTTCGAGAATATGTACGTCGTGTCCGTCTATACGCCGAACGCGAAGGACGACCTTTCCCGTATTCCCGTACGAGTCGCCTGGGACGCCGCGTTTCTCGAGTACATGAAACGGCTCGATAGCGAGAAACCGGTCGTCTTCGCGGGGGACCTCAACGTCGCCCACACGCCTATCGACCTCGCGCGCCCTAAGGAGAACGAGGGACACAAGGGTTTCACGAAGGAGGAGCGCATCGGGATTGACGCGATGCTCGCCGCGGGCTTCGTCGATACGTTCCGGCTTTTCGAAAAGGAGGGGGGCCACTACACCTGGTGGTCTCACTGGGGTGCCGCTCGCGAGCGGAACGTCGGCTGGCGGATAGACTATGTCATGGTCTCGGAGGCGCTCACCCCGCTCGTCAAGAAGGCGAGCATTCACCCCATGGTCTTCGGGAGCGACCATTGCCCCGTATCCATCGAGCTCGCTCTTTAAAATGGCTTACCCTCGCTTCCTTTTGGCCATGTCCTTTATAAAGGACATCTATCCACAGATATCCCCACATATGTCCTTTACAGCTCCTCATAAAGGACATACACTCTTCGTAGGCCCAGAAAGGGCGAGCAGGTAACGAAGGTTACCCCTTAAAGAGCACATTATAAAATCGAGTTAATACCTCCAAAAAACTCTAAGTACATCACAGGTGAGGAACGCTAGAATCACCACTGATTCACGCAAGAATCACCAAGAAGCAAGAGTCACCCACAGGATGCAGAACTCTCCAAGTTCCATCCACCGGAACACAAAGTTCCACTCGTGACTCGACCCCCACAAAAGCCCGTTGGATCGGGCGCCGACACCTCGGCATTCGATCCAACGGGCTTTTTTATTGTGCAAAAATGTCGGGGACCGAAGGTCCCGGACATCCTAGAGGTCCATCCTGGGGCGAATAAGAGAAAAGCCTGTGGCAGAACGGGTTCCGGGGGCTGTTTCTCGGTCAGTCCACCTTGTGCTTCCTGTGGAGGTCCGCGACGGCGGCAGCTTCCTCGCCGGCAAGCTTCTCTCTTCCCTTCTCGCCGAGGGCGGCGAGCTCTTCGACGGGCATTTTCATGAGTATCTGCGCTCTTCCCTCGAGGTACTCGGGCGTGTTTTTCCCCGGCTCATCGAGCACTTCCTCGAGGAGCGCGTGAAGCGTATGGCCGAGCTTCGGCCCCGGCTTTTCCCCGGTTATCGCCATGATGCGGCTCCCGTCTATCTTCAGCATCTTCACCGAAATGGGGTCGCGGAGCGCCTCCTCGACCATCGCCGTGTATTTTCGGAGTCGAAACGGCTGCTCTTTCGGTCGTCCCGTTCCGATACGGTCGCAGCGACGGAGCTTGAGGAGATCCCAGATGTTCTCAGGGCCGACGTTCGCGATCGTCCGCCGAACCGCGGAGAGCGTCACCGTGTCCGGGTCGCTGAAGAACATGTGCCATCGGACCAGCTTCACGACGCGGTCGATGCGCTCGCGCGGGAACTTAAGCTCCTGGAGCGCACGCCGTGCGACCTTCGCGCCCACGACCTCGTGACCGTGGAAGGTCCAGTCGTTCTTCTCCTTCGACCAGCGGCGCGTCTCCGGCTTCGAGATATCGTGGAAAAGGCCCGCGAGGCGGAGGTCGAGCGCCCACTCTTTGTCGGCTGCGTGTTGCATCGTTCGGAGGTTGTGCTCGTAGACGTCGTAGCTATGCGCCTGGTTTTGCATGACGCCGATGCCGCGAAGTAGGTCGGGCGCGACATACGGCAGAAGGCCGAGCTTCTCAAGAAGAACGATGCCCTGCATCGGGTGCTTCGATGCGAGAATGCGGCTGAACTCGTCGCGGATGCGTTCTTTCGAGATACGCCCGAGGTTGTCCTTATTCTCCGCTATCGCGGCCATCGTGTCCGCTTCGATGACGAAATCGAGCTCGACGGCGAAGCGGACGGCCCGCATCATGCGGAGCGCGTCTTCGGCGAAGCGCTCGCGCGGGTCGCCGACGGCGGTTAGCCGCTTCGCGGCGAGGTCCGCTTCCCCGCCAAAGAGGTCGACGAGCTTCTCGCCCTTCACCCGGTATGCGATCGCGTTCACCGTGAAATCACGACGTTTGAGGTCGTCCTCGAGCGAGACGCCGAACGCGACCGAATCCGGCCGCCGTGCGTCAGAATACGTCGATTCGGTACGGTACGGCGTCACCTCGACGATGGTGAGGGACGGCTCGCTCGCTTCCTTGTTGACGACGCCGACGGTCCCGAAGTCGTTGTTGACGTACGTCTCCGGAAAGAGGCTCTCGATCTCCCCGGGGTGCGCGTCGGTCGTGACATCCCAATCCTTCGGCTTCTTTCCGAGGATGAGGTCACGGACACATCCGCCGACGAGGTACGCCTCGAACCCGCGTCCCTCGAGCGTGTCGACGACGTGTTGGACCTCCTTCGGTATCTCGCTCCGGATTATCATGGACTTGATTGTAGCAAAATTTCATTGCAATTTCCGTACGGTGGCCGTATGATATCCCGACGTCTCACGCACCCATGGTGAAATGGATATCATTACTGACTTCGGATCAGTCGTTGGGGGTTCGAGTCCCTCTGGGTGCACAAAATGCCAGCCGCGACATGAAAATGTCGCGGCTGTTGCATTTTGGCACCCAGAGGGACTCGAAGACCTTGAGCAGTTTTCTGCGAAAGGTGTACAGGTCCTGTAAGGACCGAGGACCCGCATAAATGTCGCGGCTGTTGCATTTTGGCACCCAGAGGGAATCGAAGACCTTGAGCAGTTTCTGCGAAAGGTGTACTGATTCTGTAAGGACCGAGTCCCGCCTCCTTATCCCATACGCCTCGTTGACTCCTCCCCGTGAAACCCATACCATCAAAATGATGAGACGAAGAACGCATCCACTGGCTCGCCGCGGATGCTTTTTTCTTAAAAAACCGCCCTTCCGGGCGGTTTTTTCATAGTTCTTTGACGGAGGGATACATGTGTCGACTGCATCGCATACGACGGCAGTACAAGCTCTACCTGCGGCTCTGCATCTGGTTCGTACGACCGACGTACACGATACGGTCAGACGACGGCCGAATCATTTGTCCGCTCATGCTCAAACACGCCGGCCGTTTCACCGAGGATGTTCTCCCCTGCGACGTTCCGAGGACAAGAGGCAGAAATGCCGGTGCCTGCGCCAGGGGGCGGGTATGCCTCGTACGCGAGCGCTACCCCGAGGAAACGGCAGAAGAACTCGATCCTCGAGGGTCGTTCACGAGGCCAATCTCTCTCCACTTCGACAATTAGGGAGCGCCTGCTCCCTAATTTTATTCTCAAACGCTATGCAGCCTGCTTGAGACCCCCTTCCCTGTTTCGAATCTCGATATTCTTCAACTTCGCGATCATCGCGTTCACCTGCTCCTGCTCCGCCGCGCCGCTTAGCGAGCGCTGTACCTCAATGAGATCCTGTATCTTCATGGCAAGCGACTCGAGGCTATCCGACGAGAGTGAGCCGTTATCCTGAAGTTCGACATCGAGTCGGTCGGCGAGGTCCTCTGCCGAGCGAAGATTCACGTACTCCTTCTTGTTTTCAGGTGATTCGAACATATGGTTACTTAAACTGGTACAAGCAGTATAGCGCCCGGCGCGAATCTGTAAACGTCGGTACCGGGGTCTCGATTGCAGAAAGACGGCGGAGATACTATAATCACGCGAGCTCGATTTTCGGGCATGAAGCGCGGCCATGGTTAAGTGGTATAACGAGTCCTTGCCAAGGATTAGTCGGGAGTTCGATTCTCCCTGGCCGCACAGATACGAGAAAAGCCGGGCTTGTCCCGGTTTTTCTCGTGTCTGTGCTGGAGAATCGAAACCGTTGCCTGCTATTTTGAAAAAATAGCGACAACGGGTACTGAAACTGTAAGTTTCGATTCTCCCTGGCCGCACCCTTCTGGTCGACCGTCTTTCTTCGTTTCCCGTGAAACGGTTCGCGTGGAACGCTACGAGCCGAGAATTATCTTAAGGTCTTCGAGGTTCACCCTGCCGTCCATGTTGAAGTCGTAGCGCTCATCGTCCGTAGAGAGGTGAAGCAGGAAGACGCTTATATCGGCTATGGTATGGCGCCCATCCCCGTTCAGGTCGGTCGATGGGGCCTCTTTCACGACATGAAATCGCATGGTGTTCGATTGCGGGGTGAGCACGTCGCCGTTTTCGGCACGCACCGTGAATATCGCATCAATGGGTCGGTCGATCTCCGCATCCGTTCCGAGCCCGTCGTGCTTGAGGATACGCGGGTCATGAATGGAGATAACCCCCGCCCCCTCCCCGATGGCACGAAACGTAACCTTAATGAGAGTTCCTTCCCCCTCGAACCCGCCTTTTGTGGACCCACCCGCGAAATTCAGCGTTCCATTACCGTTGCTGTACCAGGGCCGTTCCGCCCAAAGATCGGCGATGGAGGTGTTGTAGTCGATGGAATCGACGGCGAGTATGGAGGGGTCGAAATACAATTCCCCCGCGAAGACGTTCACCGAAATCGACGACCGGATGACAACGTTGACATCGAAGATCTCCCCCCGCGTAACGACGCGGTCAGCTGGATCGATAAGCATGCTCGCGACCGGCGAAGCGACGTTTAGGTAGAAAAAACCGAGAATCCCGGCAACGGCTGCGCCAAGACCGAGAACAGCGGGAGTCGCGATTCCAGAAGGGCCTTCCATACCGACATTATCACACGTAAGAACGACGGCCTCCAATAGCGCGCGTCGGATAACGGACATAAAGGACAGCATCTGCATGCAAGAACCGAAATGTTGGAAACTGGGGACAACCCCGTTGATATGTGTATAAAGGACATAAAAAACGACTTATTTTGTCCTTAAAAAACGGCTTAATTTCACAATATTCATTGTCAGTGAGCCATACGAGGCACAATGACAGATGTTTCACGTGAAACGTAGCGCCATACCAGCGAATTTGTAATAGTTTCATGTGAAACTACATGGCTCGGCACAACGAAATAGGCAAAATGGGCGAGTCTCTTGCGGCAGACTGGCTCCGTGCACACGGGTTCTCGATTATTGAGCAGAATCACCGGCAAAAATGGGGAGAAATCGACATTGTTGCACGTGAAACGGCTGGAGGAGTTCATTTCGTTGAGGTCAAGACCGTTTCATATGAAACAAGGGAAGTCCTCGAACACGCGGTTTCACATGGAACTTGGCGGCCCGAAGAGCAAGTGCATACGGCTAAGCGCGCGAGATTGAAGCGCGTTATCGAATCATGGCTTGCGGCGCACCCGGACTGCGATGATTGGCAGATCGACGTGGTCGCCGTACGACTCGTTCCACGTGAAAAGTTTGGGACGATCAAATTGCTCGGAAACGTGGTCTTCGAGTAGTTTCACGTGAAATGAATCACGTGAAACGACAGAAGTTAGAGGTTTTTTCTCGCTTTTTCAGTGGCAGGGTGGTATCATCGTCGGATTCGACTTTCGGGGTGTAGCATAATGGTAGTGTTCGTGGTTTGGGACCACGAGGCCCGGGTTCGATTCCCGGCACCCCGACAAAAACCCCGTTTTTGGCACGGGAATCGAAGATCTTGAGCAGTTTCTGCGAAAGGTGCACCGGTTTAGCGCAGGAATCTTTTTTGATCGCACGTGTGGCACTTCAAAACTGGCCCTAACTATACTTTATTTGAGGTTTTGGAATTCACGAGACGTTCATATTTTTAGACTGAAAGAAGTGGGTTTTTTGGCCGTCATCGCTTATAATGATTTCCACATGGCGGAGAACCGCAAAAAGCCAAACGGGAAACCAGGAGGGGCTTCTCGGGGTACGTCCCCGGAGGAGCGATTTTTGA
>DASTSP010000067.1:0-12265 GCA_035760625.1 Minisyncoccota bacterium | reverse complement strand
CATCATCGGCATCCTCATGATGATCTACGTCGTGCCGACGTTGACCGGTACGTTCGTGAAACTCAAGATCACCCTCCCGCTCTCGACGCGCGTCATCATCGGTACGAGCGACTTCCTAACGCACCATGGACTCCTCGCGATCGCGGGCGCGATCCTCGTGATCGGTGCGATGATGGCCGCCGCGCGGACGGCGCTCGGGAAACGCGTCCTCCATCTCACGTTCATCAAACTTCCCGTCATCGGGAATCTCGTGAAGCAGACGAACTCGGCGTATACCGCGCGAACGCTCTCGTCGCTTCTCGCTTCCGGCGTCGACGTCATCGGCGCGATAAAGATCACCGAGGACGTTCTCCAGAACGTTCACTATAAGAAAGTTCTCGCGGAGGCGGCGGGGCGGGTCGAAAAGGGAAGTCCGCTCTCGGAAACGTTCGTCGCGCACGAGGAGTTCTACCCCGTTCTCGTCGGAGAGATGATCCTCGTCGGCGAGGAGACCGGCCAGATATCGGAGATGCTCACCGAGGTCGCGAACTTCTACGAGAACGAGGTCGAGGAGAAGACGAAGGACCTCTCGACCATTATCGAGCCCCTCCTCATGGTCGTCATCGGTGCGGGCGTCGGCTTCTTCGCGCTCGCGATGATCGCACCGATCTACTCGATCTCGGATAGCATCTAGGACATGCGTACGCTCCGTACAAACGGATTCACGCTCGCCGAGCTTATCGTCGTCGCGGCGATCGTGAGCCTTCTCGCCGTCGTGTCGCTCGCCGTCTTGAGTAATCTCTCGAGCGCGAGCGCGCTTCGCGCCGGGTCGGGCGAGGTGTACCGCGCGCTCCTCTCTGCGCGCGCGAGCACGCTCGCCTCGAACGGAGATACCGTCTATGGCGTCCACCTCACGACGACCTCGGTGACGCGATTCACCGGTACGGCGTACGTGCCCGGCGCCGCGTCGAACCAGGTGTACACGTTCGAGCGCGACGTGAACGCGACGGGGACTCTCGCGATCTCCGGCGCCGACATCGTCTTCGAGCGCCTCACGGGGACGCCGAGCGCATCGGGGACGGTGTACGTGCGAAGCGGGAGCGGGAACGGCACGTCGACGATCATCATAGAGGGGTCTGGCCTCATCGAACTTCAGTAACATGCGATTCTTCAAAGCACGAACGCTACGCGGACTCACCTCGCTCGAGGTGGTCGTCGGCGCGTCGATCGCCGGCATCATCGTCGCGTACGCGGCCGACGCCATCGGCACGTTCGTCTCGAGCGCGCGCGAGGTCGCCGATGAAACGCAGGCTCTGTACCTCGCCGAGGAGGGGCTCGAACTCGCGCGGTTCATTCGTGATAATGACTGGAACGCGCTTGATGCGCTCTCCCTTTCAGACCCGCATTACTTCGAGATCAGCGCCGCCGCTATCACGACGACGACTACGCCCGAGACGGTCGAAGGATTCTCGCGGAACTTCACGCTCGAGAACGTGTACCGAGATGGTTCGACCGACGACGTCGTCGCGTCGACGACGGGGGGCGCCGTCGAGGATAGCGGCTCGAAGTACGTGACCGTGACGGTGAGCTGGGGGAGTCCAGCGAAGTCCGTCGCGCTTATGACGATTCTCGGTAATATCGACCAATGACGCACGTATCCCAAAACAAAAGAGGCTTCACGCTCATCGAGATGCTCGTGTACGTTTCCGTGATGCTCCTCATTGCGGTCGGGCTCATCACGACGTTTCATTCGCTCGACACCGTGCTTCTCAAGAACCGCGATGATCGCGCGCTCACCGAATCCGCGAGCGTCGCGCTCGAGAGGATGGGAAGCGCGCTCCGTGGCGCGACGATCGTCGATACGGGAGCGAGTACGCTCGGGACGTCCCCCGGCGTCCTCACGCTCATCGCGGGGGCAACGACCACCACGTTCTCGCTCTCCGGCGGTCGCGTCATTCTTTCCGAGAACGGGGAGGAGGTGGGGCCGCTCACTGGAAGCGATGTCACGGTCGATGATCTCAGGTTCACACACTATGTCGGCACGGCGACGGAACTCGTGCGGGTCGCGCTCACGCTCACGCGCGTGGGGAGTGTTTCCACGAGCACGCGTACTTTTTATTCGAGCGAAGTTCTCCGCGGTTCCTATGAATAACGAACGCGTCGGCATCCAGAATACTCGCGGGGCGGCGCTCCTTCTCTTCGTCGTCTTCTTCCTCGCGATATCGCTCACGCTCGTCCTCTCGATCGGCGGAGGCGTCTATGACGACCTGGCGCGGTTTAAAGATATGAAACTCGGGAAGGAGAGTTACTACGCGGCCGACGCCGCCATCGAGGATGCGGTCTACCGTTACCGAGCGGGCATGAACTACTCGGCGACCGAATCCTTCACTGTGGGGACCGCGGACGTCGCCGTGACGCGTACCATAAACGGTAAGCTCTATGATTTCCTCGCCGTGGGCGATGACGACTCCCGTATACGGCGGTCGTCCGCACAGCTCTTCTATGGCGATGGTGCGTCGTTCAACTACGGCCTCCAGAGCGGCAACGGCGGTATTAAAATGGACAACACGTCGCACGTCTTCGGAAACATATTCTCGAACGGCTCCATCGTCGGCACGAACTTCAACTTCGTCTGGGGCGACGCCATCTCGGCGGGCCCGACCGGCCGCGCGAACGGGGTTCACGTCGTCGGGAACGCGTGGGCGCATACCATTACGAGCTCCATCATCGGACTCGATGCGTACTACCAAACGATGACCGGCACCGTCGTCTTCGGTTCGACGCACCCGGGGAGCGCGGACCAAGCGACGGCGACGATGCCCATCGACGATGATAAGGTCGCGGAGTGGGAGGCGGCGGCCGAGGCAGGCGGCGTCATCGCGGCTACGGACCCGCGCTGTTCGAGCGGTACGTACCTCATACAGTCAGATGTGACGATCGGACCCGTGAAGATCAACTGCAATGTTCATTTCGATAAGAGCGGTACGGACGTCACTCTCGCGGGTCCCGTGTGGGTCGTGGGGAACATCGACGACACGAACGCGACGCTTCGCGTCGACGCCTCTCTCTCTGGAATGTCCGTGCCCGTCATCGCAGATGACCCCGCGAACCGGACGACGGGGAGCAAGATCGATCTCGGAAATAGCCCGACGTTCGTTGGAAGCGGTGCAGGCTCATACGTGCTCCTTCTCTCTCAGAACCGATCGTACGAGGACGGCGGCGGCGAGACTGCGATCGAGGTCTCGAACAGCGCGAACGGTGACCTCCTTCTCTACGCGGGGCATGGTGAGGCGCTCCTCGAGAACAACGTCTCCGTGAACGAGCTCACCGCGTACCATATCCACCTCAAGAACTCGGCGGAGGTCACGTACGAATCCGGCCTCGCGAACCTTCTCTTCACGTCGGGCCCGGGTGGGGGGTATTCGATCACCTCCTGGCAGGAGAGCGAGTAGCTTCACCGTTTTTTCACGGCCCCTCCGGTATACCGAAGGGGCCGTGGTACTATTTCACTATCATGAAAACGTCACCCCTCGTCATCGGTAACTGGAAGATGAACCCGACGTCGGTTTCGCTCGCGAAGAAACTCGCGAGCGACCTCAAGAAGCGCCTCGCCCGCATGACGGGCACGGACGTCGTCATCGCGCCGCCGTATCCGTACCTCGAGACCCTTCGTGCCGTGCGAAGCGAGAGCAAGTCGTTCGCGCTCGGCGCCCAGAACGTGCACGACGAAAAGCAGGGTGCCCACACCGGCGAGGTATCGATCCCGATGCTCGAGAGCTTTGACGTGACACACGTCATCGTCGGTCACTCGGAGCGCCGTGCCGCGGGCGAGACGGACACAGAGGTGAATCGGAAGCTTCTGTCGGTCGTGAAGAGCGGGCTCACCGCCGTCCTCTGCGTCGGTGAGACGAAGCGCGACCACGCCGGGCACTATCTCACGACCGTCGAGGGACAGATACGAGCTGCGCTGTCGTCGCTCGGGAAGGCGAAGCTCGGAGCGGTCGTCATCGCATATGAACCTGTGTGGGCGATCGGCACCGGCGAGAACGCGACGGCCGCGGACGTTCACGAGATGCGCCTCTTCATCGAGAAGGTTCTGGCCGATATCTATGGACGAACGTACGCAACGCGCGTCCGCATCCTCTATGGCGGTTCGGTGAACGCGAAGAACGCGCGAGAGCTTTTCGTCGAGGGGACCGTTCGCGGATTCCTCGTCGGCGGCGCGAGCCTCAAAGCGGGTGAATTTATCGATATCATAAACGCAACACGTACATGAGCACGAAGCCTCGTTCCGTCGAAGCCCTTACCGACATCTTCGGGATGCGGTTCCTCGTTCGCGCATCGCTCGACGTTCCGCTCGAAGGTGGGATCGCCGCCGACCACTTTCGCGTCCGCCGCGCCATTCCGACCTTCGTCCACCTTCTCGACCGCGGGGCGCGCGTCATCATTCTCACGCACGTCGGACGAGATCCGGAGAACAGTACCGAATCGCTCGTGTCCCTCCTCGCGAAGCATATTCCCGTCCGGTACGTCCCGGCTGTGACCGGCGACGAGGTTTACGGCGCGGTCGCGCACATGAAGGAAGGTACCGCGCTCCTCCTCGAAAACCTTAGACGCGACCCACGCGAGACGGCGAACGATCCGGAGTTCGCGCGAGAGCTTGCCTCGTACGGCGACTTCTACGTGAACGACGCATTCGCGGTCTCGCACCGCGAGCACGCATCGATCGTCGGCATACCGAAGTTCCTTCCGAGCTTCGCCGGTATAGTCTTCATGGAGGAATTGAACGAACTCACGAAGGTCGTCGCACCCGCGAGTCCCTCGCTCTTCGTTCTCGGCGGTGCGAAGTACGAGACGAAGGAGCCCCTTATCGAGGAGTACTCGAAGACGTACACGCGCACGTTCATCGGCGGCGCGCTCGCGAACGACTTTTTAAAGGGTAAGGGATACGAGGTCGGCACATCGGTGGTGTCGCCGGTCGACCTCACGGGAAACGAACTGCTCACTCGCGAGAACCTGAAGCTCCCGATCGATGTTGTCGTCGAAAAGGGCGGCACGACGAGGACCGCAGCGGTCGACGAGGTCGCGAAGGACGAAAAGATAGTCGATGTCGGCCTCGCATCACTTGAGATGATCGAGCCGTACATCGCCGAGGCCGAGACCATTCTCTGGAACGGACCACTTGGCTATTACGAAGGCGGTTTCGACGCGGCGACGAAGCGGTGTGCCGATCTCATCGCATCCTCGAGCGCATACTCGGTCGTGGGAGGCGGCGACACGGTCGCGGCGATAGAATCGATGGGACTTCAAGATAAGTTCGGTTTCCTCTCGACCGCCGGTGGGGCGATGCTCGAGTTCCTCGAGAAACGGACGCTTCCCGGCATCGAAGCGCTTCCCAAGGAGTCTTGATAGCTATGAAAAAGCAACTCACGCTCGCGTACCTCATCGACGCGGACCGTATATGCCTTGCCCTCAAGAAACGCGGCTTCGGCGAGGGAAACTGGAACGGCTTCGGCGGCAAGGTCGAGGATGGCGAATCGATCGCGGAAGCGACGGTTCGCGAGCTCAAGGAAGAGTCGACCGTCGGCGTCTCTCCAGACGACCTCGAGCCGGCGTCCGTCATCGAATTTCACTTCAAAGACGGGAAACACCTCGAGGTGTTCTCATTTTTCGTACGGCGCTGGGACGGAGAACCTAGGGAGACGGAGGAGATGCGACCGGCATGGTTTTCGTTCTCGGAGATACCCCTCGACAAGATGTGGGCGGACGACGAACACTGGCTTCCCCGAGCGCTTCGGGGCGAGAGGCTCCGCGGCGTCGTTCGCTTTAGTGGCGACGGCCGGACCATCGAATCGATGGAATGGACGGCGGTCGCAATGCTCCCATAAGAAAAACGGCGCCTTGGGCGCCGTTTTTCATCGGAGGTTCGCTTTGATCTTCTCCGCCTCCTTCTCGAGCGTCGCATCGTCGACCTCCTTGCCGCCGTGCGGCGTGAACTCGCGGCGCGTGACCGGATAGAGCTTCAAGTGCGCGTGCGGAACCTCGAATCCCTCGATGATCATACAGGTCCGCTCGGTCTCGTAGGTGACGTCGAGCGCCGCCGCCATGCGCTTCGCGATCGAGAGACAATGGTGGTACTTCACATCATCCATCTCGAAGAAATAGTCGATGCAGTCACGTGGGATGACGAGGACCTGACCCGGAACGACCGGGTATTTGTCCATGACGACGACGCAGACATCGTCCTCGTACACGAATTGGGCGGGAATCTCCTTCCTGAGTATCTTGTCGAATATGTCGTTCATGCCGTAATTCTGCCATAGGCGCCCCCCGTGGTAAAATCGGAGCACGATGAACGCCCCGCGACGTACGTACGAACTGCTCCCCAAGGCCCCCGACACTCTCGATGATGCGCTTAATGGGTATCATCCCATCCAGCGCCAGCTCCTCTTCAATCGCGGTCTCAACGATGCCGAGTCGATCCGCCGTTTCCTCGAGCCTGACTTCGAGAGCGACCTTCACGATCCTTTTCTCCTCACCGACATGGAGAAGGCTGCGACGCGCGTTCTTCGCGCCGTTCACGAGAACGAGCACATCGTCATCTATACCGACTATGACTGCGACGGTATCCCCGGCGGCGTTCTCCTCCACGACTTCCTCACCGAGATCGGGTACGACAATTTCGAGAACTACATTCCGCACCGACATGACGAGGGGTACGGGTTCAATCCCGATGCCGTACCCGCGTTCAAGGAACGCGGTGCGTCCCTCATCATCACCGTCGACTGCGGCATCACCGACCACGAAGCGGTCGAGCGCGCGAACGACCTCGGCATCGACGTCATCGTGACCGACCACCACGAGCCTGCGGAGACTCTTCCGCCCGCGTACGCGGTCGTGAACCCCAAGCGCGACGACGCGTACCCGTTCTCCGGTATCTGCGGCACCGCGGTCGCTTGGAAGCTCGTCGGTGCCGTCCTCTCCATAGGACGGAAAGACGGGACCATCACGCTTAAGGAAGGTATGGAGAAGTGGTGGCTCGATCTCGTCGGCCTCGCGACCGTCGCGGATATGGTCCCGCTTCAAGACGAGAGTCGTGTCCTCGCGCGCTACGGACTCTCGGTCCTTCGAAAGTCGCGTCGGCCCGGTCTCCAACAACTCCTTCGGAAGGCAGGTGCGAATCAGCGCTTCCTCACCGAGGACGACATCGGGTTCACCATCGCGCCTCGCATCAACGCCGCGTCGCGCATGGACGACCCCGAAGACGCGTTTCACATGCTCCGCACGCGCGACGAGGCGGACGCCGGCGCACGCGTGTATCATCTCGAGAAACTCAATAACGAACGAAAGGGCGTCGTCGGGAGCATGGTGAAGGAGGCGAAGCGACGCATCGAGGAGCTCATCGAACTGCCGCAGGTCATCGTCATGGGGAATCCGGAGTGGCGTCCATCCCTGGTCGGCCTCGTCGCGAACTCGCTTTCGGAGGAGTTCGGTCGGCCGGCGTTTCTCTGGGGGAGAGACGGGAAGGGTATCATCAAAGGCTCGTGCCGAAGCGCGGGCGGCGTCTCCATCGTGCGGCTCATGGAGCTCGCGAAGGACGCCTTCATCACGTTCGGCGGTCACCACGCATCAGGCGGTTTCTCGGTAAGCGATGAGCGCATCCACACGCTCCCCGAGGCGCTCCATGCCGCGTACGCGGAACATGGCTCGGACGTTCTCGTGGGAGATGTGGCGAACGCGGTCGATGCGGAGCTCTCGCTCGACGACATCGATGACCGGCTCCTCCGCGCCCTCGACGCGCTCGCGCCCTACGGCGTCGGTAATCCGAAGCCGCTTTTCAAAATACGGTCCGTCATGCCGCGTGCGGTCGAAGTCTTCGGAAAGACGAAGAACCACACGAAGCTCCGCTTAGAGACCGCTCATGGCCGCATCGACGCCATTTCGTTCTTCGCGCTCCCGGACTCCTTCACGAAGGTTCCGAAGGAAGGGGAGACCTTCGACCTCATCGCGCACGTCGAGCGCTCGTACTTCATGGGTCGTCTTGAGACGAGGTTACGCCTCGTCGACATCGTTTGAAATGAACTGCTTCATCTCAAAGTCGACGAGGAGCCGGAGCGATGTTTCGCCGACCTAAAAGGAGGCGAAACCGCGAGGTGAGAAGCGAAGCGAATTAGTGACCTGACGCTCGTCGATATCGTCTCAGACTCTTTGCTATACTGGCCAGATGAAAGAGGTCACCATCTTCTGCGACGGTAGCTCGATCGGGAATCCCGGCCCGGGCGGTTGGGGGGCGTCCATCGAGACGCGAGAGGGGAAAGAGCAATCGGTCGTCGAACTGGGCGGCTTCGCAAAGGACACGACGAACAATCGTATGGAACTTACGGCTGCCCTAAAGGCGCTCTCCCACATCCCCGCGCGTGCCACGGTGACCATCCGCACTGATTCGAGCTACGTCATAAACGGCATCACGAAGTGGGTGAAGGGGTGGGAGCGAAACGGGTGGCAGACGAAGGAGAAGCGAGACGTACTGAATCGCGACCTCTGGGAAAAATTGAAACGAGCGAACGACGAACACGACGTCACCTGGGAACACGTTCGCGGCCACGCAGGCCATGCGGGGAACGAGCGGGTCGACGTGATCGCGAACGGCTTCGCTCGTGGCGAGCGCGTACGGCTCTTCAGAGGAAGCGCCAAAGAGTACCGTGAGTTCCTCAAGGGAATGCCGAAGGCGCGCGCGGTCTCGTCCTCTTCCTCGCGGAAAGGAACGGCGTACGCGTACGTTTCACGGGTAGACGGCGTCGTTATGACGCATAAGACGTGGGCCGAGTGCGAGCGTCGCGTGAAGGGAAAGCACGCGAAGTTCAAGAAAGCCTTCTCGAAGGAAGAGGCGGACGAACTCGTCGCGACATGGAAACGAGAGTAACGAGCGGTACGCACCCAAACGGGCTCCTTTTCTTCGGAGTCGCACTTGCGTTTACGAGCGGGATAGCGGCCCGCTCTTTTTTTGCGTTCGACCGCGCCCTCCTCCTCACGCTCGCCCTCACCGCGCTCGCCCTTCTTTTCGCGTCGTCGATCGAAAGGAGCCGCACGCTCCGCGTCGCCGCGCTTCTGTGTTTCGCGCTCGCGCTCGGCGCACTTCGACTCGATTACGCAGAACGCGCTCCGTCCGAGCTCTCGTCATACATCGGCGAAGAAGTGACCGTGACGGGACGCGTCGTTCGCGAACCGGAGGTCGGTGAGCGAACGACGCAGTTCGTCGTGCGGCCGAGCGGCATGGATGAGCTCGTGCTCGCGAGCGTTTCGCGGGAGGGAGGCATCCCGGTTCCGGAGTACGGTGACGCGGTCGTCGTCGAGGGCACGATGCGCGCTCCCGAGGCGTTTTCGACGAATGGCGGCAGGACGTTCGATTACCCGGGATACCTCAAGGCTCGCGGCATCGAGGTGACCGTCCCGTTCGCGACGGTAGCGGTGCTCGCGCGGGACACGTCTTCGCCGCTCGCTCGTCTCTACGCGGGGAAACATCGGTTCATGTCGGCGGTCGAGGCGGCGCTCCCTATGCCGGAGTCCGGACTCGCCGAGGGTCTCCTCCTCGGTGTCCGTCGCGCGCTCGGCGATGACCTCGAGCGGATGTTTCGCGAGACGGGCGTCGTGCACATCGTCGTCCTCTCCGGGTACAACATCATGGTGGTCGTCGCGGCGCTCATGCACGTTCTCACGTTCTTCCTCTTCCCGAGGACGCGGACGATCGTGGGGATCGCCGCGATCACGTGTTTCGCGCTCCTCGTCGGTCCGTCGGCGACCGTCGTCCGTGCGTCCATCATGGCATCGCTCCTTATTCTCGCGCACGCGACCGGGCGTACGTATGCGGCGCTCCGCGCGCTCGTTATCGCCGCCATCCTGATGCTCATCTTCGAACCGTATCTCCTTGTGCACGACCCCGGCTTTCAATTATCGTTCCTCGCGACTCTCGGACTCATCGCGCTCTCTACCCCGGTCGAAGCGCGTTTGCGATTCCTGCCCGAGCGCTTCGGACTTCGCGGCTACGCGACGGCGACCATCGCGACGCAGGCCTTCGTGCTCCCGCTCCTCCTCTATGAGACCGGCATCCTCTCTCTCGTTTCAGTTCTCGTCAATGTTCTCGTCCTCCCCGTCGTCCCCCTCGCGATGCTCCTCACGTTCGTAACCGGCATCGCGGGACTCATCGCGACGCCGCTCGGTACGCTTGTCGGCTTCTTCGCGCACCTCACGCTCGCGTACGTCATCATCGTCGTCCGCGCGTTCGCATCGCTCCCGTTCTCCTCCGTGTCGCTGCCCGCGTTCCCGTTTACTGTCACGCTTGCGCTCTACGGCGTCACCGCGTTAGGACTATTCGCCTCGAGGCGCCCAAAGGTCGGCCGCTCGGTCGAGAATGAGTACGCTGGGTGGACCATCGTCGAGGAGCATGAACTCGCGCGCGCGGCGAACGAAGATGCGGCGTCGACGTTTCCGTTTCGGTGATCATCCTTTCGGGAAAATAGCGACGAGCGGGTCGTACACGAAGTTACCGATGACGATATAGAAAACGAGGAATGCGCCGATGAGGAGCGGAAACGTGAGTCCCTGCGGATGCGACGCGCCGAGCACGATGAGGAGTACGAAAAGGACCCAGAGGATGGTGCGGGTTGTCCTCGGGTCCGAAGGTTTCATGACTGTGATATTAACCGAGCTTCGCGTAGCGGTCTTCGACGACGCGCCAGTTTACGTTCTTGAGAAACGCCTCGATGTAGTTCTTCTTCTCCGCGGGAACGTAGTCGACCATGAACGCGTGCTCCCACATGTCCATCGCGAGGATGATGGGAAGTCCGGACAGCTGGCCGAGCTCGTGATCCCCGACCCAAGCCGTGTGGAGCGTTCCGCCCGTCGGGTCCGCGTAGACGACCACCCAGCCGATGCCGCGCGTTCCGGCGACCTCCTTGATGTGCGCGATGAAGTTCTCGCCGCTTCCGTACTTCTCGGCCGCCGCCTTCGCGAGCGCCGATTCGGGATCACTGCCCTTCTCTCCCTCGAATTGTTCGAAGTAGTATTCGTGCATGCGCATGCCGTCGAACTCGAAGCCGAGGCGGCGGCGCGTCTCCGCTATCGCGTACGCGTACTTCTCCTTATCGAGCGCGGTGAGCTCGGCGATCTGCTCGCGGAGGAGATTCACATGCTTCACGTACCCTTCGTAGAGGCCGAGGTGTACCTTTATCTGCTTCTCGGAGAGGCCGTCGAGGGCCGGTAGGTCGAACGTCTTCGCGGTGTAGGTGTGCATAGTCGTGTCGTTAAGAATGGTAACCCTTCTCGTTGAGGCTTCATTATAGCATCATCTCGTGAGTCGCCGGTGAAGTACAATGAAGGCATATGGCATCGCTCCGCATTCCGTTCTTCGCGGCGCTCATCTCCCTCGCGTGTCTTTCGTTCGTCGCGAGCGCGTCCTTTGACGAGGAGCGCGGCGTGCCGCTCCTCCATGTCGATTTCCTCGACGTCGGGCAAGGCGACGCGACCTTCATCGAATCGCCGTCCGGTACGCAGGTCCTCATCGACGGCGGCCGTGATGGTTCGGTCCTTCGCGACCTCTCGTCGGTCATGGGTTTCTTCGACCGCGATATCGACATGGTCGTCGCGACGCATCCGGACCTCGACCACATCGGAGGGCTCGCCGGCGTACTCGACCGGTACCGCGTCCGCACGATCGTCCTGACCGAGAACGTGAAGTCGACGCCCGAGTTCGAGGAGTTCCTCCGCGCGGTCCGTGATGAGGGGGCGACCGTCGTCTACGCGAGGCGCGGCGACGTCTTCGACCTCGGCGCGGGTCCGGCGGGGACGACGACGCTCTCGGTCCTCTTCCCCGACCGCGACCCATCCGGACTCGAGAGCAACGCGTCATCGATCGTGACCGAACTCCGCTATGGAACGACGGGGTACGTGATGACGGGCGACTCGCCCCGCGAGATAGAGGAGTATCTCGTCTCCCTCGGAACGTCGACGCTCCGAAGCGACGTTCTCAAGGTCGGCCACCATGGCTCGCGGACGTCCTCCTCGCCCATATTCCTCGACGCGGTCCATCCGACGTACGCGATCATCTCCGCGGGCAAGAACAACTCGTATGGGCACCCGCATAAGGAGGTCGTCGACCTTCTCGATGCGCGCGGCATCACGCGAAAAAATACCGCCGATGTCGGCAGTATCTTCTCGTCTTCCGATGGAGTGGCCGTCTCCGTTAGATGATGCCGGCCGCCTTCAGTGTCTTGAACGCACCGTTCTTCGC
>DASTSP010000066.1:0-16897 GCA_035760625.1 Minisyncoccota bacterium | reverse complement strand
AAGAGCGCGCGGACCCTCGTCGTCCGACGACTCAAGGTATACGACGTCTGATCCCCCATGGCGAGGACGACGATCATCGGCAATGGGAACCTCCTCGTCGGCATCGACGAGCGCGGCTTCGTGCGCGACTTCTACTACCCGTACGTCGGTGTCGCGAACCATGTAAGCGGCGCTTCGGGTTCGTATAAGCACCGGCTCGGCGTGTGGGTGAATGGCACGCTCGCGTGGCTCGACGATCCCGCATGGACGATCGACGTCGAGCGCGACCCATGCGGCGCGGTCGACGCCATGACCGCACAACATGCCGCGCTCGGCGTCTCGCTTAGACTCCTTGACGTCGTTCATAACGAGCATGACGTCTTCTTTCGAAAGATCACGCTCAAGAACCTCGGAGGACGCCGCACGGTGAAGGTCTTCTTCGGACAGGAGTTTCGCATCTCCGAGTCCCGCCGCGGCGACACCGCCTTCTACGACCCGCGCGTCGGCTCTATCATCCATTACAAAGGACACGACGCGTTCCTCGTTCATGCGCGCATCGATGGGAGGCCGTTCGATGACTACGGCGTGGGGCTCTTCGGCATCGAGAATCGGGAGGGCACGTACGCCGACGCCGAGGACGGTGTCCTCTCTCGAAACGCGATCGAGCACGGATCGACCGACTCCGTCATCGGCGTCGCCGCCGACCTCGAGGGGAACGCCGAGGCGACCGTCCACTACTGGATAACGGCGGGCGACTCGATACACGCCGTTCATCTTCTCCACGACCTCGTCCTCGAGGAGTCTCCCGAGCGCCTCATTTCCTCGGCCATCAACTACTGGCGGGCCTGGGTGGGGAAGGAGGGACGCGACCTCAAACCCGTGGATGATCGCCTCGCGTACCTCTACCGCCGCTCGCTCATGGTCATGCGTATGCACGCGGACAACCGCGGCGGCATCATCGCGTCATCTGATACGGATGTCCTCAACCAGGGCCGCGACACGTACGGGTACGTGTGGCCGCGCGACGCGGCGATGACGGTCGAGGCCCTCGACCGGGCGGGGTACCATGACCTCTCGGCTCGCCTCTTCTCCTTCTTCGCACGCGTCATGGAGAAGGACGGCTACCTCATGCATAAGTACATCGTCGACGGTTCGCTCGGAAGTTCATGGCATCCCTGGGTTCGAAACGGCGCGACGGAACTTCCCATACAAGAGGACGAGACCGCGACGCCCATTTTCATGCTTGCGCGCCACTACGAGCGCGCGAAGGATCTCGAGTTCATCGAGTCACTCTACAATCCGTTCATCGAACCCGCGGCCGATTTCATGTGCGGGTACGTCGACGAGGAGACCGGACTCCCCGCGGGCTCGTATGACCTCTGGGAGGAGAAGTTCGGCATGTCGACGTATACGGCCGCATCGGTCTACGGAGCGCTCATGGGTGCCGCGGACCTCTCCGCGCTCCTCGGGAAGCGCGAAAACGTCGAGAAGTATCGAGCACGCGCCCTCCATGTGAAGCAGGCGATACTCACGTACCTCTACGACGTCTCTTCCGGCGCGTTCGTGAAGCTCGCGCGTCGCGAGGGAGGGAACCTCACGTACGACAAGACGATAGACGTCTCGAGTCTCCACGGACTTCTCTACTTCGGCGTACTCTCTCCCCATGACCCGAAGGTGAAGAGCATGGTGAAGCACGTCGAGGAGCGGCTCAAGGTCCCGACGCCGTTCGGCGGCTATATGCGCTTCGAGAACGACAACTACTACCGAACGGGGAAGGACGCACCGCCGAACGCCTGGTGCATCACGACCCTCTGGATGGCGGGCTACGAGATGCGGGTCGCGAAGACGCGCGCCGACCTCATGAAGGCGTACGGCATGCTCGAGTGGGTGTACGACCGTGCGACGAAGACCGGTATCCTTCCCGAGCAGATCGATCCGCACACCGGCGCCCATCTCTCGACCTCGCCTCTCGTCTGGAGCCAAGCGGAATTCGTGACCGCGGTCGATGAGTACGTGCGGCGCTTCCGAGCGCTCTCATGAAAAACGGCCGGGGGATCCCCGGCCGCTTCTCTATTTCTTCTCTTTGTACACCGTGTGCTTCTTCGCGATGGGGTTGAACTTCTTGAACTCGAACTTCGTATCGGCGTGCTTTCGCTTGTTCTTCCGCGTGTAGTAGACGTGGCCCTTTCCGACGCCCTTGCCGTCGCCCACGGAGACGAGTTTGATGAGTTTATCCTGTGACATAGTCCCGGGATAGTACCAGAAGGAGCGCTATCCGTCAACGGATTCTGGACGCCTCGTCAGTACGTCTTCGTCCAGATTCCCCACGGGCCGAAACGCCGAAATCTGCCTATTTTCGTCCGATGTATGCGTAGCGCGAGCCCGCAGGTGCCGAGTGAGGCGGCGAGCCTCTCGGCGAGGGAACGCATGTACGTCCCCGAGGATGCGGTCGCCGTGAAAGACACGAGAGGCCACACCGCGTCCGGTAGCCTCGCCCACGAGGCTCGGACATCGTCGCGTCGAAAATCCCTCCCGAGCGCCTTCGATGGTTCGGTGACCGCGGGGAGCGCGTCTATCTTCGAGAGCGCCGTTCGCACGACCTCCTCGGTTTTCGCCGTGCGGAGGCCGTGAAGGTCGAGGCGGTATACGGTCGAGCGCTTCACGGGGACCTCTATCTCGCCGAGACGGCCCTCGAGCGTCCACGTGTGAAGCGGCTTCCCGTAGACCGTCTTCGATGAGAAATGCGGGTAGGGAAGCTCGATCTCTCCACGAAGTGCGCTAAGCGCCGCCTCGACATCGCCCGCCGCGACCGCAGCGGGAGCGCACGATTCGACGATACCGAGAACATCGCCGGAGTCCGAGCGTACGCCAAGGAGGACGTCGACCTCGTACTCCTTGTCGAGACCGTGGTACGACGTCTGGCGCTTGCACTCATCGCCGACAAGTATGAGAAGCTTGCCCGACGCCATGGGGTCGAGCCGCCCCGCGTACGAAAGGGGTACGTCGTTCGCGATGCCGCGCTCGCGGCGGAGGCGCGAGAGCGCCTGAAGCGGCGTCTCGCCGACCTCCTTTTCGATGACATAGTAGCGTTCCATCGATACGTTATAGCACGCGCATAAAAAACGGGGCGGCCTTGGCCACCCCTTCCTCGTCCTACGCTTGTCGCCTCTTCGGGACGTACTTGAAGCAACAGTAGACGGCCCTCCCGTGTTCGGCGAGGTCCTCGATCGCGAGGTTGAACCGCTTCATGTAAGCACCGAAGATGCTCGCGAGCTTCCGCTTCTCCGAGGCGAGGAGCCGCCCGCGCACGCTCTGAAGCCAGATCATGAGCTCGAATCGCTTGCCCCGCTGGGAGACGTCGCAGTGGAAGTTCCGAAGGGTCTCGATGCGCCGCTTGATCTCCGCCACTACTTTGCCGAGCTTCACACACTTCTTTCCGGTCTTTTTGCTCATGGAAGCCTCCTCTCGAAGATTGCACGGATTTCCGGTACTACTGTAGCACCAGGGCGCGCGCGCTACAAACGGGGATATGAAGAGCCCATGAGTAAGGAGGGAAGCCGGTCTTCGTCATCCTGAACATGCATACATCGAACATGCGCGCTTTCGCCGTCGGGTTTTTGTTCATCCTCTTCATCGCGCCGTGGAGCGCGCTCGCGAAGACGACGACCGACGAGCTCGAGGTATCCGGATGGATACCGTACTGGCAGGGCAGCATGGGCATTAAAGACGCGAAAAAGCACCTCTCGAGCCTCGACGCCGTCTATCCGTTCGCGTTCACGGTTACCATCGCCGGCGAGCTTCGCGACCAGGCCGGACTCGATCACAGCGATTGGAGAAACTTCACGAAGGCGGCGAAGAAAAAGGACGTACTCGTCATCCCGACCGTCATGTCGGGAGACGGTATGGCCATCTACGGCATCATCGCGAACCCGGTCCTTCGGAAGATGCACGTCGAGCACATCGTCGATATGGTGAAGGAGGGCGATTTCGACGGCGTCGACATCGACTACGAGGGACGGAAGGCCGACTCGAAAGAGTACTTCTCCGCGTTCCTTACGGAGCTTAAAGCAGCGCTCGGCGACAAGATACTCTCGTGCACCGTTGAGCCGCGTACGCCGCCCGATTCGCTCTATAAGACCGTACCCGCGACTCTCTCGTACTCGTACGACTACGCGGTCATCGGCGAGGTCTGCGATCGCATACAGATCATGGCGTACGACCAGCAACGCGCGGACCTGAAGCTCAATACGTCGAAGAACGGCGCTCCGTACATACCGGTCGCTGACGTCGACTGGGTGCGGAAGGTCGTCGAACTCGCGACGGAGAGTCTCCCCAAGGACAAGATAGTGCTCGGCGTGCCGACGTACGGAGTCGAGTGGGCGGTCACGGTTTACCCCGACTGGTTCAAGAGCTACTCGCGTATCGGCGCTCGCAATATGGACGACATGCGCGCCATAGCGCGAAAGAACAAAGTGACGCCGACGCGGAACAAGGCGGGAGAAATGAGCTTCACGTACCTCCCGAAGGATTCGTCGATCAAGCTTTCGAGTTCGCTTCGGATACCATCCGATACGCCGAAGGGTAATATCACCGCCGCTCGCGCCCTCGCGTACGCGAACAAAACCGGAAACCCCGTCACGGTGAACGTCGGGTGGTACTCCGATGCCCGTGCCATTAAGGACAAGATCGACCTCGCGAAGGAGTTCGGTATCCGAGGCGTCGCTCTCTTCAAGATAGACGGAGAGGAGGACCCCAAGGTTTGGAACTACCTACGGTAGCGGTACGTCCTCTCGACACTTGAGTATCCGATACTCGCGATAGATGAGGTAGATGATGGCGACATCGACGAGAATGACCCAGAGGAGGATGAGGGAGTGCGTGTGGAAGAGACGGTAGACCTCATAGATGATAAAGACCGTCATGAGAACGAGGCTCGAAGGGAACGCCCAGAGCTTGTGTTTGAGGAGGAACGCCGAGAGCACGACGTCGATCGTTCCCCAAAAGAGGAGGTACGATGCGACGAAATAGGAGACCGTGAACGCATGCGTCTCGAAGAACGCGTAGAGCGTCTGGAAGATGATATCGGTCGGGTCTTCCGCTATCTCATAGCCCATGACCGAGCGGAGGATGTCGGTGAACGGCGTTCCGACGAGCTTGAAGAGGACGAAGGCGAGGACGATGCGGAGCGACCCGTAGAAGATACGCCACCACATGCTCACGTGGAAAAGGATGGATATGCTCCTCGGCGAGTCGAGTTTCGTGAGTTCGAGGTGCTCCATATGAGACGAGTATAGCAGAGGGTCGACGCGAAACGAAAACGGGCCGCGTGCGCGGCCCGTTTTCGTTTATCGCTATCGTCCTTATCCCTCGACGAAGGTGAGCGCCATGCCCTCCTCTTTGCCTCGGCCCGTGCGGCCGATCCTGTGGACGTAGTCCTCGTACGTCGCGGGGAGGTCGTAATTGATGACGTGCGAGACGCGGTCGACATGAATGCCGCGTGCCGCGACGTCGGTCGCGACGAGCACGCGGCTCTGTCCCGACTTGAAGCTCTGGAGCGCGCGCTGACGCTGGCCATGGGTCTTATTCCCGTGAATGGACGCCGCGGCGATGCCCGCCCGCGCGAGCTCCTTCGAGAGTTTCTCGACGCTGTGCTTCATCGCACCGAAGACGAGAACGCGCTTCATCGACGGGTCGGCGAGGAGCTTCGTGAGCGTCTCGAACTTCGACGCATGCTGGTACCTGACGACGTCCTGACGAACGCTCGACGTGATGTCCTGCTTGCGCACGGAGACGGTGACGGGGTCCTTGAGGAACTCGTGAACGAGCTTCTTGATGTCGTCGGACATGGTCGCCGAGAAGAAGAGCGTCTCACGCGATGCGGGGATACGGCCGACGATCATCCGCATATCTCCGATGAACCCCATGTCGAGCATGCGGTCGGCCTCGTCGAGGACGACGGTAGACATGCCCTCGGGGCGGAACGCACGGCGCTCGATGAGGTCGATGATGCGGCCCGGCGTACCGATGACGAAGTGGTTCTTTCGTTTGAGGCCCGATATCTGCGGACGGATGTTCGTACCGCCGACGCAAATGGTCGAGCGTAGAGGCGTACCCTCCGCGAGCCGCTTGAACTCCGCCTCTATCTGGATGGCGAGCTCACGGGTCGGCGTGAGGACGAGCACCTCACGTCGTCCGTCCTTGAGCACCGCCTCGATGAGGGGAATGAGGAAGGCGGCCGTCTTGCCGGTTCCCGTGTTCGCGAGACCGATGACGTCCTTGCCCGCCATGATGTGCGGGATGATCTCGTCCTGGATGGGGGTCGGGTGCGTGAGGCCGGCCTTCGCGATCGCCGCGGTGATGCGGCGGTCGAGTCCGAAGTCGGCGAAGCTGTGCTTCGGCGAGAACGTCTCGGGTTCGCGGACGACCGGGTTCGTGTTTATGAACTTCGATACGTCGAAGGTCGGCTGAACTCGACGCCTTCCGCCTCCATGTCCGCGTCCTCCGCCGCCGCGATGGTTCGTCTGTCGGCCACCCGAACGACGACCGCTCGCGTGGAATGTGTTTCGGCCTCGGCCGCCCTGCCTCGCGAAACGCGAAGACGAGCTCCGGCCTTGCCGGTGTGCATTGTGCATATACGTTGTGTGTCTTATGGGCTGTGTAGGTAAGTAAACCGAAGGGGGAGCCTTCGTACCCAAGAGCCCTACACGAGAATCTTCAGGTAGCATGATGGTACGCGACCGCGGCGCCGATGTCAAACGGCGAAGATGTGCAGTCGCATCCCTAGGAATCGCTTTCGCGCTGGCGTATCATTCTCCATATATATGACGTCGCTCCTTCCCGAGATCGAACTTCTCTTCATGCTGAACCTCGCGCTTTCGCTTCTCGCCGGGTTCTTGATCGGTCTCGAGCGCGAGTCACGCGGAAAGGACGCGGGCATAAGCACGCAATCCCTCGTCATCATGGGCGCGATGCTCTTCACGTTCATCTCTGCGCATATCGAACCCGACTTTACGGCGCGCATCGCCGCGCAGGTCGTCATGGGTGTCGGTTTCCTCGGCGGCGGGCTCATCCTCAAAGAGGGGAAGGCGGTCCATAATCTCACGACCGCCGCGAGCCTTTGGTACTCCGCAGCGATCGGCATGTGTTTCGGTTTCGGCTTCCACGTCATCGGCATCTTCTCAACCTTGATCGGCGTCCTCGTCATGCGTATCCCGCACATAGCGATGCCGCGACGCGATGATACGCACGCGTAGCGCGAACGTTCCGTTCACTCGACATTCATTTTAGGCGCGCATACAATAGAGGTAGTTTTTAGCGGTTTAACCTAACTACTATGATGAACTATGGGTACTATGGGCATGGGTACGGATGGGAACTTAGCGGCATGATCGGTACGGTCCTCTTCTGGGCGCTCGTCGTCGCGGGCATCGTGTGGCTCGTTCGCGCGTCTCGCGGGCACCACTATGACGGTCATCACTGTGGACGAGGCTCGAACGCCATCGACATCCTCAAAGAGCGATACGCGAAGGGAGAGATAGGGAAGGAGGAGTACGACTCAAAGCTCGCGGACCTCTCGAAGTGATGCGAACCCGCATCGCCTCGGCCACACGTGGTTGTGCGCGAGGTCTCGGGAGAACGGGAATGATTGACGCGCGGAGAACTTCCGCCGTGACCTTTTGACGAGTGTTTTTTTCATATGGTTAGGTGAGGGTCGCCCAAAGACGCTTCAGTGTCGATTCATGGAGCTCTTTCGAACGCGCGTCGAGCTTCGCGCCGAGGTCCGCAAGGACGCCGGGGTCGACGAGCGCCTCGAACTTCGGCATGCCCTGCGTTTCCTCCTCCTCGATGTGGTGGTTCACGCCCTCCATCATCGCCTTCATGGTCGGTTCGAACTCGTCGTCCTCGTGGTCCATCGTCTTGAGGCGACCGATGTTCGTCTCGGTCGCGACGTGCTCGGCACGGTACTCTTCGACGCTATCCTTGAGTCCGACCTTCTCGAGTTCGGGGTAGTAGAGCTCGTCCTCGATGTCGTCATGGACGACGAGAGCAGTGAGGAGCTTCTTGCCGATCTCGTCTTTCGCGTCGCCGTCCGCCGCCTTGAACTCCTCGTAGAGCGCCTGTACGTCTCGATGCTGTTTCTTCAAGAACTCGTTAGCGTTCATGGTGCATGTGTGATTAGGCGAGTAAGGTCATGACTCCATGATACGTAAATCTCGGTGAACTCGGGATGAACGCTATTGGTTCATGAGCGATATGCCCTTCGACATGGTGATGGGTGTCACGCCGGCGGACTGCAAGTAGTCGACGATCTCTTTGAAGAGCGCGGGTGATACCGCGTACTCGCTCCCGCTGTCATCGACGTCGTGGAAAAGGAAGATGACCCACGTCTTATCCTCCTTCGCCGTCTCGACGTACTGCTTCACGTCGGCGAGCGTCGTCGTCCGGTCCATGGAGATGCGCCGAAGCGCGAATTGGTTACCCGTCTTCAGGTTGTACCCGCCGTCCGATGAGCGCGCGCCGAGGAATCCCGCCGCCTTCACGTCGTCTATGACGGGCGTGTTGTACGCGCCGTACGGGTAGGCGAAGAAGTTCACGGGCTTCGCGCCGATCGCGAGGAGGTCGTTTCTCGAACCTTCGATCTCCGCCTTCGCGTCCGCTGGCGAGAGCGTCGTGAGATCAGGGTGCGAGCGCGTGTGCGCGCCGATCTCGTGGCCCGCGTTCTGCATCGCGATGACGTCAGCCGCCTTCACGTACCCCGGGTACGTACCGTCCTTCAGCCGGTCGGTGATGATGAACGTGTCCACTTTGAAGTTCGCCGCGTCGAGGATGGGGAAGGCGTTCTTGTACGTCGTTTCGACGCCGTCATCGAACATGAGGGATACGTACCCCCTATCGAAGCGGTTCGGGTCGGAGAGCACCTGCGCGAGGAAGTACCCGTCCGTCTCGAGGAAGCCGACGCCCTTGATGAGGTGGAAGACGGTTAGGGAGCTGGCGTCCGCGGGCGGCGTGTAGTAGCCCGTGTACGACGTCCAAGACGAGGCAGGCGCGAGTTTCGCGAGATCGACGTAGGTGTTCGAACCGTCATCGTGCGTCACCTGTATCGTCACGTAACTTTCACGGTCGCTTCGGTAGTGGTCCTCGAACTTAAGGGGCTGGAGCGGCTTCACGGGGACCGAGGCGAAGTACCACTTCGCGTCGCCCGAGGAGTAGGAGCCGATGTCGACGCGCACGGCGCTCCCGTCATCGTACCCGGTGACCGGGTACGTGAACGAGCGGTCGTTCGCTCCGTAGCCACCCTTTTGCCAGTTGGCCGGCAGTCCCGCATCGGTCTTCGTCGAAAGCGTTGGGTTCGGCACGAGGTTCGGCCCGGTCGTCCCCACGAAGAAGTCGTCGGTCTCGAGGAACCCCGTGCTCTTGATAACGTGGAATACGGATACCTTCACTGTGTCCGCGGGCGGCGTGTAGTAGCCGGTGAACTTCGTCCACGTGCTCGAAGGGTCGAGTTTCCCGAGGTCCGCGTATGTGATGCGACCGTCGGTGTGCACGATCTGCACGGTGACGTAGCTCGTCGCGTCGCTTCGGTACTCGTCGGTGATGAGGAGCGCCTGAAGCGGCGTGACCGAGACCGGCGCGAAGTACCACTTCGCGTCGCCCGACGTGTAGTTCTTCACCTCGACGCGCGCGGCCTTGCCGCCTCCGTAGCCGGAGACCGGGTACGTGAACGCACGATCGTTCGTACCATAGCCGCCCTTACCCCAGTTCGCGGGGAGCCCGTTCCCGCCGGCTGTTTCGAAGGAAGGGTTCGGAACGAGATTCGGGTCAGTCGCGGCATCGGCGCGCGATGCGGTATGGAACGAGACCAGGATAACGACGATCGTCATCGCGCATGCGCGCGCGATGGTTAACGTTCTCTCTCGAAGATGCTCGCTCCTCATTGAACAATATGATGCTTAGTGTGTAAAAGTCGTAAACGGCGGCTACAAAGCGAGTATACGGAGAAGTGAATGGAGTTTTCGTGAAGTACGGCGAGCGGGCAGGTGGTGAAAATGATAGAGTGGCGCCGCATTACGAGACACGTTCATTCCATAGCCATTATGACCATTCGTTTGAAACGTTCCTTATCAGTGTCGTTCGCCATCGCGCTCGCCGCGTTCCTCTTCGCAGGCGTCGCGGACGCCGCGGCTCGCTGCGTCTTCACGACGGACCTCGCGATCGGGTCCGCTGGGGCGCCGGTAGCGTGCCTCCAGCGGATGCTTCTCGACCATGGCATCGTCATCCCGGCAGGCGCGACGGGTTACTTCGGGTCGCAGACGAAGGCCGCCGTATCTCTCTGGCAATCCGCGCACGGCGTCACACCGAACTCTGGTTACTTCGGACCGCTCTCGCGCATCGCGTACGTGTTCGATGCGCCGACCGCGGTGAAGGCACCGACGCCCGTTAGGGCGGCATCGACGGTCGTCGTACGAAAGGCGACGAAGCCCTCGCCGGTGAAAGTGGTCAAGAAGCACGCGTCGCCGCATAGCGGCACTAGTGCGCCGAACGCGCCTACGGAGGAGAGGGACGGCGACGGGAAAGCGGAGACGCCGACCCCTTCTCCAACGCCGACACCCGCGCCGACCCCTTCTCCGACACCAACGCCAGAGCCGAAGGGAGACGATGGTTCATCGACCGACCCGGCGCCGACAACCGCGCCGACCGAGGAGACGACCCCATCGGTAGACGTTCCCGCGGACGAGGGCGTCGTCCTCTGGAAGTGCGATTTCGAGGATTCGTACTGCGGCATGTACGAGCAGTCGAAAGTGGAACCCGACGGCCATCGGAGTTCGTTCGTCGGTACGGCTCGAAACGGGGAGCGCGCAGTCATGCTCACGACGATGCCGGGAGACGACGAGGTGCATGGGAGCGGGTACTGGGAGCGCGATGACCTCTCTCTCGGGACGTCGCCCGATTACTGCAACGAGGGCCAGGAGGAGTGGTGGGCGATGTCGGTCCTCTTTCCCGATAGCTACGTCGTCCCGAAGGAAGGAGGCGCCGTCATGGACTTCCACCACAACGCGAGCGGCGGACAGGCGAACTTCCATTTCCTCTCCCAGCCGACCGGGCTCCGCATGCACGGTTTCTACGGTGACGTCTCGAATCCAGAGGAGTACAAGGTCGACCTCGGCCCGGTGGTCCGGGATCAGTGGTACGACCTCGTCTACCACGTGAAGTGGTCCTCGGGCGACGATGGGTACTTCGTCGCATGGATGAACGGGAAGAAGGTTCTCGACCATGAGGGACCGACGCTCTACAAGGGCATCTCGTGTTACCTCAAGCTCGCGAACTACCACGACCCATTCGGCGAGTCGAGCTCCATCATCTTCGACCGAGTGATGCGCGGGACGAGCGCGCAGGCGGTGTCGCGAACGCCCCTCGAGGAGTAAGCGAGGGCGATGACGAAACGGGACCCGCGAGGGTCCTTTTTCGCGTTCACCCGTTTTTAATCCGCTCCCCGGTATCATCGATTCGCTATGCACGGAGAGTCGCTCTACGCGTCGGCCATCGCGGCCGGCATCCCGGACGGCATCGTCGCCGTCTTCGCCGCGCACCCGTACGCGATCATCTTCCTGAGCCTCCTCGTCGGCGGTGGCATCATCCTCTTTCCCGCGTTCTATCTCTCGCTCTCGGGTGCGCTAAGCGCGTCGTCTATCATCTGGGTCATGGTCGGCGCCGCCATCGTGAACGATAGCTTTTGGTACGCGGTCGGGCGCGGGATGCTTCCGCGGTTCATCGAGCGCCGTTTCATCGAAAGTCGCTCCGATAAGGTTCGGCGTCTCTCTCGCGTGGTCCGGGGAAGGGAGCTCGTCGTCCTCTTCTACTCGAAGTTCGTCTATGGGACGCGTATCGCCGCACAGATCCTCTGCGGAGCGCGGAAGGTATCGCTCCCGCCGTTTCAGCTCGTCGGCGCCTTCGCCGTTCTCATCCTGGGGTGCGTCTATTATGGCGTCGTCCGCATCGCGGCGCGAAGCGCGGAGTCGCTCACCGACGCGCGCGTGAAGCTCGCCGTCGTCCTTTTCGCGACGGCTCTCGCGATGGGAACGCTCCATTACCTCGCCTACCGTATCGGAAAGAAGAGGTTCGGCGAATGAAAAGCCCCTTCCGCGGAAGGGGCGAACGGACGTGGTCACACCGGCGGAGGAAGGTGGCCGAGGTCGTTCCATGACACGATGTGCCATGGATTCGGCTTTTCCCGCGTGCAGTACGTTATGCCGGTGAAGTCCATGTGGAACGAGCGGTCGAACTCTTTGAACGCGCCGCCGAGGTGGAGCTCGCCGAACACCATCGCGAAGACGATCATCTTGATGATGCCCGCATGGGCCGAGACGAGTATCCGCTCCTCGACACATTCGTTCTCGAGGAACGAGACGAACGAGTTCGCGCGCCGAAAGACGTTCGCGAGCTCTTCCTCGCGGCCGAGCTCTTCGATGCGTGCATCGTATCGAATGCCGGTCTTCTTCACCGCGTTGATGATCTCGGCGGTCTCGCGCGTCCGCACGTACGGACTCGCGTAGATGGCGTCGATCGGGATGGAGGCGAAGCGCTCGGCGAGGAGTCCTGCCTGCCGCTTGCCGAGCTCGGTGATCGGGATGTCGCGGCTCGCGAAGATCGAGTCGGAATTGTCCGCGCGCTCCCCGTGTCGAACGAAATAGACTCGCATGGTTCTTCTCCTTGGTTACGAATTCATGGTAAGCGTTCCGATGAGCTCGAAGAGCGTCTCGCGACGCGAGCGTATCTCGACGGCCTTCTCCTCCGGTCGCGCGTACTCCTTCCGTTCCTCCGTCGCGAGGTGGAGGAGTGTCTGGAGGAGCTGCGCGATGCGAATGTGGGAAAGGGGAACGCGCTCACGGCTCGCGTTCCGGTACGACGCCCAGAAACCCTCGAGGAAGCGTTCCTCTCGCTTCGCGATCTTCCGATACGCTTGGTCCTGCGGTTCCCACGCGTATCGACGGAGCGCGTAGTCCCGGTTGTTCATGAGGATGGCGATGTCCCACGACGGGTCGCCGATCACCGGGTTCGGGTCGAACACGACCGCACGGAGGGGTTTCCTCGAGTCGATCATGACGTTCCGGAGACTATAGTCGCCGTGCACGTACGTCCCCACGGTGCCGAACTCCGCATCTCTGATGGTCGTCTCGAGCCGCTTCACGAGCTTTCGCGTGAGACCGAGCGACACGAGGTACGGCCGGTACGCATCGAGGTACCCGAGCAGGTACTTGTTCCAAGAGCGGTACGGTGACCGGTTCGAGTGGCCCATGTCCGCGTACTCGCCGAAGGTGCGGTCGGTCTTCGCGCGGTGCATGCGCGCGAGCGTCCTCCCGAGGAGACGACCAACGCGGTGCGCCGCGCTCGGGTGACGTTCGAGGTAGTCCGCGCCGGTCGGCGCAGGATCGCCGCTCCGGTCGAGCACGAAGTCGAGAAGGAGATACTTCACACCGGTCATCGTCTTCGTGTCGGCGAGCGTCCCCATTTTGAGGACCGTCGGGACGGGAACCTTCACGCGACGCCACGCCTCGAGCGCCTCGCACTCCGCTTCGATACCGTCTCGGCGCATTTTGATGACGATGAGCTCGTTCTCGATCGCGACGCTGTAGAGCGCCGACATCCTCCCGCCGCGGAGCGTCCGTATCGCGCCCGGCGGCAGGTCGTCGATCGACGATATCTGCGGGAACGAACGAGTGTTCTTGATGATGCGGTCGACGTAGAGGTGCGCGTGCGACTGCATGTATTGGATCTCCGGCGACATATGCCGTTGGACCTCCATCTTTGGGATATCGCGAAGTTTCATGGGATGGATGCACCGGCAGGGAAACGATAGCACTCGCGCCATGAAGTTCTCGTGACGGTTGCCTGGGGACATATCGGCCGCGGTCTATGCGAGCGCTTGGTATACTTCTTAAAAGCGCGCTCGCGCGCCGATTCGTATGCAACAAAAAACCAAAGAGGAGATAGCGGCGCTCATCGAGGGTGAGGTACGGGACGATGCGGCGACGCTCGAGCGCTTGAGCAAGGACGCGAGCATCTTCACGGTTCGACCGTCTTTGGCCGTCGCCCCGAGATCTGCGACGGACGTCGAGAAGCTCGTCGAATACGTAGCGAAGCGAAATCAGGAAGGCGAACGTCTCACGGTGACCGCGCGCTCCGCCGGGACCGACATGACCGGTGGGCCTCTCAATGAGGGGATCATTCTCGAATTCACCGAGCACATGAACGCGCTTCGCGAGATCGGCGCCGACAGCGCCACCGTCGAGCCCGGGATGTACTACCGCGACTTCGAGAAGGCGACCCTCGCGAAGGGGCTCCTCCTCCCGTCGTACACGGCGTCGAAGGACCTCTGCGCGGTCGGCGGCATGGTCGCGAACAATTCGGGCGGCGAGAAGACGCTCGTATACGGGAAGACCGAGAAGTATGTCCGCCGTCTGAAGGTCGTCCTCTCCGACGGAAGCGTCGCAGAATTCGAGAAACTCACCATGAAGGAGCTCGAGGCGAAGAAGAAGCTCGACACGCTCGAGGGTCAGATATACCGGAAGATGCACGAACTCTGCGAGAGCGAGTACGACCTCATCAAGGCGTCGAAGCCGAACGTCACGAAGAACTCGTCTGGCTACTACCTCTGGAACGTATACGACAGGGAGACGGGGACCTTCGATCTCACGCAGGTCATCGTCGGTTCGCAGGGAACCTTGGGCATCGTGACCGAGATCGAGTTCGCGCTCGTCCGCCCGCACACGCATACGCGGCTCGCCGTCGTGTTCCTCAAGGAGATGAAGACCCTGCCGAAGGTCATTCACGAGCTCCTCTCGTTCACTCCGGAGAGTCTCGAGTCGTACGACGACCACACCTTCCGATTCGCCATCAAACTCTTCCCGATGATCGTGAAGCGTCTCGGCGGGTCTATCTTCGGTCTCGCGCTCCGCTTTTGGCCGGAGTTCAAGGCGGTCCTCACGGGAGGACTTCCGAAGCTCATCCTCCTCGCCGAGTTCAGCGGAGACACCGACGAAGAGGCGACGGCGAAGGCCGAGGCGTCCGTCGCGGCGATGCGCGAGATGGGTTACGAAGCGCGCGTCACGACCGGGCCAGAAGAGGCGGAGAAGTATTGGGTCATGCGTCGCGAGAGCTTCAACCTCCTCCGGCAGAAGAAGACCGATATGCGGACCGCCTCGTTCATCGAGGACTTCGCGGTCCATCCGGACGACCTTCCGACGTTCCTGCCGAAGTTCTACGCGCTCCTCGACGAGTACGACCTCACGTACACGGTCGCGGGTCACATGGGCGACGCGAACTTCCACATCATCCCGCTTATGGACATGCGCCGCCCCGACGCCGACGACATCATCAGTGCCTTAATGGATAAAGTGTACCGGCTCGTCCTGTCGTACCGCGGGACCATCACCGCGGAGCACAACGACGGCCTCATTCGGAGCTCGTACGTTCCGCTCATGTACGGAGACGACGTCGTCGCGCTCTTCGAGCGCACGAAGGATATCTTCGACCCGCATCGCATCTTCAATCCGGGGAAAAAGGTGTTCGCCGACAGACAGTACGCGCTCGAGCACATGGTCCACAACAATCTCGGGTGAACATTCGCGAACGACATAAAAAAGACCGCCTCGAGCGAGGCGGTTTTCATTGGAGAAAGAGCTCTTCCGAGTTCTGTGCTCGCTCGAGGCGCTCGAGGAAGCGGGTGAGACCGAGGCGAACATAGCGGGATGGGATCGCCGCGACGAACGCCTTACAGGGGAAGTCGATGTCGCCGTCGGGAAGGACCTCCGGGTAGCCGGTCCCGTACGGGCGGGGGACGATCTCCGCGTGGTTGTACTCCCGAAGTTTCCCCGATTCCGCGTCGATAACCGCTTCGTCGTACGTCCGGCGCGCATAGCGCGCGGTGGTGCCTTTCGCGCGGAGACGCTCGACCGGACCGATGACGTAGAAGACGACCGCAGGGTGCGCGTAGAGCCGTCCGACGTAGCAGGAGGTGCCGTCCCGAAGCGTGTAGCGGTACGAATCACCGGCCTCGTACGTGAACGGTATGCCCGCGTGCACCCACTTCCCGTAGAGGGGAAGAGGCATGAGCGCGATAAGGAGATACGCGATGCGTCGGACCATGGAGTCCTCCGAATGAACGAACCTGAGGAAGGGTACCTCCAAATCGCCGCTTTGCCAAATAAAAGCCCCTCCAAAGAGAGGGGCAGGTGGGACGTCACCATTCGAGCGCGGGACTGCGCTCGGCCGTGAAGCCGAGATCGGTCATGAGCTCGTGGAGGAGACGCTTCATCGAGAAGGTGATATTCGGGTCCGTCTTCGCGATGATGTCGCCGAGCCGAAACGCCGCCGCGAGGTCGGAGCGCGTCGGTCGGTATCCGTTGGCGGTCGTCCGCGCGTGAACGTTCCGACACGCCTGCTGGAGCACCAGGCGGATCTCGAGACTAAGGAGCGTCTCCTCGTAGTTCTCGGGTTCGCTGTATACGGCGCTCACGGCGTCGTTCCAGCCGTCGTGGTTCGTGAGGCAAGGAAGCGTCGACGTGGGGTCCCGGCGAAGCGTCCCCCGGGCCTCCTCAAGCCATTTTTCAGCGCCTGTGATCTTGGTCATCTACCTCTCCTCCGTGTTGTCCGTTCGACACCATAGCACGCGAGGCGGCGGTCGTGAAGCGCATTTGCCTCGGACCGCTTGTACACACGTCTACCATAGATGGTCGTCTATGGTGTTCTATCATAGAAGTGTTACCAGTCATACTATTCTGCATGAAGCACTATTTCATCGAGGAGTCGCCCGTATCGTATTTCTTCCTCGCGAACACGAAGAGCGCGTGGCTCTGGCTCATCGTCCGAGCCTACCTCGGCTGGACGTGGCTCGAGGCGGGATGGGGGAAGTTCCATAATC
>DASTSP010000065.1:0-7097 GCA_035760625.1 Minisyncoccota bacterium | reverse complement strand
CTTCTCGCCGTCGACGGTGTACGTGAGGGGAATCGCATGGATGATCTTCCGGTTCGGTATCTTGTCCTGAATTGACTCCTCGCTCGCTTGGATAGCCTTGTCGATGTCGACCTGCGTGATGACCGAGTCGGCGCGCGAGGTGATGGCCTCGCCGCGCGAGTGTATCTCGTCGAGACCGATGCCGCCCATGGAGATGTACGCGCGCTTCACCTTCACGCCGCTCGCTTTCTCCGCCTGCGCGACCGCGTTTCGAACGCTCCGCACGACGTCGTTCTCGTTGATGATGTAGCCGTTTCGAAGCCCGCGGCTTTCCGCGTAGCCCGTACCGATGATCTGAGGGACGCTCCCACGCTCCGGCTCCGCCGCGATAACGACCTTCACCTGGTAGGTGCCGACATCGATCCCGGTGACGTAATGCTGGGCCATAAATAAAAAGCGGAAGCCGAAAAACGCGACGGTTATTTCAAATTGAACCGCGCAACGTATCTTTTTTCTGCTTTATCCATTGTATCGCCATGGAGGTGTCCCTTCAAATGGAGTAGGCCGTGGATAAAAAGGAAGCCGATGTAGCCGTTTTTCGACAGAGAGAACTTTTTCGCCTCACGGGCCGCCACGCGAGGACAGATGTATATCTCCCCCGCGGTATCAGAGAGGGGAAATGAGAGCACGTTCGGAACGTACGTTGCCTCGCGGTAGGAGACATTGAGCACCTTCGCGCGCCGCTCGCCGATGAAGGTAAGGGCGAGCGTATACTCCTTGCCGAGAACGGCGTCCTTCATGGCTTCGTAGGGGAGCGTAGGGAAGCGACGAACGGTCGAGCTGATAGTTGTGGCCATTTCGAGAGTGTAGCACAGGTCCAAAACGAAAAATCCCCTCAAGGGAGGGGATTTTGCTAGCGGCGACCGCGAGGGTTTTCCTGTATCTTGCCGAGCTTGAGGAGGGTCTCGTACTTCGCCTTGTTCTCGAGCTTCACGAGCTTCTTAGAACGATTCACGAGGTCCGACTTTTGGCGCGTGTGGTATCGGCGCTTCCTGAGACGCATGAGGATGCCCGAACCCTGAACGCGCTTCGTGAAGCGGCGAATGAGGTTCGCGGTGCTCTCCTGGTTATTTTTCTTGACTTCGACGTTCGTTGCCATAGTGGCGAGAGAATAGCACACGGCGCGCGCTTTCGCAAGGTTACGGGCAGAAAAAAGGCCGCGCATGCGCGGCCTTCTCATCCCGTCACTCAGGGTGTGGGAGCGGGGGAGAGAAAGAACTTCCCGGCGGCCTCCTTGAGCTTCGAGAGGATCGACCTACGGGGAGGCAGGTTCGTGCACGCCTCGAAGTAGACGAACGCCATGAGGAGGAGTTGACCGACGATGATGGGCAACACTTGAGAGTAGTTCGGATCGACCACATTGAGGATGATGCCGACCGCGACGAGGGCCGCGCCGATGGGGAGGAGTCCGCGTCGGTTCTCCTTAAAGCGAACCCGTTCGTTGTTGAGCGCATCCGCGCGAGACGGTCTGCCTCTCTCGTAGAGTTCGAGCGAGACGAACACGAAGCTTGCGTAGGCCGCGGTGAACGCGACGGCGCAATTGAACAAGCCCATGAAGACGGCGGCGGGCATTCCGCTCCCGACCATCTCGATGCTCGTCGGGATGAACGTGGCGGCCGAGAGCAGAAGCGTGACCGCGCAGGGAATTCGTTTCGAGAAGCCGGTCAAGCGCCTCACGATATCGGTGATAGGTTGGAAGAAGCGGTCGATGAGCGCGTCGTCGACGCGGTCGAGGAGTCTGTGCCACATGTCGAAAATCCTCCCAGTATTGTCCGAGAGGATGGTACAGGAGGCGCGGCAGGTACGCAATCAGGCGACCTTCTTCAAGTACGAGGCGAGGGAGGCCATGGGGAGGTATTCCTGGCTCTGCTGGGTGAGGTCGCGGAGGATGACGTTTCCGTCCATGAACTCCTTATGACCGAGGATGATGGCGTAGCGAGCGTTCTTCGCTTCGGCGAGGCGGAGTTGCTCGGAGAGCGAATCGCTCATGATGTTCTGGAAAACGCTGATGCCGGCACGGCGGAGCTCGTCGATGAGGAGGAGGCTCTTCACCTTCGGCCCGAAGCCGAGCTGCACGAGGTAGACCGATGGCGTGTAGCGGACGCGGGGTGCGGGAATGTGAGCCGGTGCCTTCTTGTCCTTCAATATGACGACCGCGCCGGCCGCCGGTATCTTGGTACGCGTCATCTTCGAGACGAAGTTGCTGTAGCGGCCGCCGCGGATGGTGAAGGGCGCACCGAGGTCGCGCTCGTCGTTCTCGCCGATGACGTCGAACGCGAAGAGCGCATCGGAGTAACACTCATGGTGCCCGATGAGACGCGGGTCTATCTCGAAGGGCGTCTCACTCATGTCGAGGTACTCGACGATCTCGCGGAAGTGCTTTCGGCTCGAGTCGGTGAGGTACTCGAGGGGATTCGGGCTCTTCTTCGCGATGTCGTGCTCCTTCTCGATGAGGTGGAGGAGAGCGGCGATGGGATGCTCCTTCATGAGCTCGCGCGCCTGGGGCGGCATCTCGTCGAGCCGCTTCCGAAGGAAGTTCGTGAGATCGCGGATGTACCGAGAGATGGAGTCGGAATCGCCGATCGAATTGATGCGGACGAGCTGGCGCGCGTACCCGAGATCGGCGAGGAACGAGCGGATGGTCTGGATGAGGAGCGCTTCGGCTATCGACTTCCTCACATTGAGGACATGGAACGTCACGGCGACCTCGCCCGTCCGCGGGACCTGGTCGATCGTATAGAAAAGGGACGGGCCTTCGATCGCATGGAGCTTGTAGTCGAAGTACGCGCACATCCCCTGCGTGAGCATGCCATGGAGGGAGTCGTTCTTCCGGCTCTGCGCGTTCGCATGGTGTTCGATTCGCGTATCGCAGGTCTTGCAGGCCGGGTGCGCACGCAGTCGGTCGAGCGGAGAGAAACCGAAGTGGTAGGCCGTGTGCGACGCGGATTTTACGAAATCCTGAATTGATACGGATGTCGACGATGGCATATGCGAACTACGTGAGACTTATAACGAATTCATGGCATCGATATCGAACCTTCCCGGGAACACTCCCACCTCCGAGAGCGGGAAGAGTCTAAGGAAAGCACGGCCGATGATCTTGTCCCGCTGCAGTACTCCCCATGAGCGGGAGTCCGAGCTCGCGTTCCGGTTGTCGCCCATGACGAAGTACTCGTCATCGCCGAGGTGTTCGGTAAGGGGTGGATTCGGCTTCATGTCGAGGATATACGGTTCCTTGAGCGTCTCGCCCTCCGGGTGTGCCGCGTCCGCGATGGTGACGTGGTCGCCGTCGATCGTGACCGTATCGCCCGGGATACCGATGATGCGCTTGATGAAGAACTTCGAAGGGTCCTTCGGGTAGCGGAAGATGATGATGTCGCCGCGCTTCGGCGCGTCGAAGCGGTACGTGAGCTGGTCGACGATGAGGTATTGGCCCGTCGAGAAGGTGTGCTCCATCGAGGCGCCCGAGACGATGAACGGCTGTGCGATGAAGAGGCGAATGGGGAGGACGATGATGAGCGCGAAGAGCGAGAAGCGGACGATCTCGCCGATGAGGCTCTCCTTCTTCTCTGGCTCCGGGTGAGCGGCAGTACTTTCCGCGACAGGAGCAGGGGAGGTGGTTCGAGTGTTCTCTGTCTCCGGTGTGTGCTCCATAGGTGATGATTCCGAGACATTATAATCGCGAAGAAAGTTGAACACAAGTTTCGCGTATGTCGTAGTGCGTACCCTCATGTACAATGGGTCCATCATGTTCACCATCGTCGGACTCGGCAATCCCGAGAAGGAACACGCCTCGACGCGGCACAACGCCGGATGGCTCACGCTCTCCCGATTCATCGAGGAGAACGGCCTCCCCGAAGCGTCGCGCTCGTCGCGCTACGAGGGCCTCCTCTCGGAGGGTCAGGTCGGCGGGCGCGCCGTCGCGGTCCTCATGCCGACGACGTACATGAACAACTCGGGAACGTCCGTCGCGAAGTACGTGAAGGAGAAGGGGGCGCTCGACGAGCTCGTCGTCGTCCACGACGACGTCGACCTCGCGTGGGGAGACGTGAAGATATCCGCGGGCCGAGGCGCGGGCGGACACAATGGCGTGCAATCGGTCATCGATCACCTCGGTACGAAGGAGTTCGTCCGTGTGCGCGTCGGCATCGCGAAGCGCGGGTTCTTCGGCGGCGTAAAGCGGCCGACGGGGGAGGATCTCGCCGCCTTCGTCCTCTCACCGTTTAGCGCCGGGGAACTGAAGGCGCTTCCGGATATAGCGAAGCGCGTCGCCGACGCGCTTACGACGATACTCGAACACGGCGCCGTACGAGCGATGCAGGAGGTGAACGGTCTATAAAAAGACCTCGACGGAGCGAGGTCTTGGACGTTCGGAACACGACGGGAGCGGCTTGCAAAGCATCTGGTGACGCGGACCTTCTGCCATGGCTTAAGCATCGACACCCGGGTCAATGCAAGTCATCTGGCGACCACATCCGCGTTTCGACCATGCTTTGTACAATGTAGTATCGTTCTTCTGCCGCGAGCGGACGATATGTGGTACCCCTTGGATACCACGATCGTAGTATAACGAAAAAACCGCCGTGAGGCGGTTTTTCGTGTGCGCAGTCTACTGTCCCTTCTTGTAGGAGAGCGTCATGCGTTGGTCCTTCGGCTCGAAGAGCGTGATGATGAACGCGTACGTCGAACCAAGTGAGAGCGTCCGACGGAGTTCCTCCTCCGAGGCGAACTCGGAGATGTGAACGAGACCCGCGACGCCTTCCTCGATCGAGGCGAGCGCGCCATGCTTGTTGTACTTGATGATGACGCCCTGGACCTCCTGGCCCTTCTTATACTTCTTCGCTGCGCCGTGCCACGGGTTCTCCTTGAGCTGCTTGATCGAGAGGGAGATCTTGTCGTCCTTGACCTCGATGACCTTCACCTTGACCTTGTCGCCCACCTTGTAGAGCGCACGAGTATCCTCGACGAGGCCCCAGTCGAGCTCGGAGATATGCACGAGACCCTCGAGACCCTCCTCGAGCTTCACGAACACGCCGAAGTCGACCGCGCCCGTCACCGTACCGTCGACGACGTCGCCGACCGTGTACTTCGAGACCTTCTCCTCCTTCTCCTCCTTCTCCTGCGGTCCCTTCTCCGAGAAGATGAGCTTGCCCTCCTTCTTGTCGGCCGTGATGATGATCACCGAGAGCGACTTCCCGACGAGGTCATTGAGCGCGGAGAGTATCTTGTCCTTATCGCCGTCCTCGACGCGCGGGTAGTGCTCCGACGAGAGTTGGGACGCTGGGAGGAATCCCTGGATACCCTGCCACTCGATGATGAGTCCGCCCTTGTTCGCCTCCTTCACCGGGAGGTACATGATGGTCTGCTTCTTCACCGCCTCCTCCGCGTCGCTCCAGATAAGCGCCTGTCGCGCCTCCTTGAGCGAGAGTTCGATGTAGCCGTCCTCGTTCCCCGCATCGACGACCTTCGCCGCGATCGAGTCCCCGATGGAGACCTTGCGAAGAATGTCGCGCGCGTTCATGAACTCCCGGCCGTAGATGATGCCGGTGCCGAACGGTGCTATCTCGATGTAGACGCGCGCGCGTCCGATCGCCGTCACCTTACCTTCGACGAGGTCGCCCTCCTTCGGAGGGACCGGTGACTGTTCGAGTAATGAGTTCATCGGACTCTTGGTCCGTGCTTCCTCTTCCGCGGTCATGGTCGGCGCATCGTTCTCGGCCTCGTCGGCCGGAGCGTCGCTCCCTCCATGAACGAGAGAGGAGATTCGATCGAAGATCGAAGCTTTCTCGTCTGACATTGTTGTTTTCTTCGGCGATACGTATCCGCGGAAACCGTTACTCGTGGCCATGTTCATGACCGCGGGATTACGCGCATGCCGTTAGAACTGATAATCTTCTTGCGAAGTGGGGCGAGTATACTACGAAAAACCGCCTCTGTCCACGGCGCAGACAGCCTCACCGCTCCTTCCCGAACGGAGAAACGTTTAGTACTATAGGCGCATCATGATCATCACCTACCACGGCATGCAGTGCTTCAAGGTCTCCTTCGGTGACACGACCATCGCGTTTGATCCGATCTCGAAGAAGTCGAAGCTCTCGGGGCCGAAGTTCGGCGCGGACGTCGTCTTCATCTCGCTTCGCCATCCCGACATGAACGGCGCCGACGAAATGGCGTTCGGTTCGAAGCAACCCTTCGTCGTCGATGGCCCGGGGGAGTACGAGGTCGGTCAGGTTACCGCGCGCGGGTACGGCGTAAAGACGATGTATGAGGGCGTCGAGCGGTTCAATACCATCTATAAGGTCACGTTCGAGGACATGAACCTTATCTTCCTCGGCGCGTTGGGTTCCGAGGAGATCGACCCGAAGATACTCGGCGAGCTCGACGACATCGACATCCTCTTCGTGCCGATCGGCGGCGGCGATGTCCTCGACGTGCCGGCGGCCTCGAAGCTCGCGACGAAACTCGAAGCTCGCTGCATCATTCCCATGCACTACGCGGACGCGGCACTGAAGGCGTTCCTCAAGGAGGAAGGCGTCGACGCGGGGAAGCCCGTCGATAAGCTCACCGTGAAGAAGAAGGACCTTGCCGACAAGGAAGGCGACATCGTCGTCCTCGCCGCATAGCGGCCGGGTGTATACTGGTGCCGTATGCGCTTCCTCTACCGGCTCCTCGACCACATCTACGCGCAGTCGCCCGAGACGAAGTCGCGGTACGCGTTCGCGGGCGCGGCGGTCATAACCGGCGTCATCGCCATCATTTGGGTATCGACCATTCCATCTCGTTTCGCGACGACCGCTGAAATCGCTCCCGAGACGAACACGACGGCGAAGGACTTCGTCGACGCGTGGCAAAAGACGACCGACCAGATGGGGACCGCTATCTCGAGTCTCGGCACGGCGGCAGGACAGGAAGACCCCGCGGCGGCTCGTAACGACGAGCCGGACGTGACGGCCGCGAGCGAGCCGATACCGGGTGCTCTCGGTTCGCTCACGAGCGACGAATCTGCGTCAACGAGCGTATCGGAAGGCGAGCGTTCGGACGATCCTCACTCGGTCATT
>DASTSP010000064.1:0-2835 GCA_035760625.1 Minisyncoccota bacterium | reverse complement strand
TGGAACGGGCTCATGCCGTGCGATCTCTGGCGTACGCGCCTACCCTGGCGATGAAAGAACGCCCGAGGGCGTTCTTTCATCGCGTCTATTTCTTCGTCCGTCGTTTCGTCGTCCGGTTCGAGGACGACGTTTTCGACTTCTTTCGCGACGTCTTTCTCTTCGGGACCTTATCGCCCTCGCGTCGCGCCTCCGAGAGGCCGATCGCGACCGCTTGTTTGCGGCTTTTCACCTTCTTGCCGCTTCGCCCGGATTTGAGCGTTCCGCGTTTATACTCCCGCATGACCTTCTTGACCTTTTTAGAGGCCGCTTTTCCGTACTTTGCCATATGAATGAACTACGAAGGAACTGGTAATGATCGAATCGTCATCGAATCGGATTCTCCCCGCGGATGAGTCGGATGAGGATCATGACGATGGCGACCACGAGAAGTATGTGAATGAACCCTCCGAGCGTGTAGGAGCTCACGAGGCCGAGGAGCCAGAGAATGAGAAGCAGTACCGCGATAGTGTAGAGCATGTGTGGGTTGTACTACTGATAAAAAGGGAGGCGTGACCAGCTCCTCCGATGCCGTTTCAGAATTGTACGCGCGCTATCGTGAAAAAAAGATGAACAATTCGTGAGGCGTCAATGTAGTCCGAAGTATCGGGGGAAGAGGACCGCGGTGTGGTCCGCGGTCGAACCGTCCACCGCTATCGAAAACTGCGCCTCATGGTCGGGCCAGGGGACGGGAAGAACGCCGCTAAATGGCTCGTCACCGAAGAGAACATCCGCGACGCCCTCGCCCTCGCTACCCGGTAGCCATGCGGCGACGAGCGCATCCCATGAGGAGAGCTCGTCGGAGATGAGGAGCGGTCGGCCCGAGACGATGATGACGACGACTTCGTCGCACGACGCGCGGAGCTTCGCTATCGCGGCGCGGTCATCGTTCGTAAGGGACGGCCGCGCATTGTCGCCCCAGCCTTCGGCGTACGGCGCTTCGCCGACGACCGCGATGCCGACGTCGGCGCGGTCCCCGGTCGGGAAGTCTCCGTTCTTATCGTACGCGACGGTAACGTTCGCACCCGCGCGCTCTCGTATGCCTTCGAGGATGGACGTCGCGCCCGGAAGCCAGTTGCCGTCGATGCCCTGCCATTCGACGGTCCACGCACCCGCCTGACGACCGATGTTATCTGCGGCACTTCCCGCGACGCGAATGGTCTCGACGTTTCGAAGAGGGAGCGTGTCGCGGTCGTTCTTGAGGAGAACGAGCGAGCGAGCGACCGCTTCGCGCGCGAGCGCTCGGTTCGACTTCGATCCTACGACGGAGCCATCGCCCGGTGTCCGGCCGTCGAAGAGGCCGAGCGCGAACTTCGCGCGGAGGACGCGGCGCACCGCGTCATCGATACGCGCCTCGGGGATATCGCCGTCCTCGACGGCTCGGACGACGTTCCTCACGAACGGCTCGTAATCGAACGGTAGCATGACCATGTCGACGCCGGCGTTTATCGCGGTCACCGCGGACGAGTAATCGTTCCCGGGTATCTCGTAGACGCCGTACCAATCGGAGACGACGAAGCCATCGAAACCGAGGTCTCCCTTCAGAACGTCGGTGATGAGATGCCTATCCGCGGCGAGCTTCGTGTCGCCCCAACTGTTGAGGCCGACCATGACGCTCGAGACGCCCGCAGCGACCGCTTCGCGGAACGCGGGTAGGTATTCCGTCTCGAGGGCGTCCTCATCGGGAGGTGTCGTCCCCTGGTCAATTTTGAAATCGCGATTGCTCGAGCTGCCCCACGCCATAGAACCGACACCGACGAAATGCTTTGCGGTCGCGAGCACGTTCACCGTCGAGGACGCGCCGCCCAGTACCGGTTCTTCGAGGCCGCGGACGTACGCGGCGCCGAGAAGGGAGACGAGCTCGGGGTCGTCGGAGAAAGCCTCGTACGTTCGCCCCCACCGTATGTCGCGCGGTTGGTCGAGGTCGGGCGCGAAGTTCCAGTAGATGCCGGTCGCGCTCATCTCCGCCGCGGTCGCACGCGCGACCGCACGGACGAGCTTCGGGTCGCCGGCCGCGCCGAGGCCGATTTCGTGAGGAAACACGGTAGCGCCGGGAACGTTCGCGTGGCCGTGCGCGGCGTCGACACCGTAGAGCACGGGTATCTTGAGTCGGCTCTCTCGTGACGCGTCGGTGAATCGCGCGACCATGTCGCGCCAGCTCATAGCGGTATCGTCGCCGCTCGGCTTCGCGCCCGCGCCGGAGAGGAGCGCGCCGATGCCGTACGTCGCTAGATCGCGGTCGTCATGGACGCTGTTCTTGTCGACGAGCGCCATCTGGCCGGCCTTCTCCTCGAGCGTCATGTACGAGAGGAGGTCATTAACGCGCACATTGATCGGAAGATCCGGGTTTAGGTACGGAGCGTCCGCGGGCGGAGCGGGCGGCTCGGTGCGCTCGGAGAGAACGCGCTCCGCAACGATTATGCAAAGAAGTGCGACCGAAACCGCCGCGATGGCGGCGACGGCGGTCCGTGCGGCTCGTAGGGACCTTTTCTTCATGAAACTAGTATACATCCCCCCAACGAACCTTCGTCACGTGCTCAGAGAAACGACATGCTACCGATTGTCTCGGTAGCATGCGGCGAGCGATGTCGCCTCGCTCGCGCTCGGCGCCGCTCCGCGCGCGATGTCCGCGAGCCGCGGGACACTGACCTTCGCTTCGGCACAGGAGAGCATTTCGGGTGTGATGGAGATCTCCTCGTCCGCGATGCCCAAGGCGGCGACCAGCTTTCGTTTATCCTCCGAGAGATCAGTCGTACGAAGGACGATGAGCGGAGTGCTCGGCGGCGCCGTTGAGACGCT
>DASTSP010000063.1:0-10789 GCA_035760625.1 Minisyncoccota bacterium | reverse complement strand
GCGCTGAAAGTGCTTCTTCGGAAGGACCGCGCCCTCGTTCTCCTTCGCCTTCGGTGCATTGGACATAGTAATGAATACTCGTTACGCCGTTAATAACGGTGAGCGAAGCGATGAACGTAAAAACCCGCACCCGAGGCGCGTTTCGTCCATACACTTATTACTCAGCCTGTACTGTGTACATCACGTGACGTGATTATGTGTGAGGCATTCGCCTCGTTGTTTCGGTGTCCCCCGACACCACCCCCATCCCCCAACCTTTTGTATGAAAATCGCGCAACCAGAACGCACTCAGCCGATTTCGTATGGGCGAGATATTAACAGATACGGCGCTTGACGTCAACCGCTGCTTCCCCTTACTTGACGAATCGACGGCTCAAAACCGTTTTTCATTACTTCGCCGTCTTCCGCCAGGACTCTATTTCGGCATGGTTCCCCCGAAGGAGGACCGGCGGAACCTTGTATTTCTTGCCTTTGTGGATGAGAACCTCGGGGCGCGTGTACATGACGCCCGAGGAAATCCGCTCGTCCTCGAGGGACTCGAACGTGCCGAGGACGCCCGGGATATGGCGCGCGACCGCGTCGATGACGGTGAGCGCCGGAAGCTCGCCGCCCGTGAGCACGTAGTCGCCGATCGACACCTCTTCTGCCTTGAGCACCTTCTTCACGCGCGCATCGATCCCCTCGTAACGCCCGGAGATGAGAACGACGTCATCGAACTTCTCCGCGAGGTCCTTCGCCATCTTCGCGGTGAACGTCTTCCCGCGCGGCGACATGATGAGGGTCTTCACCTTCCCCTTCCGCTTTCCGACCGCCTTCTCCCACGCGCGGATGATGGGCTCCGCGTACATGACCATACCGGGGCCACCGCCGTACGGACGATCGTCGACTTTCTTATGTTTGTTCTTCGCGAAGTCCCGAGGGTTCACGTACCGCACCTCAAGCTTCTTTCCTCGGTGCTTCGCGCCCTTCCCTTTCTCGGTCTTCTGCGCACGGCCAAGAACCGACGCGTCGGTGTACGCCTTGCAGACCTCCGGAAAGATGGTGATGACGTGAAATCGCATGTCTATAGTCTATCCCTATACTTCTCGAGAAAGTGCGGGAACTGTGAATGGAGCGGCTCGGGGAATTCGGAAAGCGCAACCCATCGATGCTCGAGACACATCTCGGGCTCCCGAACGGACACTTGTGCTGGGTCTATCTCAACTTTGAAGTCGAACGCTATCCAGTGGCTCTTCGTACCGTCGTCGCTCTCGCGGAAGACCTCGCGAAAACCGAGAGGCTCGATGACGAGCACGTCCGCGCCGCACTCCTCCTTTATCTCACGCCGGACCGCCTCCTCGAGGGTCTCATGGGCCTCGAGTCCGCCGCCGCCGACGTTGCTCCAGCGAAGACGCTCGTCGCGGCACTTCTCGCTTCGGAGTTCGAGGAGGTACTTTCCCTTCCCGTCGTGGCAAAGCGCGACGACGGAAATACCGGTATAGTCGATGCCCTTCGTCATGCGAGGTAGTGTTGCATGATTCTTCAGCTAGTTCAACACAACGCCCGCACGAAGTGCGGGCGTTGTGTCTCCTAAGGTCTAAGACTGAGAGAAGTTCGAGGAGCGGGAAGATTTTGGAAGAAGCAATAGAAATCCTATTGTGACTGAGAAAATCGTACCCACGACAAAGAAATTCTCCAGTGTTAGATCCTTAGGCCGTCGATCGCCTCGTCTAATGACTTCGGCCCCGCCGGCGTCTCGTCGGTGTTCGCGTCCGACGCCATGTCTGTCTGCGCGGAGCGCGTACCGCCCTCCGGCTCGTTTATCTTGAGGTTCACGCGCGCCTCGTTCTTCATACCGACGACGCGAAGGAGCGTCCGGATAGCCTTCGCCGTGTTGCCCGAGCGACCGATTATCTTACCCATGTCCTCCGCGTGCACGTCGAGGGTGAGGAGAACGCCCATCTCGTCTACCGTGCGGTTGATCTTCACGCTTTCCGGGTGATCGACGAGCGCCTTCACTAACGTTTCTAGAAACTGCTGATCTGATTCCATGTGTTGAGAACTAATCTGTTAAGCGGTCGTGACGTTCTTTACTAAACGTAACTCGCTAAATGGTAGCAGGTCGACGATATACGTCAACCGAGTACTGCGGGCACTTGATGCGACGGACGTGAAGACAAAATGAAAAGACCCCGAGCGGGGTCTTTTCGAACGTGCTACTCCGCCGCCGGCTCTTCCGGCATAGGCGCGGGAGCCTCGGTGGTCGTCTCTTCGGTCGACTCCGGCGTCGCCTGCTCTTCAGGTTCTGCCGCCATCGGTGATGCGTTTACTTCCGAGTCCATAGGATCTAGAAACTAGCTGGTAAGCGCGTCACGTTCTCTGAAACGCAACCTGACTATGGTATCAGCTGAGAACGATGCGTCAAACTCGGAATCGTGAGAATTCGAAAAAGACCCCGCGTGCGGGGTCTTTTTCACGTGTTCGAATGATGTTACTCCGCCTTCTCTTCGGGAGCCTTCTCCTCCGCGGGAGCTGCCGGTTCTGCCGGTGCCGCTTCCGCCGATGCTTCGGAGACAGGAGTTTCCGTGGGTACTTCGCTCGCAGTCTCTGCCGGCGCCTCTTCCACCGGAGCTGCGGCCGCTGCCGCCTCCTCCGCCGCCTTTGCTTCCGCCGCCGCCTTCGCCTCGGCCTCTGCCTTCAGCTTCTCCTCGTCGATGATCGGGGACTTCTTCGGGAGGACGTTCTTCTTCTTGCCCTCGATGATCTTCTCGGAGACGAGGAAGTTGTGGACGGTATCCGAGACCTGGACGCCCTTCGATATCCAGTCCTTCGCACGGTCACCGTCGATCTTGAAGACGCCGAGCTTTGGCTGGTAGGAGCCGAGCGTGTCGACGCTCATGCCGCGCTTCGCCGCATTGCGAGAGTCGGTGACAATGACACGGTATTCGGGCTGGTTCTTCCGGCCGATCCGCTGTAATCGCATCTTTAACATAAGTGCCCGAAAGACTACCAGAATGAGCCGTATCGGTCAACCCCGACCGTTCATGGCGCGGCGTAGCTACGTCATGTATGCTTCACAACACGAGAGGCCTACGGTACACTCACGACCACATGGACACTAAAAAGGCAACGTACGAGGGCGCCATCATGATACGCGGCAAGGGAACGGGCTTCGTCACCGTGCCCGGCCACGATGCGGACATCCTCATCGCGCCCGAGAACCTCGGGTTCGCGCTCGACGGGGACATCGTCGAGATCGAGATACAGAAGCTCGTCCCCGGGAAGCGTGAGGAGGGCAAGGTCCTCCGCGTCATCGACGTGAAGCGCCGCGAGTTCATCGGCACGGTCGTGAAGAAGGACGGCGGCTATAAGCTCCAGCCGGATAATCGCCGCATCCACGTCCGACTTGCCCTCCCCGACGCGACGAAACAGGACGAGGGCATGAAGGTCGTCGCGGAGATCAAGGAATGGAAGAACCCGCTCTCGGAACCGATCGCGGAGATCACCGAGGTCATCGGCCGCGCCGGCGATCACGAGACGGAGATGCAGGCGATCATCCGCTCCGGCGGCTTCTCCGAGAACTTCCCTCCCCACGTCGCCGAGGCCGGAAAACAGCTCTACGCGCGCCGCGATGAGATATTCAAGGAGGCCGAGGAGGCGACGAAGGGCCCAAACCCGAGGCGGCGCGACATGCGCGACCGCACCACGATGACGATCGACCCGGTCGACGCGAAGGACTTCGATGACGCGATCTCCTTCCATAAACTCGAGAACGGCAACTTCGAGATAGGCATCCACATCGCCGACGTCTCGCACTACGTTCGCGAGGAAGACACGATAGACAAAGAGGCGCAGTCGCGCGGCACGTCGATCTACCTCGTCGACCGCGTCATCCCGATGCTTCCCGAAGTTCTCTCGAACGACCTCTGCTCGCTCCGCCCGAACGAGGACCGACTCGCCTTCTCCGCGGTCTTCGAGATGAACAAGGACGGCGCGATACTCGGCGAATGGTTCGGCCAAACGCTCATCCACTCGAACAAGCGCTTCTCGTACGAGGAAGCGCAGGAGGTCCTCGACACGAACGAGGGTCCGCTCAAAGAGGAGCTCCACGAGCTCATGGCGATAGGACGAAAACTTCGAAAGGAGCGCTATGAGGAGGGCGCGATCGCGTTCGATCAACCAGAGGTCCGCTTTGAGCTCGACGAGAACGGAAAACCCATCCACGTGTACGCGAAGGTGCGCACCGAGACGATGCTCATGATCGAGGATTACATGCTTCTTGCGAACCGCCGCGTCGCGGAGTTCGTCTATAACCATACGAAGAAGAAGGGGCGCGACGCGGCGTTCGTGTACCGCGTCCACGACGTGCCGAACCCCGAGAAGATAGAGAACCTCGCCCTCTTCCTCCATGCGTTAGGGTACGAGTTCAAGACGCACAAAGGCTCGGTCGACGCGAAGGACATCAACAAGCTCCTCAAGTCGATCGAGGGGACACCCGAGGAGAACCTCATCAAAACGGCGACCATCCGCTCGATGGCGAAGGCCGTGTACACGACGAAGAACATCGGGCACTTCGGCCTCGCGTTCAAGTTCTACACGCACTTCACGTCCCCCATCCGCCGGTACCCGGACCTCATGGCGCATCGGCTCCTTCGGAAGCACCTCGACGGCTCGCCGATCGGCGGCCGCGAGATCGCGAAGTACGAATCGCTCTCCATCCAGTCGTCGGAGCGTGAACTCACCGCGGTGACCGCCGAGCGCGACTCCATCAAGTTCAAGCAGGTCGAGTATATGCAGGACAAGGTCGGCCAGGTCTTCGACGCGGTCGTGACCGGCGTCGCCGACTGGGGCATCTACGTCGAGGACAAGGTCTCGCGCTCCGAGGGTATGATCCGCCTCTCGTCGATGAAGAACGACTACTTCACGCATGAGGCGACGAAATACCGCGTGAAGGGCAACCGTACCGGGAAGACGTACTCGCTCGGCGACGAAGTGAAGGTGAAGTTGGTCCGCGCGGACATGGAGGAACGCGTCCTCGATTTCGAATTAGCGTAGAGAGTCGCTTTTTTCATTTAAAAAAGAGCCCGTGCGCGTGCGCACGGGCGTTTTTCTCCTCCTCCTTCGACTTCAGGCGAACGCGTGCTCGACCTCTGAGCTCCTCACGTTCGCGAGAACCTCGGGCGGGAGGCGCTTCGCCGCCCCACCCTTCCCCGGCGTCGCCTTCGGGCGGATGAACGCGACTCTCGCGCTCGCACCGCCGCCACCGCACGCGGGGCAATTCTCTGGGGCGAACACTTTGAACGCCCCGGAACACAAACTGCACTTGTTCTTGGCCATTTTCCTCCTCTGTCGAAACAACGCAGTGGGAGGAATTTCTCATACTCTCGACCTATTGTCAAGTCAATGGAGTCACCCCCCCTCATCGTGGGTACGAAGAAAAAAGGCCCGCAGGCGGGCCTTTTGGTGAAGGTGGTTCAGTGCGGACCGAAGTTGCCGAGCCGCGCCTTGTCGGTGTGGATCGGCTGTCTGCCGCTCCAGTCGAGAAACGGGCGGAGCTTCGCCCGCAGCTCACAGGCGGCGCAGGTCTGGCAGGGAAACTGCTCGTCTTCCGTGCACTTCGGCATGCTTACCTCCTTGTGTATGCCGCTTCCCCTGAAGCGGTGCGTATATTCTCCATAACAATCGCCCTGTGTCAAAGGGAGATTTTCCACATGAGAAAACCCGCAACAGGAGTTTCCTCAAGTGCGGGTTCAGCGGTAACGAATTCGCGTAGCGAATGCTGCCAAGAATGCAGCGCGGTCCTCCGCGAGACTTCCCGGGAGAAGGATGATGTCGAGCGCAGGGCCGAACGTTCCTTCCCTTCTCCGCTTGATCTGAAGGAAGTGTTGCCCGAGAAATTTTTTTCCGAGCCGTACGATTTCTTTATCTCCGGGAAGGCGTGCTTCTTTCGGCTCGCCTTCCAATGTCGGATATTGATGGACCTCAATTTCGTACTCCACACGACCTTTTTCGAACCGTTGGAAGGAATCGTACATCACGACGTCGCAATGCCTGCCGCTTGTATTCAATCGAGTCTCCTGTACGAGTAACTGCTATTATTATAACCTCAAAGTAAGGCGATGTCAAACTACTTTGCCACGGCGACGGCCTCCTCGAACTTCACGGAGAGGAGCTTCGAGACGCCGTCCCCCGCCATCGTAACGCCATAGAGGACGCCGGCGCGTCCCATCGTCTCGCGGTTGTGCGTGATGAGGATGAGCTGGGACTTCTCGGCGAGGGCGGATATCATATCGCCGTAGCGGCGGCTGTTCGCCTCGTCCAAGGCCGCATCGGTCTCGTCGAGGATGACGAAGAGGGGCGGATTGACCTGGCTCATGGCGAAGATGAGCGCGATCGACGTGAGCGCGCGCTCGCCGCCCGAGAGCATATCGAGACCGCGAACGCGCTTGTTCGGGAGCTTCACGTCGACCTCGATCCCTTCCTCCGATTCTTCGGACACCTCCTCCCCTTCGTCGGCGAGCGCAGCGTCAGCTTCCTCATCCCCTTCCTCGCGTTTCTTCGGCTTCGGTTTCACGCGAAGAAGTTCTGCGCTCCCGCCCCCGAACATGAGCGTGAAGAACTTTCGAAACTCCTCGCCTATCTTCTCGATACCGGAGAGGAATTGTTCATTGAGATCGTTCGTGAGCTCCTCGATGAGCGCCTCGAGCTTCGCGACCGATTCGGTGAGGTCGGTTATCTCGTGAACGAGGAACTCGTCGCGCTCCTGCACCTCCTTATACTCCTTAACGACGTCTTCGTTCGCGCCGGTACCGAGTTCCTCGAGGCGTATCTTCATGCGCTCGAGCTCGCGGCGCCTCCCCACTTGAACGCTCCGCTCCTCCGCGGTCATCGCGGCCGCCGGGAGCGCCGCGCCGTCCTCACCCTTCACCTCGTATTCGAAATACATGCTCGCCGAGCGTCCGATGAGCGAGACGGCCTCCTGGAGCTCGTTCTTGAACTCGTCGCGGTCGCGCACGAGGACGGAGAGCTCGCGGTCGATCGCGTCGAGCTTCTGCTCGACCTCTCGCTCCTCGTTCATGAGCGCGAATATCTCGCGCTCCGCCTCGCGGCTCTCGACGTTCTCCGACTCGACCTTCCGTTTCAATTCGGCGTATTCGCGCGAGAGCTCCGCTTCTTCCTTCTCGACCGCGGCGACGTCACGCTCCGATTCGGACTTCGTCTCCTTGAGCGCGGAGAGTTCCTCTGCGGACGCCCTCTCTTCGGCGTCCTTCTCATCGTGGAACGCGTGCGTGAGGAGCATTTTAAGTGACGCGACGGTGTCATGGAGCGCGCGATGGAGCGCCTTCGCGTCTTCACCCGCCGATGACGCCGCGCGCTCCGCGTCGTCGAAGACGCGCTTCACCTCGCTTCGCGGGACCGGCTCCTCGGCCGCGGACTCACGCCGTTTCTCGCGCTGGGCCGCCTGCCGCTCGAGGAAGAGTATCTGGCCTTCGAGCTGACCCATCGTGCGAACGAGCTCCTGGCGCTTCGCGCGGGCCGCGGACATCTTCTCCTCGAGGGCGACGAGCGCGTCCGCCGTATCGTCCTTCTCTCTCGCTTGGAGTTTCTCCTTCGCGGCGGCGACGAGCACTTTGAGCTCTTCACGGCGTGCCGCTGGCGCACGGCGCTCTTCGGTGAGGCGATCGGTATGGAACGCGATGTACGTGTCCTCGCGCTTCAAGTACTCCGCGTAGACGGTCTTCAGTTCCTCTTGGAGCGCGAGCGACTTCTCTATCTTCTTTATCTGCTTCTCGAGGAACCTGAGGTGCGGCGCGACCTCCCGGCGTAGGGACTCGACCTGCGCGATGTTCTCGCGAGTCTTCTTGAGCTTCCGCTCCGCTTCCGCCTTCTTGAATTGAAATACCTTGAGGCCCAACGCGTCCTCGATCATCTCGCGGCGTTCCTTCGGGTTCGCCGAGAGGATACGGTCCGCCTCGCCCTGCGAGATGATGTGGTGGCCGGTCGGTCCGATGTTCGCCGCGGCGAGAAGCTCCTGGACGTCCTTGAGACGCGTCTTCGAACCGTTTATCGAGTACTCGTTCGTACCGTCGCGGTTCACGACGCGCTCTATCGTGATCTCATCGAAATCGAGGGGAAAGACGCGCGAACCGTTCCGCGACGGATTATTGAGCTTGATCGTGACCGACGCGCGGTTCGAGCGAGAAACGCTCTCCGAGCCGCCCCAGATGAGGTCTTCCCCCTTCTTCCCGCGCATCGACTTCACCGACTGCTCACCGAGGACGAATCGAAACGCCTCCGCGACGTTCGACTTCCCCGAACCATTGGGCCCGACGATCGCGGTGATGGGCGTCGTGAACTCGAGGTCGCTCTTCTTCGCGAACGATTTGAATCCGTTGATGGTGAGTTCCTTGAGATACATGGTCACTTGAGGATAACGACGTACGACGCGGCGGTCGGCGTCACGCCGTTCCCGAGGTCGCCCTCCGAACCCGCACCGCAGACGCTCTCGTAGTTCCCGGAGGTCGCCTCCTCCATCGTAAGCGCCATGACGATGACGTGGCTTGCGCCGTTACAGGTGTAGTCACTGTCGTAGTAGTAGCGATTCGAACCGCTATCGATGGGGTCCTTGATGGTACCGCCGACGTACGGCGCGAAGACCGTTTCGACCCCGACACCGTCGCCGATAACGTCGCCAGACGCGTAGACGGGGTACGTCGACGTCGAGTAGTCGTCGCGCCATGTCCGAAACGCGAGCTGTATCTGCTTGAGGTCCGAGATGCGCGACGTGTCGCGTGCGTGGCCTTTACTCCCCACAAGATTCGGAATCACGACCGATGCGAGAAGGGCGATGACGGCGATAACGATGATCATCTCGGCCATCGTCCAGCCGCCCGTTTTCGCACGCATTAAAAAACCCATGGCGTTATTTTACCATGAGCCTTCGCCTCCTCTTCGCGTCCGTGTTAATGGCCCTAGTCCCACCGCTTCGCACGGATGCCCGCCTCCGCGGCGAGCTGTTCTGCCTCCTGCTTCGAGCGGCCCTTCCCCTCGGCGACCTTCGCGCCACCGAGGAAAACGCCCACCGTGAAGACGCGGTCGTGGTCCGGACCGGACTGCGAGAGCGTCTCATAGCTCGGTGTGATGCTCTCGTGCTCCTGCGCGAGCTCTTGGAAACGGCTCTTCGCGTCACGCCAGAGTTGTTTCTCGACGACGACGTCGGTCTTCCCGAAAAGCTGCCGCGAGACGAAGTCGAGCGCGGCGTCGTATCCCATATCGAGATAGATCGCGCCGATTATGGCCTCGAACGTGTTAGCGAGAATGTACTGACGCGCGCGGCCGGTATCCTTCTCCTCGCCCTTTGAGAGGAGAAGGAAGTCGTTGATCGCGAGGTTCGTCGCCGCCTCGGCGAGCGAGGTCGTATTGACGAGGGCCGCGCGGATGGCGGTGAGTTCCCCTTCCGGCCGCGCCGGGTATTTTCTGAAGAGGAAGTCGGTCACGATGAGCTCGAGGACCGCGTCGCCGAGGAACTCGTAGCGCTCGTTATGTTCCTGCGTCGCCTCCCGGTGCTCATTGAGATACGAGCGGTGCGTTATCGCGGTAAGCAGGTGCGTCCGGTCACGAAAAACTACCCCGATTATCGTTTCGAGGCGCTCGAGGCTCTCTGGTATCTTGTCCGGCTCGGTCATGGCGTTACACTAGCACGAACTCCGAAATTGGAAAATCAAGCGACGCTTGCCTACGTCCGCTTCGAGACGAGCATCGTGACCGCCTTCGTGACGATGGGAAGAATGTCCTCATAGAAATTGAGTTCGAGGATGTCGGCGACCTTGAACCACTGCGCGTCGTCGAGGCCTCCTTTCTGCTCGAGCGTAAGGTTCACGTACTCGGACTTCGCGAGGAAGTACGTCACCTGCTTTCGAATGCGACCCTTCTCCGGGTGCGACGCCACGTACTCGTTCTTGCCGAGCTCCGCTTCGATCTCGACATCGAGACCTATCTCGTCCTTGAGGGAGCGCTTCGCCCCCTCTTTCACCTCTTCGTTCGCCTCGAGCTTCCCCTTCGAGAGCGTCCAATGGCCGAAGATATCGTGGACGAGAGCGAGGTACATCGTCCCCTCGTGGACCGCGTAGACGACGGCGCCCGCGAGGCGCTCGATCTCCATCTCCTCGAACGGAATATCCTTTCTTCGCTTATTTCGAGAAACCTCCTCCTTGCCCGGTTCACCGATCTCCTTGTAGACCGCACCGAGGACGCCGTTCACGAACCGACTCGAGTTCTCGCCACCGAATTGCTTCGCGAGCTCGATCGCCTCGTTGATGGCGACCTTCGCGGGGACCTCCTTCCTATCCGCGAAGAGGAGCTCGAAGAGCCCGAGACGGAGGATGTTCCGGTCGACCGGGGCGATACGCTCGATAGGCCACTCGGGGGCGGCCTTCTCGATGACGAGGTCGAGTTCCTTCTGCTTCTGAAGTACGCCGTCGAGAAGCCTCTCCATGAACGGCATGTCCGCCTTATGCGGCGCGAACTCCTCGACATTTCGTTCGAGGGCCTCCTTAACGTGCTCCTTCTCTATATTATTCAAATCCCACTCGAAGAGCGACTGAAGAACGATTGATCTTGAAAGATGTCGGTTAGACATAATGAACAGAACTACTACCGAAAGTGTACCAGATTTTCTACGGAAACGTCCCCCTTTCGGGGGACGGTGTGTGGATTTACGGCTCGAGCCTTACTTCTTCTCCTCTTTGTCGTCGGCGGGCGCGCTCGACGAGACCGCCTCGTTCTTGATGATCTCCTCCTTCGCCTTGAT
>DASTSP010000062.1:0-7346 GCA_035760625.1 Minisyncoccota bacterium | reverse complement strand
CAAAAAACCGCCTCTTTCGAGGCGGTTTTTTGTTGCATCTGTGCGGAGCAAAGTACAGTGCGGGGCACTGTACGTGAGGAAACGAAGAGGTTGCCTGCTATTTTAGGAGAGAAGCGACCTAAAATAGCGACAACCTGTACTGAAGCTGTAAGTTTCGATTCCTCTTGCCCGCAGAGCGCAGCGAATTAGAAAAAGCGGGACGATTCCTCATAAACAGCGACAACGTGTACTGAAGCTGTAAGCTTCCATTCCTCTTTCCCCAAAGCGGCGAATGCCGTGGAAGAACCGATTCCTCTTGAAACGGGTCGGATATTGACAATTGGTATATACTATTGTAGCGTTTAATTAGTATCGCCCCCACACACAGGAGAGAGAGATGCTGAAATCGCTGGTACTGCTCGTGCTCATTTTCACCGGAAGCGCGGTCGCCGCGGACAACTCGATGTCCCAGTCGGTCGAGGAGGGACCGCAGTACATGCGGCTCCTCACCCGCGAGGGCATGAAGGACGGCCTCTTCATCGTCGCGAAGACGCACGCGCGAGCGCCGAAGGCGAAGGTCGCCGTCAAGGACTACGACGGCACCATGGAGTGCTACTCGTGGTTCGACGCCATCCTCTCCTCGATGTGGCACGGCGTCGAGTACGAGGTGTCGAGTTGCACCGATGGACAGGAATTCCGCTGGAAAGGTCCGACGAGCGAAGGAGACATCGCCTGGGAGACCACTGGTCTGGTCGACGTGCTCGACGTGAACGGGAATCACCGTGGCAACTGCACCCTCGGGCGCGCGTATTGGATACGCGAGACACCGGGTGGCTGGCTCGTCTCGCCGACGTCGATAACGCGACCGATCCTCTGCAATCTCAAGGGCTGACGGAGCACCCCCACACTTTCGAGTGTGGGGTTTCTTTATATAAAAAACCGCCAGACGATGTCTGGCGGGCTCTCTTTAGGAGCATCGAATCACTTACGACGGACGCGGGCCACCGCGCACCGCCCGCATCGGGTCACCGAGGATGGCATGGACGTCCTCGGCCCGATAGCCGCCCCACGTCGCGTAGTCGTTCGCCATGCGCGCCTGCCGCTCGGCGAGCGTGAGCTCGTCGTCCTCGGTGAAGACGGGCGCGGGCTCGAGGGGGAGCGTCACGCCGGCAGCGAGGAGGATGCGGTCGCATTGCGCCGCGATCCACGCGCCCTCCATGGTGCCGGTCTTCCCGACGCGCACGGCGACCGCCTTGATCATCCGCACGATGGTCACGACATTCTGCAACCGCCTATCTTCCGTGTTCACGGTATCTCTCCCTTTGAAATGGAACGGTCCTTCTTTTGTTATACGGCCCGTCGGGAGAAAAAACAACCGCGAGCATGTGCTCGCGGCTAGTGCGATCTCACCGTGGTCGCAGTGTCCACGTATATATCTCGACGTGCTTTCCGTTCGGAATATCGTGGAGATCTCCGCGGAGCGCGTCATCGTCATCGCAGTAGACGAAGACCTCGGTGTCGTGGTCGTGGGAGATAATGACGCACAGTTTGTCCGTACGGTTCTCCCATGTCCGGCCGCGGTACTCGTCGGCAGCATTCGGGCCAACGACCGCGCTCCTGATGTCGGCGTCAGGGTATGCGACCAGGATATCGCGCGCCGAGGTCATCATCGTCGCAGACGCTATGGTCGCGATGCAAAAGGACAATGTACCGAGCAGTACACGCTTCACAGCGGCCTCCTCTCGTCGTTAGAACTCGTTCCGTTATACGACGGCGTAGGCAAGCAGGCAATAGGGGATTGACCGTGACGCGCCGGTCGTTTATATTAGATTACCTAACTATTAGCAAAGCTAATGAAACTCGAACGCGCGCTCCCGGAGCTCCTCCTTTCGCTCCGACGGAAGCTCAATGAACGCATGAAAGGGGAGCGCTTCGGTGACGAGCTCACGTTCTCGCAACTCGAGGTGCTCTCGTTCGTCGAGAGCGGACCTCGCACGATGGAGCGCATCGCGGCGCACCTCCGTGTGAAACCGCCGTCGGTCACCGCGATCGTCGACCGCCTCGAAGATGCCGGACTCGTCGCGCGAGGGAAGGACGAAACGGACCGGCGCATCACGAAGGTGACGGCGACGGCGAAGGCCGCACGACGACTCTCTGAGCGGAGAGAACGGAAGGAAGCCGCGTTTCGAGAGCTCCTCGCGAAGCTCTCCACGCGAGACAGAAAGGAGCTCGAGCGAATACTCCGCATACTCACCTCATAACCATGAAACGATCACTCGCATCATTCTTCAATAGTCCGGCGCTCGTCGCCTTAGTCTCGCTCGTCATCGCCGGGTGTGTCGCGTACGCGACGCGCGACGACGGTGCCGAGGCGAATGCGCGGGCGTACGCGGCGCTCGCTTCGCGCGCCGAGAACGTCGTCGCCGATCCGACGGGAGCACACCTTACCGTCGGCTTCACGGGAAGCGGACGCGTCGAGTCGGTGAAGGCGATCGTCGGCGCGACCGTTCGAACGGGCGACGTCCTCGCGACGCTCGACCCGGGTTCGACGGCGGGCGCCCTCACGCAGGCGAACGCCGCGTACGTAGCGGCGCGGGCTAACTACGATAAAGTGCTGAACGGTGCCACTGGTCCGGCCATCGACGCGGCGAAGGCGACCGTTCATAGCGCCGAGGTCGCTCTCGCGGAGACGAAGCGAACCGAGAGCCTCCTCGTCTCTCAGGCGTACACCGCCCTCCTTAACGTTACGCCCGAGGCGTATCCGAAGGATATACAGGACCTCGACCAGGTCGCGCCGACCATCTCGGGGAGTTACACGAAGGGCGTCGAGGGCGACATCGTCGTGACGACGTTCGCGTCTGGCGCGGAGTCGGGACTCTCTATGCGGCTTTCCGGGCTGGCGTCCGGGACCGCGGTCGTCTCGTTCGTGACCCCGCAGCCGCTCGGTGACACCGGCCTCTCCATTCTCTTCCCGGAGGGCGCTCGCGCGGGGAAGACATGGGTCATCTCCGTTCCGAACGCGAAGGCGAGCGCCTATACGACGAAGCTCGCCGCGTACGAGGCCGCGAAGCAGACCGAGCGCGAAACGGTCGCATCGGCGGAAGCGGCGCTCGCGGAGGCGGAGTCGAATCTCGCGGTCGTCGCCGCGAAGGCTCGCCCCGAGGACGTCGCGGCGGCGCAGGCGGCGGTCGATAACGCGCGTGGCGCGCTTCTCATCGCAGAATCGGCCGCCGATAGTCGAGTTCTCAAGGCACCGATCGACGGCACGGTGAGCGCCGTGTACGTCCAGGAAGGGGAGACGATCTCAGCGGACGCACCCGCGTTCGAACTTACGAGAACGACTACCGAACAGTAATCATATTCATCACATGAACGACGCACCTCTTAGTACGGGAACGAAACGGCGACGCTGGGTGAAGAGCATCGCCGTCATGGCGCTCATCTTCGGCGCGCTCGGCGGCTACCTCTTTTGGCGGTCGGTCGCCGGCGTGGTGTCGATCGACACGTCGCGCCTCGATGCGCCGATCGCCGCGGTCGCGCCGACGACGGCGGGCGTTCTCAACATGCTCTACGTCCAGGAGGGCGACCGCGTCGCGGCGAACGCTCCCATCGCGGTCGTCGGCTCGGAGACGCTCTATGCGAAGGAGTCCGGTATCGTCGACTCGGCGCCGCGCGTCGTCGGCTCGTACTTCGGGCTCGGCCAGCCGGTCGTGCAGATAGTCGTCGACGAGAAGATGCGCGTCGTCGGTGAGATCGAAGAGACGAAGGGGCTCGATGAGATAGCGCCCGGGAAACCGGTGACCTTCACGGTCGACGCCTTTCCCGGCCGCACGTACGTCGGCGTCGTCGATGAGATAGCGCCCGCCTCGAACGACGCCGCGGTCGCGTTCTCCATCTCCGATAAGCGCCCGGTGAAGAAGTTCGACGTGTACATGCGATTCCCGGTCAAAGACTATCCGGAGCTGAAGACCGGTATGTCAGCGAAGGTGAAGGTGTACGTGAACTAACGCATGAACGCATCCCCTACAAAGGAAGGGGGATCGCCCTGGATGGTCCTTGCGACCGTCATGGTCGGCACGCTCCTCATCGGGCTCGATCGAACGGTCGTGAACCTCGGGCTCCCCGGCATGATCAAGGACTTCGGCATTACGGTGTCGGATGCGGCCTGGATCGCGACCGCGTACATCATCTCGAACGCGGTCTTCGTTCCCGTCTTCGGGAAACTCGGCGACAAGTTCGGCAACCGTACTATCTACCTGTGGAGCTTCGTCGCGTTCATCGTCATTTCGGTAGCCGCCGGTGCCGCGTGGAACCTCTCCTCGATGATCGTTCTCCGCGTTTTCCAGGGACTCGTCGGCGCGGCGATCTACCCGACCGCGATGGCCCTCATCGCGAAGACCTTCACCGACCCCGACGCGCGCACGCAGGCTCTCGGCGTCTGGTCCGCCTCGTTCGCGGTCTCCGCGGTCCTCGGACCCCTCGTCGGCGGACCGCTCATCGACAACTTCTCGTGGCGCTGGCTTTTCTACGTGAACATGCCCGTCGGCATCCTCGGTCTTTTCATGACGCTGTGGTATTTGCCCTTCGACCGCCCGACGGACCATAAGCACGGCTTCGACTACCAGGGAGCGGCGACATTGGGCGTGTCGCTCTCTGCGCTCGTTCTCGTCCTCGAGCGAGGACGCGAGTGGGGCTGGCTCTCCGCGGAGAGCCTCGCCGCGTTCGTCGTCGCCATCGTCTTCGGCCTCCTTTTCTACCGTGTTGAGCGCCGCGCGCATGATCCCATCGTCGATCTGAAGCTTTTTTCGAACCCCATCTTCTCGGACATCCTCATACTCTCCTTCATTTCGTTCGGCGGCATGATGGGTGCCATGTTTCTTCTCCCGGTCTTCGCGCAGACCTACCTCGAGTACAACGCGACAGAGACGGGGCTTCTCTTCGTGCCGATGGCGTTCACCATGATGCTCTCGGCTCCCCTGGGTGGGCGACTTTCGCGGGTCGTCCCGCTTAAGTATCTCGTCGCCTTCGGCATGGCGGTCTCCGCGTTCGGCATATTCCTCTTCTCGGGTCTCGACGTACGGACGTCCCTTTTCGAGCTCATGGTGCCCTTCGTCATCTTCTCGTTCGGTCTCGGGCTCGGCATGGCGCCCATGACGGCGGCGGCGACGAACGCGGTCGACCCGCGAGAGATCGGCGTCTCGTCCGCCGTCCTCAACCTCGTCCGCAATATCGGCGGCGCGGTCGGCATCGCGTTCTTCGGCACCATCCTCTCGAACCTCATCGAATCGAACGTACTCGACATCGCGCAAAGTACCGTGGTGCGAAGCGCGGATCACTCGGTCCTCGCGACCGTGCGCATGCTCATCGTCCTTAAGGCGCAGGTCGAGGCGTACGGCGAGGTCTTCTTCATCGCGTCCCTTGTCATGGGGACCGGCGTCCTCGCGGCGTTTCTCCTCAAGGAGCCGCCGAAGCGGCCTGTGCTCCAGAAAGAGGCGGACGCGGGTGCGTTCCATTAAAAAATCGCCGAGTATTACTCGGCGATTTTTACGCTCTCAGACGGTGGCGTACGATCCTTCGCTCTTCGCCTCCGATGAGAGAGTCGGAACGAGGGCTGGCGTGGCCACCCAACGGCGCGAACGCACATGTGTGACATATTCAAAGCCCATCTCGATCACTTCTGTGCACCTCTCGAGCGTTACAAGCTCGCTCTTGCGGAAGACCTCGGGGATTCCCTCGGCGAACCTGCAGAGGCGTACGGTGCCTTCGGAGAACGATTGGATGGAAACGAGCCCCTTCTTAGCGTTCTCGATGTGGACCCTATATCGCCCGTCTGGAAAGAGCTCTTCCATCCACCCGCTCGACATGTCGACGACTCGCCCTGCGAAGTGGCGGCGGACCGAGAAGAATGTGACGAGCGCGGCCACGCACGCGGTTATGGCAAGAAGCGTGATCGCGGCGAAGAGCTGCATTCCTTGTAGCGTGCACGTCGCTTCCATGTTTCCTCCATGAGTGGAACTGACCAGCGCCCGTTATACGCTCTTTTCGAACAAAAAACAACCGCCGAACTTGCTCGGCGGTCGTCATAGTGCCTCACTCTCTGTGCAACTCGCGATGCGCCGCCGCTTTAAGCGGCAGTTCCAAGAAGAACTTGAGGCAGTGCGGATGCTGGCACTGGTAGCCGCTTCCGGTTTTGAATATCTTTGAAGGCTGGTCTCGCTCCTTCGCGCATTTCGGACAGAGAACCCCCGTATCTCGCGGGTCCGGTTCGAGCGCCGCAGACATAGGTTTACTCCTTTCCCGTTTTCGTGCCGCACAGATACTACCAAATCGAGGAAAAGAAGTGAAGAGAACGCAAAATTCCCCTACAGGGACGGTACACCTTTCGCTCTGGATTGATCTGGGAGATCAATTCAACGCAAAAGCCCCTCGCGCGGGGCTTTTGCTGTGGTGAGAGATAGAACTAAGTTCTATGACTCTATACCGTCAACTCGGTGTACATGTGGACCGAGTTAATACCTCCGGTACGCTTCCATTATACCATGATGACGAGGAATGCAAGCGAAAATGAAAAGGCCGCGACGGAGTCGCGGCCTTTTCGGAAGGAGTGACTATTTCACTGCGTCCTTAAGTGCCTTTGCCGCGCGGAACTTCGGTACGCGCATAGCAGGGATATCGATGGTCTCGCCGGTCCGCGGATTGCGGCCAGTGCGAGCGTTTCGCGTCTTCGTCGAGAAGATGCCGAGTCCAGCGATCGACACCTCCTTACCTTTCTTGAGAGAATCCGCCACGCAGTCGATGAGGCACTCGACCGCTCGCTCTGCGTCCGCACGAGTACCGCCGACGGTCTCGTGGATCTTCTCGATGATATCTGCCTTGTTCATACTATTTTATGAAGTGTGTACTTAAGGGCATTTGTAATGATGTGTAGAACCTACACGTTCGGTACATATCCCTCCAATGATCTGTATCCGAATGTGTACGTCCTACTAGTGCGTGAGCACGAAGCCAAAAAATGGCTATAAATAATTATATAGGACGTGTTTTGATGCGCAATAACTTCACACTCACAATATCCCGTGTTGTAATGGCGGCCCAAAAAGCATCGATTCGAGCGCAAAACCACGAAAAAAGGGCTCATCAGAGCCCTTTTTTCAAAAAATGGCTTACTAACGTGCGTACTCTATCGCGCGGGACTCGCGGATGACGTTCACCTTGATCTCGCCCGGATAGCGCAGTTTCGACTCGATATCGGTCGCTATCGAGCGCGCGAGATTGTGCGCCTCGAAGTCGGTTATCTTCTCGGGATTCACCATGACGCGTATCTCGCGGCCCGCTTGGATGGCGAACGCCTTCTCGACGCCCGGCAT
>DASTSP010000061.1:0-4176 GCA_035760625.1 Minisyncoccota bacterium | reverse complement strand
TTAAGATTCTTGACCGTGATGCGGTCACCGCCCATGCGGCCCGCCATCCGCGTTCCCTTGAAGACACGCTGGGGACCCGTCGCGCCGATAGAACCCGGCGTGCGGAGCGTGTTCTTCATGCCGTGGCTCGCCGGACCGCCGCGGAAGCCATGTCGCTTCACGACGCCCTGGAAGCCCTTACCCTTCGAGATCGCCGACACGAGGACGACGTCTCCGGCCGCGAAGACCGACGCGTCAATGGACGCACCTTTCTCGAGCGTAGGCATCGCGTCCTTCCTGCCGGGAGCCGGCCTGAACTCGCGCATATGCTTGTACGCGCCGCCCGCATGGCCGCGCTCCGCCTTCGTGACGCGGTGTTCCTTTTGTGCGCCCGAGGCGATCTGCACCGCCTCGTAGCCGTCCTTCTCCTTCGTCTTCACCTGCGTGACGACCGCAGGACCGACGCGGAGCACGGTGACCGGGTGGAGGACGCCGTCTGCGTCGAACACCTGCGTCATGCGCTCCTTCGTTCCGAGTATGAACTTCATGCGTAGATTGATGTGATAATGGCTTTCGCGGACCGAAACGAAACCGCGGCGTCGCCGCGAGCACAAGCTCGCGGACAGACGCCGCGGTTTCGTGCCCATTGGTCTCTCCCGTAGGAGGTACGTAGGTCTTTAAAAAGCTCGCGTGAGTATATAGGGAAGTGGCGTTTTGCGCAAGCGGGCAGAGAAAAGCGCTAGGTGAGATACCTAGCGCTCGTCGAGCGGCGTATACGGACGTTCCGTATCAGTCCTCGATGTGAGAGGGGGTTCGGTAGCAGCCGCCGCCCTGGTGGCCTTCACGGGGGGACCCCGCGGCGACCTCCAGAAGGTCGAATTCTCCCGGACCGGTCAACTTGTCGTCTTCGACGGCTTCGACCGCCTGCATGTTCACTCTTCTTGTTGCGTCCATGCTCTCTCTCCTGTAGGACGTCCACTTCCCTGGTGGACTCCGTAAATCATATGCCCGAGCGGCCTGTGCCGTCAATGCCCCGCGGTTTTCACGAAGGTTCCGTCGCGGAGCTCCCAGAGCGCCTCGTCTATCTCCTCTTTCGTGTTCATGACGATGGGGCCGTACCACGCGATGGGCTCTTTGATGGGCAGGCCCGAGATGAAGAGGAAGCGCGCGCCTGTCGCTCCCGTCGAAAGTTCGACGCCGTCGCCATCACTAAGGAGCGCGACCTCGCGCGCGTTCGCCCATGACTCGCCGCGCTCGTCCCGTAGAACGACGGAACCGCTTACAACGTAGAGGAACGACGTGTCCCCCGCTCGCGCGGGGAGTGATACGGAAGCATCAGGCGCGAGCGATACGTCGAGGTACGTGACGGGCACGGCGAGGTCCGAGACCGGCCCCGCGACACCCTCGTACGTACCCGCTATGACGCGCACCTCGTGACCCTTGCCTTTCGCGACGGGGATATCGCCGGCCACGATGTTTCGGTAGCGCGGCTCCGTCATCTTTCGCTCGCGGGGGAGATTCACCCACAGTTGGAATCCCGAGACTCCACCCTCCGATACCTCGGGCATCTCCTCGTGGATGATGCCGCTCCCCGCCGTCATCCACTGCACGCCTCCCGGTTCGATGACGCCCTCGTTCCCGAGGCTGTCCCTATGCCGCACGCGTCCACCGAGGATGTACGTCACCGTTTCCATGCCACGGTGAGGATGCATCGGGAAGCCGGGAACGTAGTCTGCTTCCTCGGCGTTCGTAAAATCGTCGAACATGAGGAACGGATCGAACGCGGGAGCGTTCGCTGCGTGAATTCCGCGGCCGAGGCGTACGCCGGCGCCCTCCATCGTCTCTTGTAGCGGGTACGTGCGAAGGATGGTTCTCATCTTGATACTATACCAAAACGACGAAAGGCCGCGCGCGTGCGCGGCCTTTCGTCGGTTCGTTCCTACCTACTTCACATCATCTTAACGTCGATGGAGACGCCGGATGGGAGTGAGAGGTTCGTGAGAGCCTCGATGACCTTGGCTCCCGGATTCATGATGTCGATGACACGTTTGTGCATTCGCATTTCGAACTGTTCTCGCGCGTCCTTGAAGACGAATGTCGAACGGTTCACCGTGTACTTCTTGATCTCCGTGGGGAGCGGAATGGGTCCGATCACCTTCGCGTCGAAACGCATCGCCGTGTCGATGATCTGCTTCACTGACGTGTCGAGGATCTTGTGCTCGTACGCACGAACGCGGATCCGAAGCTTCTGGACGTCGCCAGACTCCTTCTTCTCCTTCTTCGACGCGGTTTTCGCTTTCGTTGTCATGGTGCTTCGGATGACTCCCTAAGGCTAATGGACCCTTACGCGACGATCTTCGTGACGACGCCTGCACCGACCGTGCGGCCTCCTTCGCGGATCGCGAAGTTCTGCTTCTCCTCGAGCGCGACCGGCGCGACGAGCTTGACCTTGAACTTGGCGTTGTCACCCGGCATGACCATCTCGACGCCCTCCGCGAGGGTAACCTCGCCCGTCACGTCCGTCGTGCGGACGTAGAACTGCGGCTTGTAGCCCGTGAAGAACGGCGTGTGGCGGCCTCCCTCGTCCTTCGAGAGGACGTAGACCTCGGCTTCGAACTCGGTGTGCGGGGTCACTGAACCCTTCTTCGCGAGGACCTGTCCTCGGTGCACATCCTCCTTCTTCGTACCGCGGAGAAGAATACCCGCGTTGTCGCCTGCCTGCGCCTGATCGAGCGACTTGTTGAACATCTCGATGCCGGTGACCGTCGTCGCCGTCGTATCCTTGATACCGACGATCTCGATGTCGTCGCCTACCTTGAGGATACCGCGCTCGACGCGTCCCGTGACGACCGTACCGCGTCCCTCGATCGAGAAGATGTCCTCGATCGGCATGAGGAACGGCTTGTCGAGATCACGCTCCGGAAGCGGGAAGTACGTATCCATCGCGTTCACGAGCTCCATGACCTTGTCGGACCACTCGTTACCCGGTGCCGGGTTCTCGAGCGCCTTGAGGCCCGAACCCTTGATGATCGGAGCGTCCTTGTCGAATCCGTTCTTCGCGAGAAGTTCACGAAGTTCCTCCTCGACGAGCATGATCATCTCCTCATCGTCGACCATGTCGCACTTGTTGAGGAAGACGATGATACGCGGAACGCCGACCTGCTTCGCGAGAAGCACGTGCTCCCTCGTCTGGGGCATCGCGCCGTCCGTCGCGGCGACCACGAGAATAGCACCGTCCATCTGTGCGGCACCCGTGATCATGTTCTTAATGTAGTCCGCGTGTCCCGGCGCATCGATGTGCGCGTAGTGGCGGTTCGGGGTCGCGTACTCGGAGTGCGAGAGCGAGATGGTAATACCTCGCGCCTTCTCCTCCGGCGCCTTGTCGATGTCGTCAACGCCCTTGACCGACGCGCTGTAGCCGTCGCCCTTCGCGTTGAGGACACTGAGGATCGCAGCGGTAAGCGTGGTCTTTCCATGGTCGACGTGACCGATGGTACCAACGTTTACGTGCGGCTTCGAACGATCAAATTCTGCCATAGTAATTTTGGTTACTAATTCTATTCGTAATAATTCCGCACGTTACCAGTGCTGTTCAGGTTGTATGATCTTTTTTAAAAAAATCGACAACCTTCTGCGAAAGTGTCCCACACTTTCTCAGCGCTGCAGCCCTCTCTATTCATGAAAAATAAAAAGAGAGCAGTGTGACGAGCCTTCAGAAGAAAGGGCGCGAGAACGCTTGCCTTACCTCTGCCAACCCGCACTGCATGTCAAAAGAGCAAAACTCCCCTGATTACGTTTCCGTAATGCGGTAGCCGCCATAGTACAAGAACGACCTATTTTTTGCAAGCAATGAGCGCTCCTTTTCGCATTTCGGGTGTACAATGGATCCATTACCGGGCAACTTTCACTATGAACGAGCAAATTCCACTCAATGTAGATTCGGGCGCGAACAAGGAGAACGCACCCGCGCGGTACGAGAAGACGGTCGGCGTTAAACCGCTTCCCGGTATGACGACGGCGGAGATGGAGGCGGCGATATCGAACCCAGAGGACGAACGGGCGCGGCTTCGCCTCCTTGCCATGGAGGAAGACCGTGAGGACATCAAGCGTACGTATCGGCGGTAACGCTATGAAAAAAGCGCCTTCCGGCGCTTTTTTTAGCTATGCTATATCTTAGCGTCAGCTCACTAATTCGCG
>DASTSP010000060.1:0-5267 GCA_035760625.1 Minisyncoccota bacterium | reverse complement strand
CACGCAAAAGGCATCTTGAGAAGTTATTTAGAAGTTTAAAAACAACAGTACATGTACGTTTATGAACGACAAGTCACTATGCAGCGCGGGATCGCGACCTTCGTTGCAATAGCGCTTGTGCTCTGGGCAGTCGGTGCTCATATGTTCACGAAGGCTGAGGCCGCGAACCTCACTTACGTGAAGGACACCCTCTCAGATTCGGACACCGGATCGGTGTCGAACCACACGATCCAGTTCCTCTCGCCGACGGGCGTCGGGGCGGGTGAGACCATCGTCGTCACTTTCCCGAGCGAGTTCAACCTCGCAACGAGCGGTATCGCATTCGACGATATCGACCTTGCGGAGAATGGCGTCGATAAGACGATCGTCGCAGGAGCGCCGGCGGCGGCACAGTGGGGCTTCAGCACCACATCGAACACCTTCACCCTCACGGCTGGTGCCTCGGAGTCGATCGCTTCGAACGCTACCGTCACTATTAAGGTCGGTACGAACGCGACCGTCGGCGCTACGGGTGATGCGCAGGTCACGAATCCGACCGCTATCGGTTCGTACGAGTTCACGGTCACGGCGGGAACGGCCGACTCTGGTCAGTACCGTGTCGCTATCGTCGATAACGTTCTCGTGACCGCGAACGTCAACACGACCCTCACCTTCACGGTGTCGGGAGTCGCGAACGGCCAGGCAGTCAACGGTAGTGCGACGAACACCGCGACGACGACGACTTCGACCTCGCTCCCGTTCGAGACCCTCGACGCGGGCGTATCGAAGACGCTCGCCCAGGACCTCACGGTCGCCACGAACGCTCGTAACGGATACGTAGTCACCGTCGAGCAGGACTCTAACCTCCAGTCGTCGACGGGCGCTGACATCGATGGATTCATCGATGGCGCGTACACCGACACGCCGACCGCATGGCAGGCACCGGGTAACAACGTTAACGACGAGAACACGTGGGGCCACTGGGGTCTCACCTCGGACGACGTGTCGCTCCTCGGAGCGGGATCGGACTTCGGCGCAGACGAGTGGGTCGCCGCGAGTACGACGCCTCGCGCCATCATGGCGCACAACGCGCCGGCTGACGGAGTGACTCAGAACATCGGTAAGGCGCGTGTCGGCTACCAGGCCGAGATCACCGCGCTCCAGGAAGCAGGTGATGACTACAGCACTGTGCTCACCTACATCGCAACGCCGACGTTCTAACGAACTTACGGACACACGAAACGAAGACCCGCGCATCGCGCGGGTCTTTCGTACGTTTATATACAGCCGCGACGTTCGATTCGGGTGAGCGAAGTGCTACAATCACGACATCGTATGAGACTCGTTCCGCCGTTCCCCGCGTTCGCAATCCTCGCTATCGCGCTTATCGCACCCGCATCCGCATCCGCGCAGGATAGCGCTGGCGTCACCATCATGCCGGCAATGGTCGAGAAGGGGGCGAATCCCGGTGACACGCTCCATGAGACGCTTTCGGTCACGAACGACAGCGCGGTCGACAAGGACTTCTACATCTTCACGAAGGACATCAAGGGCGTCGAGGGGGGCGGCATGCCGATCTTCGCCGATCCGAACCTCGAACAGACCGGCTATGAGCTCTCGTCGTGGGTGACGCTCCCGGGGGAGACCGTCCACGTCCCCGCGAACGACTCGGTCGACGTACCGGTCACCGTCTCCATCCCGACCTCGGCGACGCCGGGGAGCCACTTCGGCGGCGTCTTCGTCTCCGAACAGCCGCCGAAACTCCGTGAGAACGGCGCGTCGGTCGGCTTCGACGTCGCATCGGTCTTCAGCATCCGCATCGCGGGCGACATCATCGACACGGCGCGCATCCGCGAGTTCTCGACCGACAAGCTCGTCTACTCCTCGAAGCACGTCACGTTCAAGGCGAAGGTCGAGAACCAGGGGAACATCCTCATCCGGCCACGCGGCCCTCTTTCCATCACGAGCATGTTCTCGAAGACGCCGACCGTCATCACGGTGAACGACAGCCAGGCGGGCGTCTTCCCGGGGTCCATCCGCGACTTCGACTTCGATTGGGACGACGAGGGTATCGGCTTTGGACGGTACGAGGCGGTCCTCGCGCTCACGTACGACGGCGAGAACGGCCAAAAGACCATCGACTCGACCTTGGTCTTCTGGATATTCCCGACGCAGATCGTCCTCGCGTTCATCGGCGGATTCCTCGCGATATTCCTCCTCGGCTACTTCGCGGTCCGCTACTACATCAACCAGGCGGTCATGCGCGCCTCCGGTGGACGACGCATCGTCTCGTCGCGCTATCGACGGCAGGGAGTCTCTCGATTCGCGTTCCTCTTCCTCACGTTCATGGTGGTCGTTGTGCTATTCCTCCTCGTCCTCCTCGTGTTCTTCGCGTAGGGTGTATACTTTTTCTATGGCCGAGCGCATATACAGAAGCGTTCTCCGCATCTCCATGCTCGTCACGACGGCAGCGCTCCTCTTCGACGGCGGGTTCGTGTTCCCGGTGACGAAACAGCTCTCCGATAACACCTTCCTCTACATCGCGGGCGCCGAGACGAGCATCACCGCGACCGTGGCACCGAACGGCATAAACGACCTCACCGCCGAACTCACGAAGCAGAAAAAGGAGCTCGATGAGCGAGAGGCGGCTCTCAACGCTCGTGACGTGGCCGCGCGCGACTTCTCATCCAAGGAGAGCGACTACTCGACGTACATACTAAGCGCGATACTCTTCATCCTCATCGTGCTCATCGTCCTCAATTTCGCGATGGATTGGCAACGCGCGCGACGATTCACGTATGAACGGCAAGCTTCTTAAAGGAGCGCTCGTCGTCCTCGGGGCGGTCGTCCTCTCGACCCTCGGCATCTTCGCGTCGGACGGCATCCGCGGCATCGACACGGGTGCGAATATCGCGGGTGTGGGCGGCGCCGCGACGTGCAAGGAGGGTTCAGCGCCCTTCAAGGTCGACGGCAACACCATCTGCGTCGACCGCTTCGAGGAGAGTCCCTCGAAGGGGTGTCCGTTCCAGACCTTGGGGAGTGCGATCGACACGGAACGGAATATGGCCTCGAAGGAGTGCTTCGCCGCATCCGTCGCGGGTGGGAAGCCCTGGACGTTCGTTTCCCTTTCCCAGGCCGAGCGTCTCTGCGCGGCTCTCGGGAAGCGCCTCCCGTCGGCGAAGGAGTGGTACGACATCGCGCTCGGCACCGACCCGGGCGGATGCGTCATTCACGAGAGCGCCGCGAAGGAGACGGGAACCGCCTCGTGCGTATCGTCAGCGAACGCGTACGATGCGGTCGGAAACGTGTGGGAGTGGGTCGACGAGACGGTGAAGGACGGAACATGGGGCGGCCGCGCGCTCCCCGGGGAGGGCTACGTCACCTCGGTCGACGAGAACGGCATCGTCATCACGACGGGGGAGAGCGCCGACCCCCTCTACGGTAAGGACTACGCGTGGACGAAGGGAGAAGGCGTCCTCGGCATGATACGCGGCGGATTCTACGGGAGCGCCGACGACGCCGGACTCTATACGCTGAATGCCGCCATCCCGACCTCGTTCGCGACGCAGGGCGTCGGCTTTCGCTGTGTAGAAGATGTCCTCTAATGCCTTGGTTACCGCTATACTGAACGTATGAAATGGGGGAGAACCACGCTCGTCATCGTCGGCGCTCTCATCGTGACCGCGCTCGGCATCGACGCGGCCGATAGCCTCGGCGGCGTTCGCGGTACGCTCCTCTCGCAGGTCATCGGTACGGAGGCGAAGGGCGCCTGCCCCGCGGGCATGGTCGAAGTCGACACGATAGGTTCCCTCACGTGCGTCGACGCGTACGAGGTGTCCGCGGGTGACGGTTGTCCGGTCCCGAATCCCTCGCAGCTTCTGAATTCCCAGCGGAACGTGAACGCCGCGGAGTGTCATGCCGTCTCGAAGGCCGGAGCGCTCCCGTGGACGTTCATCTCGCGCGACCAGGCGATGCGTATCTGCGCGAAGGACGGCAAACGACTACCGACGAGCGGGGAATGGTACGCGCTCTCCCTCGGCATGACCGACGTCGAGCGCGCGTGCAACGTCTCCTCGGGGAAGATGAGCGAATCCGGTGCGAACGCCTCGTGCGTGTCGGGAGGTGTCTTCGACCTCGTCGGAAACGTATGGGAGTGGGTCTCCGATGACGTGACGGACGGTCGCTACGACGGCACGGCGCTTCCCGGCTCGGGCTACGTCACGGCGGTCGACGCGGACGGTATGGCGAGCGCGATCGATGCGGCGCCCGCTGAACTCTACGAGAAGGACTACTTTTGGTCGCGAACGGACGGTGCGTACGGCATCATCCGAGGCGGATACTACGACAGCGGCACGGACGCGGGCCTCTACGCCGTCCACGCCGACACGCCTCCGGGGAGTGGCTCGATCGGTATCGGCTTTCGGTGCGTGAAATAGGGTCTCTCTTATTCAGTTTTCAGCGGCCTCGCGCACTCTCCATGGGGTACAATGAGTACATACCATGCGAACGCAGGGCTTTTTACGAGACATGAACGCGCGCCTCGTCTTTGCGCTCGCGTGCACCGCGGTCGCACTGGGCGTCCTCTTCGCGGTCGTCGAAGCGTCCTCCATCCATACGTACCGAGACACTCTCTCCGATTCCGCGCCGGGTGAAGACGCGACCCACACGATCGAGTTTACGACCGCGTCCGCCATCCCGCCGGGCGGGTTCGTCCGCTTCACGCCGGAGGACGGCGCCTTCACCATCCCGGCGACCGACTTCGACGTCGATAACGTCGAACTGTACGTCGATTCCTCGCTCCGGACGGCGACGGACACCGCGCCGACCGCGACCGACGACGCGGTCACCATCGTGACCGGCACGTCGGGGCACATCGAGGTGACACTGAATAGTACGAGCGGCATCGACGCCGGGTCGGAGGTTCGTCTCGTGATAGGAAACGAGACGACGAACTCGACGACGACCGACCTCGGCATCGAGAATCCCGCGGCGACCGGCACGTACGAATACCGCATCGAGACCGGTGATAATCTCGGCTCGTCGAACGAGGCGCAGGGTCTCGTCGCCATCATCGATAACGTCGGCGTCGGTCCCGTGAACACGACGGAGACCATTCCCCCGGTTCGCTTCAACGGCGCGCCGTCGGGGACGATCGCGGGTACGGTCACCGCGGTCGAGGTATCCCTCGAAACCGACGAGTTCGCCGAGTGTCGCTACTCGTTCACCCCGGATACTCCCTTCTTATCGATGACGGACGGTTTCGACGACACGTTCACGATCGTTCACTC
>DASTSP010000059.1:0-2356 GCA_035760625.1 Minisyncoccota bacterium | reverse complement strand
GCGCAAAGCAGAATTGTTCGATCTCTTCTTTCTGGAAATGGCGAAGTTGATCAGAGTCGGTGCAGCGATAGATGCGTTAGATGGAGTCATTCCCACTAACGACCTCATTCATCCCGATTATAGAGAGGCTCTCAATCCATTCCTTGAGGCGCTGACCGACGATGAGCTCAACGAAATGCTGAAGAACATCATGCCGGCAATCGTCCAGCTCGAGGTCGGTGCGAAGAAAGTTATCATCGAATGGAAATGATCTCGAGACGAAAACGGCGGACCAATGGATCCGCCGTTTTTTGTGATCGTTATTCCTCTTCTATATCTTTGACTCCACGCGCCTTCTTGATCTCGGCGGCGACGTTCGGCGGGACGACCTCGTAGTGGTCGAACTCCATCGTCATGTTCGCGCGGCCTTCGGTCATCGAGCGGAGCGCCGTCGTATAGCCGAACATCTCGGAGAGCGGGACCTTCGCGTGGATGACCTTCGCCATACCGCGGTCCTCCATACCCTCGACGAGTCCGCGCTTGCTGCTTATGTTGCCGTTCACGTCTCCCATGAACTTCTCCGGCGTCGTCACCTCGACGCGCATGATCGGTTCGAGGAGCACGGCACCCGCCTTCTTCGCGGCCTCCTTGAAGGCATTGATAGCGGCGAGGCGGAACGCGATCTCCGATGAGTCCACCTCGTGGTAGCTACCGTCGAAGAGCTCGACGGTGATGTCCTCCATCTTGTAACCGGCGACGAAACCGCGTGCCATCGCCTCCTTGCATCCCTTCATGACCGCCGGGATGTACTCGTTCGGAATGACTCCTCCCTTGATGGCGTTCACGAACTCGTAGTGGTCCTCGCGGGTGACGTTCTTCGCGACCTCTTCGCCCTCTTCAAGCTTCTCCATCGGGCGGATGCGAATCTTCACGTGGCCGTACTGGCCGCGGCCTCCCGTCTGCTTCACGTACTTGTAGTCGGCCTCGGCCGGCTTCTGGATGGTCTCGCGGTATGCCACCTGCGGCTTGCCGACGTTCGCCTCGACGCCGAACTCGCGCTTCATGCGATCGACGATGATCTCGAGGTGAAGCTCACCCATCCCGGCGATGATGGTCTCATTGGTCTCCTCGTCGGTCGACACCTTGAAGGTCGGGTCCTCGTCGGCGAGCTTCTTCATCGCCATACCCATCTTCTCTTGGTCGTTCTTCGTCTTCGGTTCGATGCGCATCGCGACGACCGGTTCCGGGAAGGTGATCTGCTCGAGAATGATCGGGTTCGCCTCATCGCAGAGCGTGTGCGACGTCTTCACGTCCTTGAGACCGACGCCCGCGGCGATCTCGCCCGCGTACACCTCCTCGACCTCCGAACGCTTGTCGGCCATGAGGCGGACGATGCGGCCGAGGCGCTCCTTCTCGCCCGTCGTCGAATTGTATATGTAACTGCCGGCCTTCACCGTGCCCGAGTAGACGCGGAAGAACGTGAGCGCGCCCACGAACGGGTCGGTCTGGAGCTTGAACGCGAGGGCGCAGAACGGCGCCTCGTCGGAAGCCTCGCGCGTCTCCTCAGCGTCGGTCTTCGGGTTCACGCCTTTGACCGGCGGAAGATCGACGGGCGACGGAAGGTAGTCGACGACGGCGTCGAGAATGAGCTGGACGCCGACGTTCTTAAGCGACGAGCCGGTCATGACCGGGAAGATCTCGTTCGCGATGACCGCCTTTCGAAGCGTCGCCTTCAATTCCTCGTACGACGGCACGGTGCCCTCGAGGTACGCGCTCATCTGCGCGTCGTCGTGCTCGACGATGCGCTCGACGAGCTCGCCGTGGTACTTCTCCGCGTCAGCCTTCATCTCCTCGGGGATGTCGTGTTCGACGACCTTCATGCCCATCTCGCCCTCGAACGTATACGCCTTCATCTTGAGAAGATCGATGACGCCCTTGAGATTCTCCTCGCTCCCCCAGGGGAGCTGGAATCGGACGGCCTTCGGCGAGAGGCGCTTGAGGATCGAGTCGTACGAGCGCTCGAACGACGCGCCGGTGCGGTCCATCTTGTTGATGTAGCAGATACGCGGAACTTGCGCTTCGTCAGCATAGCGCCAGTTCGTCTCGGACTGCGGCTCGACACCCGCGACGCCGTCGAAGACGACGATCGCTCCGTCGAGGACGCGCATCGAACGCTTCACCTCCGCGGTGAAATCGATGTGGCCGGGCGTATCGATGATGTTGAACGTGTACTTGAGCGCATCGTCGTTTCGGTCGGCGATGAGGGACGGGGTCCAGTTACACGAGATGGCGGCCGCCGTAATGGTGATGCCGCGCTCTCGCTCCTGCTCCATCCAGTCGGTCACCGTGGTGCCGTCGTGCACCTCGCCGATCTTGT
>DASTSP010000058.1:0-20218 GCA_035760625.1 Minisyncoccota bacterium | reverse complement strand
TCGCGAGCCGCTCACCGAGGTACGGGAGCGCGAGACAGCAGCCGACGATAAGGACGGAAGCGAGGAGCGTGACGCCGATGATGCCGATTACCGTGCCGATTTGCACTATGGTGTGCGCCATGGCGTTTCCTTCGCAGTTGTACTGCCCGCACCATACCACGGGACATTCATAGGAATCAATACTATCGCTTGGACTTCCCTATCCTACGGCGCTCTGGTATATTGGCACCACCCGCGCGGTTAGCTCAGCTGGTAGAGCATCACATTGACATTGTGGGGGTCGTAGGTTCAAGTCCTGCACCGCGCACAAACGTAAAAATCCTGCCCTGCGGCAGGATTTTAGTTTGTGCGAGCCGGAGCGATGTTCCGCCGGCCGCGAGGAGGCGGAACCGCGAGGCCGGGCAGGAGGCGCTTACGAGCGTAGCGAATTAGCGACCTGACGCCCCGGCCCCCGCAATGGTCAATCACTTTGAACTCATATATAGTGCATCGAATGACCATCTTGAGCATCGAGACATCATGCGACGAGACGGCCGTCTCCGTCGTCCAGGCGGACGGTGAGTTCCCCCATGCGACCTATGAGGTCCTCGGGAACGCGCTCTTCTCGCAGATAGACATCCACCGCGAGTACGGCGGCGTCTTTCCGATGGTAGCGAAGCGAGAGCACGCGAAGACCCTCGTCCCTATGCTCGAGCGCGCGCTTAGCGAAGCAGGGTTCCTCGAAGCGACGAATACGCAGCTCTCGCCCGATGTGACCGCAGACCTCCATGAGATGCTCTACCGCGAGGCGACACTTGGCGACTCGCTCATCGGTTTCCTCGAGTCGCACGGAAAGCCTCCGATCGACCTCATCGCGGTGACCTCGGGTCCCGGCCTCGAGCCGACCCTGTGGGTCGGTATCAATTTCGCGCATGCGCTCGCGTCGGTATGGAACGCCCCCGTCGTCCCGGTGAACCACATGGAGGGACACATCATGGCGTCCATCTTCACGGGCGAGCGCATCCCCGAGATACGGTTCCCCGCGCTCGCGCTCCTCGTCTCGGGAGGCCACACCGAGCTCGACCTCATGCGCTCGTGGGGACACTATGAGTGCGTGGGAGAGACGCGCGACGACGCGGTCGGCGAGGCGTTCGACAAGGTCGCGCGCATGTTCGGCCTCCCATACCCGGGCGGTCCGGAAGTCGGCGCACGCGCCGCGATCGCGCGTGAACGAAACCTACCGACTTTCGCGACGCTTCCCCGCCCGATGCTCGACGCCGACAATCTCGACTTCTCCTTCTCGGGGCTCAAGACCGCGGTCCGCTACGCGATAGCTAAAAAGAAACTTTCTGGTGACGACGTCGCGGCACTCGCTCGAGATTTCGAGGATGCGGCCGTCGAGGTGCTCGTCGAGAAGTCACGGCGCGCGGTCGAGACGTACGGCGCGAAGACCTTGATCGTCGGCGGCGGCGTATCCGCGAACGCGCTCCTTCGAGAGCGACTCACGTCGTTCTTCACGAGAGAATACCCCGAGGTCACGGTCTACTTACCGCCGCAGAAGCTCTCGACCGACAATAGCGTCATGATAGCCCTTGCCGGGCACGCGAACGCCGCTCATGCCCGCTCGGCGGACGAGTTCGGCGCGACGAAAGCGGATGGGAACCTGTCCCTCGACGCTAAGGCGTAGCGCCTTTTAAACGGCTCATTTTCTGGTATCATCACGATACATGGAGGATACGAACGATAAGAAGCCCACTCCCCAGCCGGACATTCCGGCGACCTTCTTGAAGCCCTACTCGCCCGAGGAGACCGAGACTAAGCTCTACGAGCTTTGGGAATCCTCCGGCTACTTCAACCCGGATGTGTGCGTCGAGAAAGGCGTCACGGCCGCCGACGCAGAACCGTACTCTATCGTCCTTCCGCCACCGAACGTGACCGGTACGCTCCACATGGGAAGCGCGCTCATGCTCGCGATCGAGGACATCCTCGTTCGCCACGCGCGTATGAGCGGCAAGAAAACGCTCTGGGTCCCCGGCACCGACTCGGCGGCTATCGCGACCCAGGCGCGTGTCGAGAAGGATATACAAAAGTCCGAGGGTAAATCACGCCACGAGCTCGGCCGCGAGGAGCTCCTTAAACGTATCGACGCGTTCGTCGAGGAGAACAAGTCGACCATGCTCGCGCAGATGCGGGCGATCGGCGCGTCCCTCGATTGGTCTCGCTACGCATACACGATGGACGACTCGCGGTACGACGCGGTCATGGAAGCGTTCGTCCGCATGTACGAGGCAGGTCTCATCTACCGCGGAAACCGCATTGTGAACTGGGACCCGAAAGGCCAGACGACCATCTCAGACGATGAGATCGTCTACGAGGAGCGGAAGGCGAAACTCTACACCTTTAAGTACGGGAAGGACTTTCCCATTTCAATATCATCGACGCGTCCGGAGACGAAGGTCGGCGACACGGCCGTCGCCGTGCATCCTGAGGACCCCCGATACAAAGAATACGTCGGCAAGGAGTACGACGTCGTGTTCTGCGACGTGCCGCTCCATATCAAGGTCGTCGCCGACGCATCGGTCGACAAGGAGTTCGGCACGGGCGCCCTCGGTGTCACTCCAGCGCATAGCCAGATCGACTGGGAGATCGCCGACCGTCACGACCTCCCGCGACCGCAGGTCATAAGCGAATACGCGAAGATGACGGTCCCCGGGCGGCTCTCCGGCATGAAGGTCGCCGAGGCGCGCGAGGCGGTCGTCGCCTGGCTCCGTGAGGAAGGCCTCCTCGAGAAGGACGAGGACATTATGCAGAACGTCTCGACAGCGGAACGCACCGGCGGCGTCATCGAGCCGCTCCCGAAGCTCCAGTGGTGGGTCGACGTCGACAAGCCCTTTACGATAGCGGAATCGAAAATCCCCGGCATCGCTTCAGCTTCATCGCTTTCATTGAAGGAACTCATGACGAAAGTCGCGGAAGGTGGCGGCGTCACGTTCGTCTCCGAACGCTTTGAGAAGACGTACCTCCACTGGGCGAAGAACCTCCGCCCGTGGTGCATAAGCCGCCAGATATGGTTCGGCCACCGCATACCGGTCTGGTATCGCGAAGATGCCATGAAAGTGCAAGTCGATTCGCCAGGAGACGGGTGGGAACAGGACCCGGACGTGCTCGATACGTGGTTTAGCTCCGCGCTCTGGACGATGACGACCTTAGGATGGCCAGAGGAGACCGAAGACCTTAAGGAGTACCATCCGACGACGCTCATCGAAACCGGGTACGATATCCTCTTCTTCTGGGTGGCGCGAATGATACTCATGAGCGGCTTCTTCCTCGGGGAGGTCCCCTTCAAGACCATCTATCTCCACGGCCTCGTTCGCGACGGGCAGGGACGGAAGATCTCCAAGTCTCTCGGGAACAATATCGACCCCGTCGACATGGCGTCGAAGTACGGCATGGACGCGGTCCGCATCTCTCTCATCATGGGCATGGCACCGGGCACCGACAGCCGCATCTCGGAAGACAAGATACGCGGCTATAAGCACTTCGCGAACAAACTCTGGAACATCACCCGCTTCGTTCTCACCGCCGTGGGAGACTCCGACCTTGAGCGCGTTCAGGGAGAGGAGGTGCTCCATGCGGAACTCAGTTCCCTCGTCATGACGGTCGACCGCCACTTCGCCGAATACCGCATCGACCTCGCCGCTGACGCTATCTATCACTTCATATGGCACCGCTTCGCGGATGAGATCATCGAGGAATCGAAACCCATCCTCCAATCGGGCGGCGATGCGGCGCTCGCTCGGCAGAAAACGCTTGCGACCATCCTCACGACATGCCTCAAACTTCTCCACCCCTTCATGCCATACGTGACAGAGGCAGTGTGGCAGAGCGCGCCGACGCTCCGGCAGGGCGAGCGCGACATCCTCATGGTCGCGAAGTGGCCCACGACGTAAACCCCAGTCGGTAGTTTTCGACGCGGTTTCGCCGTTTTTCGAATGCTACAATGGAGGCGTATGCTCTCCGTACAATTCGCGATCGCGTTCCTCATCGGGCTCGTACCCGCCCTGTTCTGGCTCTGGTTCTGGCTCCGCGAGGATAAGGCGCGACCGGAGCCGAAATCGCTCATCGCGACCGCGTTCATTTCGGGCATGCTCGTCGTCGCACTCGTCCTTCCCCTCCAGAAGTACGCGATGGACCGGTTCACGGGACAGAACCTCATTTTCGTGTGGGTCATCATCGAGGAGGTTCTCAAATACTCGGCAGCGCTCATCGTCGTCCTCTGGAACAAAGCGGTCGATGAGCCCATCGACGCCATCATCTACATGATCACCATCGCGCTCGGCTTTTCGGCGCTCGAGAACGCGCTCTTCGTCTTTAATCCGGTCATGCAGGGAGATTACGTCAATTCGCTTCTCACCGAGCACTTCCGTTTCCTCGGGGCGACGCTCCTTCATGTCCTTGCTTCGGGAACGGTCGGCGTATCGATGGCGCTCTCGTACTACAAGCGCTCTGCCGTGAAGATATTCGCCGCGACGGCGGGATTGTTCATCGCCATCATATTGCACGCGCTATTCAACTTCTTTATAATGGACGCAAGCGGTGAAGCCGTTCTCGGCGTCTTTATGTTCGTCTGGATGGGCATCATTGTCCTCTTTCTCATATTCGAAAAAGTGAAGATACTAGAAAAAATGCATCGTCGTACCATATGAAAAAACCCTCATTCCTAGAACGATTGACCGGTTCCATCAAGCTCGAGAACGAGAAGGACGACGGATTCGACGAGCACGACGACCTCGAGAGTCACACGGAAGACGCCGATCCGCTCCGCGACGAGGGCGCCGACTACGACGAGGACGGGGGCGAGGAGGGCGAACTGCCCATCGATATGTACCAGACGCGCGATGCCATCGTCATACGCGCGCTCGTCGCCGGTGTGAATCCCGATGACCTCAACATCTCGATCACCCGTGACATGGTGACTCTAAAGGGACAGCGGGAAGAGGTCCAGGAGGTTCCCGACGAAGACTACTACCACCGCGAGCTCTTCTGGGGCTCCTTCTCCCGCTCGATCGTTCTTCCCGAGGAGATCGTCATCGACGAAGCCGAGGCAAAGGAGAAGCACGGGCTTCTCGAAATAACGCTCCCTAAGCTCGACAAGGGACGAAGCGCTCGGCTCACCGTAAAGAGTCATCATCCGATAAAGTAGTTACCCGAAAAGAGAGTGGAAGTCCACTCTCTTTTTTGCTATAGTCCTTAAGCTCCGAAAGTCGGAGCCAAACCTCGGGGTATAGTATAGAGGTAGTATATGCGCTTCGGGTGCGTAAGACCCCGGTTCGATTCCGGGTACCCCGACCAGATGAGAAGTCAAATCAACGCCATAGGATTACTCTTCGATATAACGGGCGTTATCTTACTTTGGAGATTCGGACTTCCTCCAAAGATAGCTCGTGATGGTGCTTTACACTTAATCGTAGGTACGAGTGGAAAAGAGAGTGCAAGGGAAAGAAGATACGAATATTTAAGCAAGATAGGTATTTGTCTGATTCTATTGGGTTTTGTATTTCAACTCATTAGTGACATCGTTCCCTAGAGTATGTTCTGAAACAGTACCCCATACTGTTTCAGCTACCCTGCCTCGGCTTCGCCTCCGGCTTTCGAGCCTGGCTACAGATACGAAAACACCACCCTGAAGGTGGCTTTTTCGTATCTGTGCTTGGGGCCAGGCTCGAACTGGCGACCCTTTGCTCTTCAGGCAAATGCTCTACCAACTGAGCTACCCAAGCAAATGCGCGATTTTTGCGCCCTCTGATGGTAGCATATTTTCGGCGTGAGTACAGACCCTATCAGTCGACGAAAACTTGGAGAAACCGTTGTATCTCCTTGACGCCGGGGAGCTCGTCCATCCCCTGCCTGAACGTATCGTAATCCGAACCGAACGCACGGAAGTAGGGCTCGAGGAAGTAGAAGTAGACGGCGAACGGAAGACCGATGAGTATCGCATACCAGAGCGCCTTCAGTACGTAACTAATGATGTTATGGCGGTAGAGCTTCTTGAGGAGAGCGTTGTTCTCTCGAAGGAGGCGAAGCATCTCGTCGTGATCGCGCGAGTTCTCGGGTGGCATGGCATAAGTATAGCAAGTGGCGCGCGCATTCCATCCGCGAGATGTGGGAATGGCGGTAGAACTTCCGTTGTAGGACGGAATCGGACGTGGTATCGTCTCCGTGCATCCATTCGCCCCCGTAGTTCAATGGATAGAACGATTCCGTCCTAAGGAAGAGATCCTGGTTCGATTCCGGGTGGGGGCACAAACACTAAAAGCGAGACTTTCGTCTCGCTTTTAGCGTTTGTGAGCCGGAGCGATGTTTCGTCGACCCCAAGGAGACGAAACCGCGAGACCGGGCAGGTGAGAAATGCGAAGAGCATTTCGCAAGACTTTGAGCAATTTCTGCGAAAAGTATACAGCGTCTGTAAGACGGCACTTATGAGCGAAGCGAATTAGCGACCTGACGCCTTAGATGAGAGTCAAAAAAAGCGAGACGAAGGTCTCGCTTTTTTCAGCGCGTTGAGACTTAGGCTATCTGGAGGAGTTCCCGGAGCTTCCCTTCGTCGAAACCGACGATGACGTCGTCCTCTACCCGAATGACGGGGACGCCGAGCTGGCCGGTCATGTCGATCATCTCCTTCCGCTTCTCCATGTCGGTCGCCACATCGAAGTCCGTGTACGCGACATTATGCTCATCGAAGAACGACTTCGCGGCGTGGCAGAAATGACACGTCGGCGTACTGTATATCGTTACCTGTTTTGCCATAGTGAATGCGTTACGCTCGTAGATTGCGATTATACCACATCTGCCATTTCACCGGAATGAAGCTCACCACGAGCGGAGCCGTTCGAAGAACGACGGCGTCTCCGTCGCTTCTTTCGTCACAAGAATGCCCGCGTCGTCTCTCGCTTTCGCGTCCCGTTCGCCACCGACGAGGATGACCGCCTCTTCGCCCTGCCGCACGACGTCGTAACGGCTCCGGAGCTCCTCCTCGATGCCGCGGTCGTTCTCAAGGTGCTTTACCTGCGCCTCGAGCGCCGCGGCGCGTTCCTTGAGCACCGCGAGCTCGGCCTCACGCTCCTCGAGTTTCGCGCCGGTCTCGCGCGCGGCGACATAGCGATCGTACGTCGATACGGAAAGCGCCGCTGCGAGCACGAACATGAGCGAGATCGTCACGCGTGAGTATAAAATACCGCGCATTCTCCGCTTTTCGTGGAAATCGAACATGTGCTATTATCTTACACCATGAGTCTCTTATTCCACAAAAAGACGAAGACCGCCATAAAGTGGGTCTGGTCGGTCATCGCTGTACTCATCGCACTGAGTATGGTGCTCACGTACTCACGCTGGTTCTGACGTGAGCGAATAGGAAAAGGCCCGGCGTTCCCGGGTCTTTTCCTATTCGCTCTTGATTATCTTCATGAAAACCTCCTGCGGGATGTTCACCTTCCCGTGCGCAAGGAGCTTCTTCTTGCCGCGCTTCTGCTTCTCGCGAAGCTTCATCTTCCGCGTGATGTCGCCACCATAGAGGTAGCCGGTCACATCCTTCTTCATCGCGGAGAGCGAGCGCGACGCGATGATGCGACCGAGTGCCTTCGCCTGTATCTTCGTCACGAACATCTGGCGTGGAAGCGTTCCGTGGAGCCGCTCGACGATGGCGCGCGCCTCGGTCTCCGCGCGGCGGACGCCGACGACGCGCGAGAACGCCGGAACGAGGTCCTCGGCGATGAGAACATCGAGGCGCGTAACGTCCGCGGACCGCATCTCCGCTATCTCGTACGAGAGCGAAGCGTATCCGCTCGTCGCGTTCTTGAGCTTATCGAAGAAGTTTCGCATGAGTTCGCGAAGCGGCATCTCGATCGAGAGGAGATTTCGACCGTCGCCGAAGACCTCCGTATCGATGACGTTTCCCTCGTGGTCGTAGAGGAGCGTCATGACCGCCCCAAGGTACGTAGGCGGCAAGATGATCTGCGCGAGAACCCACGGTTCGCGGACGAGGACCTTTGCCCCGTATTCGGGAAACTTCGAGGCCGCGTATATCTCGTCGACGCGCCCATCGGGATACGTCACTTCGTAGACGATCGATGGCGACGTGATGACGATCTCGATGTTGAACTCTCGCTTGAGGCGCTCGGTCACGATCTCGAGGTGGAGCATGCCGAGGAATCCGCACCGAAACCCTCGTCCGAGGACGCCCGAGGATTCCTCCTCGTACGAGAGCGACGAATCCGACATCTTAAGGCGGTCGAGCGCTTGTTTGAGCATCGTGAAATCGTCCTGGCTCTCCGGGAACACCGAGGCCCAGACGACGGGCGGGACCGCTCGGTACCCTTCGAGGAGCTCGTCACTCCCATGCTCGAGCGCGAGCGTATCGCCGACCGACGCGACCCCTGGCTCCTTGATGCCTGTCACGATGTAGCCGATCTCGCCCGCCTGAAGCTCGGATACCGGCCGCTCCTCCGGCGCCATGATGCCGACTTCGAGCGCGACGAAGGTGCGCCCCGCGACGAGGAACGTGAGGCGCTCGCCTTTTCGTACCGATCCGTCGAAGACGCGGAAGTACACGATGATACCGCGGTGATTCGAGTACTGAAAGTCGAAAACGAGGCCTCGAAACGTATCCCGCTCGGACTTTCGCGGCGCGGGGATGCGCTCGCAGATGACGTCGAGAAGCTCTCGAACGCCCTCGCCCGTTCGTCCCGAGACGTATCGAACCTCCCCGGGATCGCACGAGAGAAGCCGCACGACCTCATCCCTGACCTCCTCGCGCCGCGCGTGCGGAACGTCTATCTTCGTGAGGACCGGAATGACGGTGAGGCCCTGGTCGCGGGCCATTTGGAGGACCGAGAGCGTCTGCGCTTGGACTCCCTGCGTCGCGTCGACGAGGAGAAGGACGCCCTCGACGGCCTTCAGTGCCCGCGACACCTCATACGAGAAGTCGATATGCCCCGGCGTGTCGATGAGGTTTATCTCGTACGTCGTCCCGCGGTACGTGTGCGCCATGCGAACGGGCTGCATTTTGATGGTGATGCCGCGTTCACGCTCCAGCTCCATCGAGTCGAGGACCTGGTCTTTCATCTTCCGAGACTCGACGGTCTTCGTGAGCTCGAGCATCCGGTCGGCGAGGGTCGATTTTCCGTGGTCGATGTGCGCGATTATGGAAAAATTGCGTATCTCTTTCATATGCCCTGGGGCCCTACTCTATCACAATGCGGCGACAATGCGAGGTCAGACCGCGAGCGTGTCCTCGTCCTGCGGTACGAGGACATCGACCTTCGTGAATCGCTTCTTGAGCGCCGAGCCGATCTCCGAAAGCTCACGACTTCCCACCGCGTAGTGCGCGAGGATGACGCCGCCGAGCCCGCCGAGCCCCGCGACGAACCCTTCCGAGAGGACCGTCATGAGCGTATCGGCCTCGTAGCTCGTTCCGAAGTAGCTCAAGGTCGCGTACGCGACGTAGCCTCCGAAGAACGCGGCTACCGCGGACGTGTAGAACGAGCGGACGAGCGGACGGAGCCGAACATAGAGAGCCTTCCGCGCGACCACGAGAAGCACGATGCTATGGATGATGAGCGCGAGCGAATATCCCATGGGAAGCGCGAGGACCTCGACGCCAGGGACGCCATCGAGGCGCATGAGCGACTCGAAGTAACGATACACGAAGCCGTGCTCGACGAAGAGCGAATAGAAATAGAACCCGAAGAGAAGCGCGAGCGTCGAAGAACCGAGTGTCACATAGAACGGCAGTCTCGTATTCCCCACCGCATAGAGCGCGCGCACGAGGAGAAGGTGCATTCCCTGCGACACCAATGACACCACGAAGACCGCGAGGACCGCGGCGGTGAGACGCGTATCGCTCCAGTCGAACTCTCCCGAACCGAGGACGACGCGTACGAACTGCGCGCGTATGACGATGAAGAGCGTGATCGCGGGAAGTGACCAGAAGAAGATGTGCCGAAGCGCGGTCGTGATGTTCTCCGAGAAGAGCTCGTGCTTCTTCTCGGCGTAGAGCTTCGCGAGGAGCGGGAACGCCGCGACGGAGTAGCTCATGCCGATGATGGCGAGTGGTACCGATTGCAGGTTGAACGCGAACTGAAAGACCGAGACGGAGCCGACGGTCATGATGCTCGCGAAACCGATAAGGCCGATGAGGACGAGCTGGTGGAGCGAGAGCGTGACGGCGCGCGTGAGCGACGTACGAAACACGGCGACCATGTCCGTGGGGTCGAAGCGAAGCGTGAGACGCGGACGAAGCGGACTCTTGAGAATGAACGGGAGCTGAATGCACACGTGCCCCAATGCGCCGAGGACGACACCGAAGGCGAGACCCTCGATACCGAAGATCGGATAGAGGACGACGACGCCGAGGATGATGCCGAGGTTGTAGATGAGGGGGCTTATCGCATAGAGGACGAATCTATGCTCTATCTGAGTGATAACGCCGAGGAGGCTCGAGATACCGAGAAGGAGCGGCTGAAGGAGGAGGAGCCGTATGAGCGGGATGAGGATATCGGTATGTTCGACGAAGCCGGGAAAGAAATAGCGGACGACGTCCGGCGCGGCGATGATGGCGAGGAACGCGACGAGCGCGTAGAGGCCGAGGAAGAGCGTGAATATCTGCGAGAGAAGGTGCCGCGCTCGTTCACCCTTCCCCTCCATGCGCCCCGCGATGAACGGAATGAGCACGTACACGGAGAGCGTGGACGCGAAGAGCACGTAGAGGAAATCGGGGATGCGGAACGCGGTGTAGTAGAGGTCGAGTTCTATGCCCGCGCCGAACTGATGCGCGAGGAGCCGGTCGCGTATGAGCGCGAGGAGCTGCGACCCGAAAGTGAAGATGGCAAGAATATACGCGGCCTGGTGGAGACCGCGTACCTCCCTATAGACGATGTCGAACACTCGCTGGACCATGCCGTATTACTACTGTCCCGATGACGTCGCGGTTTCGGCCTTCGGGGCCGTGTTGACCGGCGCGATGAGCGAGGAGTCGCCCGTACCTCCCTCGGTGCTCACCGTGCCCGTGTCGTTCAGGGTCGGCTGCGGCTCGGCGAGGAGCTTGTTCGCCTCCGCGCGCAGTCGCTTCAATGACCCCTCCTCGGTGATGACGGTGATGAGGTTCGCTACCTCCGCGTTGTCGGGATTGAGCTTCGCGACCGCCTCGAGCTCGGCCTTCGCCTTGTCGCTCTGTCCCGCCTCGTCATAGGAGAGCGCGAGAAGGTAGCGGGCGTTCGCGTAGTTCGGATCGAGCGCGACTGCCCGCTCGAAGGCGCTTATCGCCGCCGTGGGATTCTTATCGAAGCTCTCGAGGACCCCGAGCTGGTAGTACCGTACCGGGTTCTGGGGTTCGAGCGAGACGACGGCCTGCGTCGACTTGATGGCCGCCTCGACGTTCCCCGTCGCGATCTCGAGCTGCGAGAGGAAGAAGAACGCGTCGGTGAAATCGGGCTTCAGCGTGATGGCGCGATTCACGTACTCGCGCGCCTTGTCGTAATCACCAGCCCTGCCCTCGACGACGGCGAGCTCGAGAAGCGGGAGCGGGTTCTTCGGATCGAGCTCGACGTACTTTTGGTACGCCTCGATCGCTTTGTCCTTCGCCCCCTCGACATTGACCGATGCGAGCGCGCCGTATATGCCGCCGAGAACCGACCAGTTCGACGGTTCGAAACGATCGATGAGAATCGCCTGCTGGGCCGCGTTGATGCCAGAGAGGCTCGCGTCCTGGAATTGCTTCTGCTCGGCGTCGGTCGGCGAGGCGACCGTGATGAGACTATTCATGCGCGCGAGCTCGAACTCTGCGATACGCCGTGCGAAGACGTCGCTCGACGAGAGCGCGTACGCATCGGCGACCCGCGACTCGAGCGCGTCGATGTTCGTGCCGTTTTGCATTTCGAGGAGGCTCTCGTTGAACGCGTAGACCGACGAATAGTGGCGCGTCGCGGTGTAGAGCACGCTCACCGAGCCAACGATGACGACGATGACGACGAGAGTGAGGATGAAGCCGGTTCTGCGGTCAGACCCGACCACGAGAACGCGCGCGGGTGCACCCTCGAGCATGGCGAGTGCGACGAGCGATACCCCTACGCAGAGCGAGCCGAGGAGGAGCACGACGACGCCGGGAACGTAGATGACCGACATGCCCCAGATATATACGGCGCTCACGAACGAGGAGACGCCGATAAAGTACCAGAGTCGGTCGCTCGCGGGAGCGGAGAGAAGGCGGCGCGTCCCCATGACGAGGAACGATATGAGGAACGTAAGCCATGCTAGTCCGCCGAGGACGCCCGTCGTGACGAAGAGCGTCGAGATGTATCCGTTCCCCGCGTTGAAGTCGGTGTTCCAAAACGGGGTGAGGTTGATGGACTCGTCCTTGTAGAGCCGCCACGCGTCTTCAAAGCGGTTCGGTCCGATACCGAGGAACGCGTTCTCGTGGTAGACGTTCCGCGCGATGTCCGCAGTCGCCTGGAAGGACGGACGTACCTCGACGTACGAGATACCGACGGTCTTCGCGATGTATCCGCCTATCGTGGCACCACCGATGACGAAGAGGACCGAGACGACGAAAACGACGAGCGCGAGTATGAGCGCCGGCCCGCTCGTCGCACGATGCTCGACGAGAAGAAGCTGACTCCCCTCGAATTTGTCACGACGGAGCGAGTAGACGATCATGACGAGGCTCATGAGACCGAGGACGAGCCAAACGGTGAAGAAATTGATGACGGCGAGCATGCCGAGAGACGCGACGATGGCGATGGTGAAGAGCCACTGTGCCACCCGAGAGAGCGCGAGCTGTTCGAGCGCGATCAACGAGAGGATGACGATGAGGCCGAGGAAGAGCGCGAGGTCGTTCCAGCTTCCCAAGGGCGTCGAGACCGTACCGGTGAATATGCCGAAGGACAGGAACTGTGGCCCGAAGATCATGCGGAGTACGTGGAAGGCGACGATGGTGAACGTGCTCACGACGAGGAGGAGGTACATCCGAATGACCGCTTCCCTACCTGGGCGAAGGAGTACCCAGACCGTGGGAACGAGCGCGAGCATCGCGAGGAACACGACGGAGTGAATGCTGAAGAAGTCGCCGACGAGTGCGTCCTTGAAGTCTCCGGAGAGGAGCGCGGAGATGAACGCGATCGCGACGGCGCTCCACATGGCGACGAGCGGGTACGATACGCCGATGCGGAGCGTTCCCGAACGGAGCACGGAGAGGCTAAAGAGGACGAGCGCGACGATGACGGCGAGAACGACCGCCGAGAACTTGGTGTAGTCGTACGGCGCCGCGGCGATCGGCACAAAAATAATGGGCAGAAGGCCGAAGATGACGACGAGAACGTTCTCCGCGACGGTCACGAAACCTCGCGCGACTCGGTCGCCTCCATCGTTTTTCCCCTGGGTGGACATAGTGGTCGTAAGATTAATCGGATCAACACCTCTGTTGAAAAAATGATAGCACACAAAAAGGCGCCCTTTCGGGACGCCTGTTTGTACGTCTATAAGCCGAATTCTGTCGTCCCGAAGGACGTGTGATCATTTACCTTGGCGAACCGTTACCGGTCCGCTCATGCGGCACTCCCAGCACCACTTTTAGCTAGCGCAAAAATGGTTCTGGGCTCGGCCTTGCACGCAGGTAAGGATTTAGCCGTTTCACCCTCCCCGTCACCGGAGAGGCTCATCTGCTCGCGCAGATGCCCCTATCTTTCGACGCAGGGCGTCTCTGTTCGCACCTCGTAGATCGCTCTAGACGGGCGTTACCCGCTACCGACTCCGGCACTGCCGGGCGTGTTCGGACTTTCCTCTCGCCAATTCGGCGAGCGATCACAGACGCCCACGTATTATACAATATTACTTTGGATTTTCAAGATACTCCATCGGAAGCCGGGCGTCCTCGCCTTCATGGATGCCGAACGTCTTAACGAAGTGCGCGTTCGTTTCGACCGCGTACTTCGCCGGGCGAGCCGGCCGAAAGGTCCTCGGGAACGAGTCGGGACTCACGTTCTCGTTCACGCTGATGACCCGCGCGTCCTCCCCTATCCAGATGATGTCGATCGGAAAGCGCATGTCCTTCATCCACATCGCGTGGTAGTCGGCGGACGGGAAGACGAACAAGAGTCCCTCGGACTCGTCGAGCCCTTCCTTCCCCGAGAGTCCCGCGATACGTTCGTCGTTCGTGTCAGCGATGGTGACGCGGATGGGTACGTCGCCGATGTGCATGACGGGCGACGTCGGTAGGAAGAGTTTCGACAGTGAGAATTCGTTCGAGCGCGTCGCGAAAAGGAACGCGGCGAGGAGCACGCCGACGGCGATGGCGGTCCAGTTGCTCCACCTCATGATACGATTCGCCATGTTACCAGGGCCAGAAGGTGACGATGCTAAGGCCGACGGCGAGCGCGACGACGGTGTATCCCCCGTTCACGAGGACGTACGAGAGCGGTTTCCGTTCCCAGACCGTGATACCGATGAGAAACGAGAGGAGAAGCGCCGCCATAACGCCGATGTACCCCGCGAACGACATGCCACCCGCCTCCGAAGCGAGAAGGAGAAGCGCGAGCGCGTAGAAGAACACGAACTCGACGACGACGCCCTTGAGCGCGAGGAGCGACGCCTCCTTCGAGGTCATGTTCTCCTCCTCGACGGAAAGCCGCGCGGCCCGCAGCCATGACGCGCCGAAGAGAAGCGGCGAGTACCAGATGCTTCCGACGGCTACGGACACGATGGCGGCGACGATGACGGCTACCTCATTCAGATCGGTGACCATAGATGCGTGGTGACGAGTAACGTGACCAGTATAGCACTCACGCGATGAGCCGCCGTCTCCTTACGACGAAGAAGATCAGGACGGAAAGCGCGATGAGGACCGGGACGTACGCGAACGGCGATTCGACGAGCGCAATGCGCGACTTTCCGAAGAAGGCCTTCACGTCGCCGATACGTCCGAGGAGTTCCCCATACCCGAGCGTCAGCTCCTCGCGGGTCCCCATGACGAGGACGTACCGCGCACCGTCGTTATCCGGCGTACTCACCTCGATACGGTACGTTCCGGGACGGACCTCGCGTTCGAACGTCGGGCCGACGCGGTAGCGGTCACCGCCCCAGAACTCGAACTCGCTCGGCCATGGAGCGGGCGACGAGAGCCGCGCGACCTCCTCGACGCGGCCTCCCTCCGGGCGTTCCATGACGATGATGCCGGAGACGTTGTCGCGTGCGTCCGAAACGTCCGGTTCGCGAACCTCGACGTGGAGGAGAAACGGCTCCGAGCTCCGTATCTCGTACGTGTGCGGGAAACCGGTTAGCGTGCCATAGAACGCGGTCGAGAGCTCGGGATCGTCGATCAAAACCGCCGCGGAAGGCGATGCCTCGCGGATAAGGACCGGAACGTGTGCGGCCGCGACCGGCGCAAAGATGAAGAACAGCGCGGCGAACACCGCGGTGACGGCTAAACGGAAACGCGTGCTACTGTCCCGCATAGAGCAGATCGAAAATACCGAAATAATCCTCGAGCGTGGCGAAGAGCGGGTCGCCCTCGACGTCCGCTTCGCACGTATCGACCTCGTGGCGCTCGCCGCGGTACTCGATCGCGAAGCGATACGCGACGCCGTCGACCGCGACGGGACACGTGCCCGTGAAGCGTGACGCGGCGACCGCATCGAAGTCGACGTCAGCGAGCTCGGCGCGGAGCGTCGCGAGCTGGCGGTCGGTGAGCGAGTCGGTGAAGCGGCCGGGCGTCGACACGCTTCCCGTGAGGTACGTGTACGCGCCGTCGTCCTCTATCTTGTACGCCGGACACCCGAGATGCGTACAGCCGCCGTACGCCACCGCGGAGATGCTCATACCGGCCGCCGGCGCACCGATGCCGCCGTCTCCCGCCTTCCCCGTGTGGTTGAAGAGGAACACGAGCCCTCCCGTCACGAACCCGAGGAAGAAAGTGGACACGAAGACGAGATACACGTGCTTCATTACGGTAACGATACCGCCTTTCAGTTTTCAGTTCAAAGGGCGGAGGCGGAGAGATTCGAAGCTTACAGCTTCAGTTCAGGTTGTATGATGATTTCTCCCGTCGGTCGAAATCATCGACAACCTTTTCGAATCTCGTGCGCAGAGACGAAAAAATCCGCGAGAGAATCCCGAATTTTCTCATTCTGCGGAGGCGGAGAGATTCGAACTCTCGATCGAGTTTCCCCGATGCCACCTTTCCAAGGTGGTGCACTAAACCGCTATGCGACGCCTCCGTGCGCCTGTACTGTACAAGAAAATCAGCGCCACGTCATCCCATGGCGCACGCGCATCGTCGCTTGCGAGAGACCTCGGGCAGTGTAAGAATCACCTCAATGGGTCGTTTTAACGGTACAGAGCCGACAATGGAACAGGAGTTCATCGAGACGTTCACAACCTATGGTGACGCTATCTTCCGCTTCTCTCTCATGAAGGTCTCCCAAGTCGAGCTCGCCGAGGATATGACCCAAGAGGTGTTCATGCGGTACTGGCAGTACCTTCGAGACGACAGAGAGATCACGAACTGTCGAGCGCTTCTCTACGCCATCGCGAACAATATGGCGAAGGATTGGTACAAAAAGAAGAAGGCGGAGTCGCTCGACGCACACATCGTCGCCGGTCGTGAACCGGCCGAGACTGGCATGGACGCGGAGGCCCTCGCCACGTACCGCGAAGTGCTCGAGGCCGCGGAGGGACTCGATGAGCGCGACAAGGAGGTCGTCCTCCTCCGCTTCGTCGAAGGGCTCGAACCGCGCGATATCGCGGAGTGCCTCGGCGAGACGGCGAACGCGGTCTCCGTTCGCCTCAATCGAGCGGCACAGAAATTGCGGATGCATCTGCATATATGAATATGAACGAACAAGACATGCGACAGACGCTTGAGAAGGCACAGGGAGTGAAGCTCTCGGCTGCCTCCCGTACCCGTATCGAGAAAGCGCTCCGCGGGTATGCCCAATTCCACGACGTAAGTGGTGCGGCCCCCGTTCGTTCTATATACGAAGCGTCGCCACTCGCTTCTCTCATTAGCAGATCTAATCTCACATCATTTCGTATGACAGCAACACTACTCATCGCGCTCCTCCTCGGCGGCGGCACGTCTTACGCGGCGGAGAACGCGATACCGGGAGACCTTCTCTATCCCGTGAAGGTCGATATCAACGAGAACGTGAAGAGCGCGTTCGCGGTCGGCGATGACGCCGAAGCGAAGCTCCAAGCGGACCTCGCGAGGGAACGCCTCAAGGAGGCGGAGGTCCTCGCCTCGCGCGGCACGCTCGACGCGGCCAAATCAGCCGAACTCGAGACGCGGCTCAAGGACCACCTCGCCAAGGCCGATGCGCACAGCCAGGCGGCCTTCGAGAAGGGTGACCTCGAGGCACGTGCGTCCGTCGAGTCTGCCATCGAGGGCGCCGCTCGCTCGTACATCGATGTCCTCTCCGGCCTCAACGCGAACGTCAACGGCAACCATGGGGACGCGCTCATCGACGAACTGAAGGCCGTCGCCGACGTCGAATCGACGTCGAGCGCGGAGACTGCGGTCTCGGCATCGACCGATGCGTCGGCACAGGTTCGGGCGACCATCGACGCGGCATCAGCGGCCATCCATGAAATGGAGGCGAAACTCGACTCGTTCGGGACGACGTCTACTTCCCTCTCCGCGCGCATTACGGCGAGCGCGAAGCAAGCGACCGACGCCGAATCGAGCGCGAACGCGCTCTTCGAACAGGGGAACTACCAGGCGGCGTACGTTCGAGCGAAGGACGCCATTCGAAGCGCGACGTTCGCCGAGGTTCTGATCGACAGCGCGCTCCACATTCGCACCGACGCGAAGGTCGAGGGTAAGGGGACTCTCGAAGATCTCATCGGAACCTCCTCGCCCTCTAAAGAAGACGAGGCGCGAGACGAGCGAAGCGACGGCACGAACGGACAGGGCAAGTCGACGAGCACGGACGTGCGGCACGACGACGCCGATATCGAAGCGAACGAACACTCCGACGCGGACGTGAAGACCGACCTCATCGATGCACACGTAGACACGGATACCTCCCTCAAATCGCACATCGGTCTCTAAGGTGACGGAGTGCGGAATGAAAACGCTCGCATTTTGCGAGCGTTTTTCGTTTCTCCATGAGGGATATCCCCAGCGAGGCATGTAAAGCGTGCTATACTTTATTTCATAAAAATTTAACCCTTCGCGTGGCATCATAAAACCCTATGAAAACATCAATCGCGCTCGGCATCGTAGCGGTCGTCATTATCATCGGCGGAATCGCGCTCTATTCGAGCGGTAATACGCAGTCAAAAACATCGTACGCTACCCCTACGACGGGTACTGAGACGCAAGCGACGGCACCGGCGACGGCCGGCACGAAGGCATCGAATAGCGAACCGGGGACACAGACCGGCGCGTCAGTGCCAAAAACGGTGACCGTTACGTACGACGGCTCGTCGTATAGCCCGTCGGTCGTGAACATCCGCACAGGCGACACGGTCGCCTTCGTCGACGCCTCGGCGAACCCCATGTGGGTCGCGTCGGGAGTCCACCCGACGCACACGCTCTACGACGGGAGCGACACCTCCGCGCACTGCGCGGCTGATTACGCGGGCCCCGCTCCGTTCGACGAATGCGGCGCCTCGACGGCGACGTACACGTTCACCTTCACCGAGGCGGGCACGCACCCGTACCACAACCACGTGAACGCCGCGGCGACGGGTAAGGTCGTCGTCGAGTGAGTATGGCGACATCGAACGTCACGAACGTTCTCCTTCGAGTCGCGCTCGCCTTCGCGTTTCTCTATCCGCCCGTATCCGCATACCTTGCCCCGTACGACTGGATAGGTTACTTCCCCCAGTTCGTGCACGGCATCGTATCCGATACCGTCCTTCTCTCTCTGTGGGGACTCCTCGAAGTCGGCATCGGTCTCTGGATCCTCTCGGGTAAGCGTATCGCGCTCCCCTCCGTGATAGCGGCCATACTCCTCGCGCTCATCGTCCTCTTCAACCTCGCACAAATGGAAGTCGTGTTCCGCGACGTCTCGCTCGCGCTCGCCGCGCTCGCGCGCGCGGGGGCGAATCGGCGAACGAGCATGCTCTAGCGTCCGGTATGACGAGGAAGGCGCCCGCGAAGCGGGCGCCTTCCTCGTCGCGTTACTGTCTCTATGCAGAGAGACGCCTTTACAGACCACGGGGGTCCGCGTGTAAGGTAGTGAGATAGGAGATTGAAAGAACCTAATCGCACTTTTCTATGGACACGCTCACCCACGCTGCCTACCTCTGGCTCGAAGCGCACGCGCTCCGCGTAGCCCTCATCGCGCTCATCGCGTTCGTCGCCCACCGAGGCCTTGGGCTCTTCCTCGAGCGAGCGATTCGAGGCATGGTGTCGTCGAGAAACTTCCAAAGCCGCGAAGCCGAACGAAAGCGAGAGGATACGCTCATTCGTATCGGTTCCACCTCCGCGGGCATACTCATCTGGCTCACCGCGCTCCTCATGGCGCTCGAGGAGGTCGGCGTCGCGATCGGCCCCCTCCTCGCCGCGGCGGGGGTCGCAGGCCTCGCGTTCGGCTTCGGCGGACAATACCTGATCAGGGACCTCATCAGCGGCATGTTCATCATTCTCGAGAACCAATACCGCATCGGCGATGTCGTCTGTTTCGACGCGACATGCGGGCTCGTCGAGGACATAACGCTCCGCATGACGACGCTCCGTGACCTCGATGGGACGGTGCATCACGTCCCCCATGGCGAGGTGAAGCGCGTGTCGAACCTCTCGAAGGACTACGCGCGCGTGAATCTCGACGTCCGCATATCGTACGCGGCGGACCTCGACCGCGTTATCGCGGTCGTCAACAAAGTGGGCGCGGCGCTCGCTGAAGATCCCGCGTGGTCGGAACACATCGTGAAAGCGCCGCAGTTCCTCCGCGTCGACGACTTCGGTGAATCAGGCATCGTCATAAAGATACTCGGCGACACGAAGCCCCTCAAACAGTGGGACGTCTCGGGTGAACTCCGTAGACGCCTCAAGCGTGCGCTCGATAAGGAGAAGATCGATATCCCGCTCCCGCAGCTCGTCATCCACCAAGGGAAGTCGCGCGGCTAGAACCGTCGAGTGAAAGCGCCCGCTTTGCGGGCGCTTTCACTAACCTACATCGGGTAGATGGTCGAGAACGTGCTCAAGGCGTACGGGAGAATGAAGCCGGCGGCGATGAGGGGGAGGAGG
>DASTSP010000057.1:0-3428 GCA_035760625.1 Minisyncoccota bacterium | reverse complement strand
GTACCGAACACTCAGATCACGGTCGGTGCGAACGGTTCGAGCACCGCGTCGGACATCGTCTTCGCGACGAACGTGGTGAACGCGACGGGGACGGAGCGTATGCGCGTCACCTCGAACGGCAACGTCGGCATCGGCACGTCTACGCCGACCGGACTACTCTCCATCAATCCGAACGGCATCACAGGGCCCGCGTTCGTGGTCGGCAGTTCGACCGCGACGAACTTTGCGATACTCAATACCGGTCAGGCACGGTTCCAACTTGGTTCCGCCGCCGCGCCGAGCGTCACATTCCCGCTCGCCGTGAACGGCCTCACGACGGGATTCTACGGTGTGTCGACGGATAACGGTGGCATCCGATTCTCGGGCGCGGGCACGGACACACTTCGCCTTAATAGTTCCGGAATGCAAGTGTACTCATCGGGAGTCGTCGGTTTTGGTGCGCTCGCCGGTACATCGGATGTCGCCATCTCTCGTGGGGCGGCTGGAAAACTCTACGTGGGTACGGGCGGGACGGGGAATTCCGATGGGACGCTCGTCGCTGGAAACATAGGCATCGGCACCACCTCGCCCTCCTCGAAGCTCACGGTGGCGGGAGATATCCTTGGAGCCGGCCTCACCGCTACCGGTACGGTGACCTTCTCGGGGCTCACCGGCGGCGTCCTCACGACGAACGGAAGTGGCGTCGTCTCGGCATCGACGACGATCGGCACCGCGTATCTCGACTCCTCGGTTCTCCTCTCGTCCGAGGTTGATACCTCCGCCGAACTCGCCGCCCTCCTCTCTGACGAAACTGGCACGGCGGGAAGCGTGGTGTTCTCCGCGTCGCCGACGCTCTCGGGTCTCCTTACGTTCGCGAACGCCTCGGGGACGGCGCTCACGACCTCGGGGAACGCGTACTTCGGGGGGAACGTCGGCATCGGGACGACGACGCCGAACAACAAACTTACGGTGACGACGTCAGGTGCGACATCATATCTCAATAACGGTACATATTCCCTCGTCCTCAATAACTCCCTCAACCCGGCGGCCTCACTATCGCTCCAATACGACGGTAGCAACGATGTCGGTGTAATCCAGACCGGCGTCGCAGGCGTCGGCTTCATCAAGAATCTCGCGCTCAACCCCGGCGGTGGCAACGTCGGCATAGGCACGACGACGCCGAACGTCCCCCTCGAAGTCCTTCGATCGAGCGGCGCGGGTTACACATGGACGCCGAACACGCGTACGACGGCGCTTTTCCAGAGCGGTAATGCGGCTGGTGCTACGATCTCCATCGTCAGTAAGTCGACCGGGTACAGCGGCATCTACTTCGGTGACGATTCGCTCGAGACACAGGGTCAACTTAAATTCGACAATGCGGACAATCACTTCGGCTTCACGACGACAGGGGGTACGGAGCAACTCACGCTTCTTACCTCCGGGAATCTCGGCATAGGGACGACGACGCCGAACGTCAGACTAAGCGTCTTAGGGAGCGCAACGCGCTATAACAACAATTCGACGTACGCGGCCGAGCTTGGTACGTCAGACAACAGCGCTCGAAAGCTTCTCCTCGGATACGATTCGCAGATAGACGCGGCTATCGTGCAGGCGGTCAATCTCGGTGTCTCCTTCGATAAGCCTCTTCTTCTCAATCCGAACAATGGCAACGTCGGCATCGGGACGACGAGCCCCGCGTACAAATTGGACGTGAACGGGAACGTCATGGTCGAGGGTACGAATCACCTCTCGCTCAATACATCGTCGAACTACTTCAATGCGGATTCGAGCGGCATCATTCTCAATAACAATCTCATCTTTCGTCTCAACACGAACGGAAGCACGGCACTTTACGCTAATTTCAACGGTAACATCGGCATCGGCACCACCTCGCCCTCCTCGAAGCTCACGGTGGCGGGAGACATTCTCGGGGCCGGCCTCACCGCGACGGGTACCGTCACCTTCTCGGGGCTCACCGGTGGCGTCCTCACGACGAACGGCTCGGGCGTCGTCTCGGCATCGACGACGATCGGCGCTGGATACCTCGACTCCTCGGTTCTCCTCTCGTCCGAGGTTGATACCTCCGCCGAACTCGCCGCCCTCCTCTCCGACGAAACTGGCACGGCGGGGAATGCGGTCTTCTCGACGAATCCCTTACTCGCAGGGTTCCGCTCCTCAGCGTCATCGACGATCGGCGACGGGACCGCGACCGGCGGCCTCACGATCAGTGGCGGTGCGACGACGACGGGGAATACCATAATTGGCGGGGACTTAGGCCTAAGCGGCAACTCCATAAATTCCGCCTATTCCATTAATGCCGCCAAGGGCGCTTACTTCGGCAATACCACCATTGTTGGCGGCGATCTTTCCGCGACCAGGTTTTTGGATTATGCCAACAGTAATTATCTGCTTGACCCTGACAATACTGGTACCTCGCTGGCCGTAGCTGGTAACGTCGGCATCGGGACGACGACGCCCTCTCGCATGCTCACGGTGACGGGAGATGCCCTCTTCGGCACGACGACCGCGTCTGGTACACTCTCGGTCATCGACGGATGGAGCAGTATCTCGACCGGACATATTACGGTGGGTTCAGGAACTACGCTCGCTACGGCACCGACCCTTACATTTGCAGCCGTCGCGACGAGCGGGCCGGCGAACTGGACGGGGAGCACGAAATTCAGTTACAACGACAGCGGTTTCTACATCTCGCATGACTACGGCTCGGGACCTGGTCTCGCTCCGGGTGGATTCGGTCTTGGCACGGGCGGTCGTACCGACGACATCTTCATTGGCACGAGCGGCAACGTCGGCATCGGGACGACCTCTCCGAACTTTAAACTCGAGGTCGGCTACTCGGGAACGACGAACAACACGATCGCGGTCTCGAACTATGATACCGGTGCGACGAGCTACGCGGAAGTGCTCGCGAGAAACGCCGGTGCAGGCTCCGCGCAGGCGTCGGGCGTTCGTATGGTCGCCCTCGGGACCGGCTGGACGACGAGCGGCGGATTCGTACAAAACGGCGCCGCGCTCGATGCGGATACCGGCCTCTCGGGTGGACTCTCGCTCATGGCGCGCGCGTCGGGCGCCGCGATGCGTTTCTACACAGGGGGTTCCGCCGATGCGGACGAGCGCATGCGCATCGACGGAAACGGCAACGTCGGCATCGGGACGACGACGCCGAGCTCGCTCCTCACGGTCGGTACGACGTCTTACTCCGGCTCTGGCGTCGCGGGACTCAAGGAGTCGTACAGCTTCACGAACTCGGTCGCGAGCGCGGTCTATTACGGAAACGAGATGTACATCGTCAATAACCCGTCGGCGACCTCGACACTCGTCGGCAAGATGATACGCATCGAGGACGACTCGGCTCTCGGGAACACCGTTCGCGGCCTCGAGGTCCAGACTCACCGTGGCACGAACACGAAGGGTGAGAACACGGCGAT
>DASTSP010000056.1:0-4351 GCA_035760625.1 Minisyncoccota bacterium | reverse complement strand
CTTCTCTCCGTGTCGCTCGAGGACATCGAAACCGCTCTCGGCGCGCTTCAGGAGTCGCTCCGCGACCGCGGCGTCCGACTCGTGACGACCGACACGGAGGCACAACTCGTCACCGCACCGGAACTCTCGGAGTTCATCGATGGGATCAGGAAGGACGAGTTGGAGAAGGAGATAGGGCGGGCAGGCGCGGAGACGCTCGCCATCGTGCTCTACCGCGGACCGCTCTCACGCGCCGAGATAGACCGTATCCGCGGCGTAAATTCCGCCTTCATCCTTAGGAACCTCCTCATACGCGGCCTCGTCGAGCGGCGCGCGCACCCGACCGACGCGCGATCGTTCGTGTACGCCGCCACATCGGACTTGCTCAATCACCTCGGTATCGATAGGCGTGAATCCCTCCCCGACTTCGGAGAGATCATGAACGCCCTCGACGCGTTCGAGAAGCAGGCGGACGAGGCCGAGACGACGGGAGACGACGAGACTTCACCATTTCGATCATGATACCCGAACACAAAGATGAGGAGCGCGATGACGCAGTAAGCGAGCTCTTTAGCGATGAAACGGCGGAAAGCCCGAAGCACGTCTCGACCATCCCGGTCGTGCCCCAGCTTAGCGTCGCGCTCGGCATCCTCGTCTTCGTTTTCGGCGTCACGTACGTCGGCGCCTCGCACTCCTTAAAGGAGCAATCCGCGGCGGCCGACGAAGTGCGCGTCGACACGACGCTCGCGGATCGCTCGCATGATGAAGCGGCACGAGTCGGCGCATTCGACGACGTCTCCCTTGAGGCGAAGGGCGCTATCGTGTGGGACGTCAAGAACCAGAAGGCGCTCTATGCGAAGAACGCGGACGAATCGCTCCCCTTGGCGTCCGTCACGAAGCTCATGACGGCGCTCCTCACGTACGAACTGCTTTCACCGGAGGACCGCGTCACCATCACGAGAAGAGCGATCGAGGTCGAGGGCGACAGCGGCTTCGCCGACGGTGAAGAGTTCACCATGCAGGACCTCGCCGACCTCACGCTCATCACGTCGTCGAACGACGGTGCGACGGCACTCGGCGCGCGTACCGGCGAGGTGCTCTCTTCGTCGAACCCGGACGCCGCCTTCGTGGAGGCGATGAACGTCCGCGCCGAAGAACTCGGCCTTACACAGACCAGTTTCAAGAACCCGACCGGTCTCGACCTCTCGCCGACCGAACCCGGCGCGCTCGGGAGCGCGCGCGACGTCGCTCGGCTCATGGACTTCATCGTCACGAACGTCCCCGACGCGGTCGCGCTCACGAACGTCGACCTCACGACGATAGACAACGCGCGCGGCCAATACCACATCGCGAAGAATACGAACATCGACGTCGCGACGATAGACGGTCTCATCGCATCGAAGACCGGCTACACGGACCTCGCCGGCGGTAATCTCGTCGTCGCCTTCAACGCCGGTCTCAATCGCCCGGTCGTCGTCGCGGTCCTCGGCTCGTCCTTCAACGGGCGCTTCGCCGACGTCTCCGACCTCGTCGCGAGGACACGCCGCTACGTGAGCGAAAGTTCCCGATAACCATATGGAATCCACGATCATCAAAGTCCTCGCACCAATGGCCGTCGCGTTCGTCGTCGGCATGCTCATCACGCCGTTCCTTACGAACTATCTCTACCGCTACGAGATCTGGAAGAAGAAGGCGGGGAAGGGCGTTGGGTACGGCGGCGGCGAGACACCGCTCTTCGACGAGCTCCATAAGCACCGCGACACGAACACGCCGCGCATGGGCGGTATCGTCATCTGGGCGAGCGTTCTCATCACGGTCCTCCTCGTCCGGCTCCTTAGCGTTCTTTTCGGTTCGCACGTCGTCGGCGCCCTGGACTTCCTTAGCCGCTCGCAGACGTGGATCCCGCTCGCGGCGATGCTCGTCGGCGCCTCGGTCGGATTCCTCGACGACCTCCTCGTCGTCCGCGGCACGGGGACGCACTTCGCGGGCGGCCTGCCGCTCTCACAGCGCCTCCTTGCGGTCACGGTAACGGCGTTCCTCGCCGGCTGGTGGTTCTACGATAAGCTCGGCGTCGCGGAGGTCAATCTGATCGGCCATGGCCCCATTCACCTCGGGCTCTGGTTCCTGCCGTTCTTCGTCCTCGTCGCGATCGCCATCTACGCATCGAGCGTGATCGACGGCATCGACGGGCTTTCGGGAGGCACGTTCATGTTCATTTTCACCGCGTACGCTGGCATCGCCGCGTACCAGAACCAGATCGACCTCGCCGCATTTTGTGCCACCGTCGTCGGAGGCATTCTCGCGTTCCTCTGGTTCAATATCCCGCCCGCGCGCTTCTACATGACGGAAACGGGCATCATGGCGCTCACGATGGCGCTCACCATCGTCGTCTTCATGACCGACGCGCTCGGCGGGGGAGAGGGGGTCTCGGTCTTCCCGGTCATCGGCATCCTCCTCGTTCTCACCGTGCTCTCGGACGTCATACAGCTCGCCTCGAAGAAGTTCTTCGGGAGGAAGGTATTCCGCATCGCGCCGCTTCACCACCACTTCGAGGCGCTCGGCTGGTCCGCGGCGAAGGTGACGATGCGATATTGGGTCCTCGGCTTCGTCTTCGCCATCATCGGCACGATCCTCGCCATCTCGTTTTGATATGCACGCTCCCGACCGCACGCTCCTCTTTCTCACCGTCGCGCTCGTCGCGGCGGGGTTCCTCATCTTCTCCTCGGCGTCCCTCGGTCTCCTCGCGCGACAGGGCGCGAGCTTCTCGTCGGTGGCCTTTAGCCAGTTCTTCTTCGGCATAGTGGGTGGGAGTATCGCGCTCTTCCTCACGTCGTCCGTGCATTACCGGTGGTGGCGCCAGAACGCGTTCTACATATTCCTCGCGACGTTCGTCTTCACGTTCACGGTCTTCATTCCCGGACTCTACTTCGCGCATGGCGGCGCGCACCGCTGGATAGGCGTCGGACCGTTCACGATGCAGCCCGCGGAGCTCCTCCGCGTCGGGTACATCATCTACATGGCGACGTGGCTCTCCGGCATGAAGCAAAAGATAGGGAGCTTCACGAAGGGAACGCTCCCGTTCGTCGGCCTCGTCGCGTTGGTCGGCATCCCGATGCTCCTTCAGCCAGATACCGACACGTACATGATCATGGTCGCGGCCGCGCTCGCGATGTTCATCGCGGCGGGCGGCCGCGTCCGCGACGTCGTCCTTATGACCGTCCTCGGTGTACTCCTCCTCTCGGTCCTCGCGATGACGCGCCCGTACATCAAAGACCGCATTCACACGTTTCTCGACCCGAGCTCCGACCCGCAAGGTTCGGGGTACCAGATAAAGCAATCCCTCATCGCGATCGGCTCGGGCGGCGTCCTCGGCCGTGGATTCGGTCAGAGCATCCAGAAGTTCGAGTACCTCCCCGAACCGATCGGCGACTCGGTCTTCGCCGTGTACGCCGAGGAGTTCGGCTTCGTCGGCTCCGTCGTCCTCATCCTCATGTTCGCCGCGTTCACGCTTCGCGGCTACCGTATCGCGACGCACGCGCCCGACCTCTTCGGCATGCTCCTCGTCGTCGGCTTGACGACGCTCGTCATCGCGCAAGTCTCGCTCAACATCGCGGCCATGCTCGCGATAGCGCCGCTCTCCGGACTCCCGCTTCCGTTCATCAGTCACGGCGGAACGGCGCTCCTCGTCACGCTCGCATCGATCGGGATTATACTCAACGTCTCGAAATACCAGCGAGCGAGCGTCGGCTAGCGTGCTACAATCTCAAAGTATATGGAACGCGACGCGCACAGACGCATACTTCTCGTGGGCGGCGGTACCGGCGGTCATTTCTATCCGCTCATCGCGATAGCGGAGGCCATTGCGAAGGGCGGGGAGGCCGACATCTACTACGCTGGCCCGTCTCGATACGACGCCGACGCGCTTAGGAAAGCGGGGATAGGGTACATTGCCGTTCCGGCGGGGAAGACCAGGCGGTACCGTTCCGTCCTCAATGTCTTCGACCCGTTCCTCACGCTCATCGGCGCTCTCGTCGCGCTCCTTCGGCTCTACATCCTCTATCCCGACGTCGTCGTAAGTAAGGGCGGCTACACGAGCGTTCCCGTCATCATCGCCGCGGCGTTCCTTCGGATACCCATCATCGTGCACGAATCGGACTCCGTCATCGGACGAGCGAATCGCCTCGCAATCCGCTTCGCGCGCTTGGTCATCGTGTCGTACGACGAGACGATCGCTCAGGTGGCGGGGAAACGCGTCGAGAAGCTCGGCATACCGGTCCGCGAAGAGCTCCTCGCGCCGGTAGCGCAAAACGCACGCGAGGCCCTCGGCATCCCCGCAGGCCGTCCGCTCGTTTTCGTGACCGGTGGTTCCCAG
>DASTSP010000055.1:0-7584 GCA_035760625.1 Minisyncoccota bacterium | reverse complement strand
AGAGCCCGAGGTACTCCTCGATGCGCCGCCGGACATCGGCGGCGTTCGGATACTCGGGGTTCCGCTCGAGAAACGAGGTGAGGTCGCGGACGGTCGATACGGCGCGGACGGGAATGCCGTGCCGTGCCGTAAATGTCTCCGAGACCGACGTTCCGCTCTCCGGGTCGCTTTCGAGTCGGTCGAGGCCGATCACGTACCCGATCGGTACGCCGCCTTCTCGCCGCACGAGCGCGACGGCCTCGTCGCCGCTTCCTCCCGAGGAAATGACGTCATCGACGATGACGACGCGCTTTCCGCGTAGCGACATGCCGACCATGACGCCGCCCTCGCCGTGGTTCTTTCGCTCCTTTCTGTTGTAGGCGTACCCGAGCCTTTCTCGAAATGGGTAGTAGATGCGGGCGAGCTGGATCGCGGTCTGTGCGGCGAGGACGATGCCCTTGTACGCCGGCCCGAATATAACTTCCGGGTGGGTAGACGTCTCGACGGTGACCGCGGTGAGTATCGCTGACGCGTATGCCTCGGCGAGCTTCCCGAGCGCGTATGCGGTGTCGAAGCGTCCGACGTTGAAGAAGTACGGGCTCACGCGCCCGCTCCGGAGTCGTCGCCCTCCTCGGGGGAATTCGATGGCCGTTTGGGAGAGCGCGTACGCGATGAAGGACGAGGCGTCCATGGGGTTCCTTTCTCGAGGTACTGGCTTCGGAGAGCATAGACCCATTCGACGGATGCCGCAACTTTCTAAAAATCTGGACAGCGCGCCGCTCCGCGCTATAATGAGCCCCGCATTATCAGGTGTTAAGGATAACGAATATTTGTATATGACTTCAAAGGCAGGTGAAGGTTCGACCATCCGTCCGCTCCAGGACCGCGTGGTCGTCCGCCGGCTTACCGACGAGGAAGCGGGCACGAAATCAGCGTCAGGTATCATCGTCCCCGACACCGTGAGCAAGGAAAAGCCCGAACAGGGCATCGTGACGGCCGTCGGCGACGGGAAATGGGACGAGAAGGGCGAGAAGCGCGTTCCCATGGACGTGAAGGTAGGGGACCGCATCGTGTTCTCGAAGTACGGCTACGACGAGGTGAAGGTCGGTGGCGAGGAGTACTTCATCGTCTCGGCGTCGAGCATTTTGGGAGTGATCGCATAGATTCATCGAATATTTACTATGCGGCGATTTTTGAGCAGGGCGTCGTTTCGAAGGACGGGGGTCCATCGAAACGACGGCCAAGTCGTTCTAAAATTCGCTGCGCTCATTAAGAACTACTAGGCATGGCAAAGGAAGTGATATACGGAGAGGACGTCAAGAAGCGCCTCAAGAAGGGCGTCGACACGGTCGCGAACGCGGTGAAGCTCACTCTTGGCCCGCGCGGACGAAACGTCATCATCGACAAGGGGTACGGTGGGCCGACCATCACGAACGACGGCGTGTCGATCGCGAAGGAGATAACGCTCGCGGACAAGTTCGAGAACATGGGCGCGGAGATCGTGAAGGAGGTCGCGAACAAGACGAACGAGCTCGCGGGCGACGGCACGACGACCGCGACCATTCTCACGCAGGCGCTCCTCGCGGAGGGGCTCAAGCATACGACGATGGGCGTGAACGCGATGGCGGTCCGTAGCGGCATGGACAAGGCCGCGGGCGATATCGTCCGCGCGCTCAAGGAGCTTGCCGTGAAGATCACGACGACGGAGGAGGTGAAGCAGGTCGCGACCATCTCCGCGGAGAGCGAGGAGATCGGCGCGAAGATCGCCGAGACCATCGACAAGGTGGGAAAGGACGGCGTCGTGACCGTCGAGGAGTCGCAGTCGTTCGGCATCGACACGGAGTTCACCGAGGGTATGGAGTTCGATCGCGGGTACGTCTCGCCGTACATGATCACGAACCCGGAGCGCATGGAGGCGGAGTACAAGGACGCGCTCGTCCTCGTCACCGACGGCAAGATCTCGACGGCGCAGCAGATCATCCCGCTCCTCGAGAAGGTCGCGCAGACGGGGAAGAAGGAGATCGTCATCATCGCGGACGACGTCGAGGGCGAGGCGCTCGCGACGTTCGTCCTCAACAAGATCCGCGGCGGTTTCTCGGTCCTCGCGGTGAAGGCGCCGGGCTACGGCGATAGGAAGAAGGATATGCTCGAGGACATCGCCATCCTCACCGGCGGTTCGGTCATCACCGAGCAGGTGGGTCTCAAGCTCGAAAGCGCGGAACTCTCGCACCTCGGGAAGGCGGCGCGCGTCGTCTCGACGAAGGACAAGACGGTCATCGTGGGCGGCGAGGGGAAGAAGGAGGCGATCGACGCGCGCGTCGCGGCGCTCCGCTCGCAACTCACCGCGACCGACTCGAAGTTCGACAAGGAGAAGCTCGAGGAGCGCATCGCGAAGCTCTCGGGCGGCGTCGCCGTCATCAAGGTCGGCGCGGCGACGGAGACCGAGATGAAGTATTTGAAATTGAAGATCGAGGACGCGGTCAACGCGACGAAGGCGGCGATCGAGGAAGGCATCGTGCCGGGCGGCGGGACGTCGCTCTCGCGCGCGGCGGCGGTCGTCGAGGGTCAGGTCGACAAGGAACTCGACCGCGACGAGCTCATCGGTTATCGCATCGTCCTTAAGGCGATGGAGGAGCCCTTGAAGCAACTCGCGAACAACGTCGGCAAGCACGACGGCGCGGTCGTCGTCGAGCGCGTGAAGGAGAAGGGCGGTAACTTCGGGTACAACGCGCAGAAGGCGGAGTACGAGGACGACATGATCAAGGCGGGCATCATAGACCCGGTGAAGGTCGAGCGCGCCGGCGTCGAGCACGCGGTCTCCGCGGTCGGTATCCTCCTCACCTCGGAGGTCGCGGTCGCGGACGCGCCGGAACCGGAGAAGCCGGCCGCGCCCGACATGTCGGGCATGGGCGGCATGGGAGGGATGATGTGATGGCCGCGTATAGAGCGACTAGAGCTTAGAAAAACCGGCACCGTAGGTGCCGGTTTTTCGCTTTTCATAAGAGCTTCACCGGGTGCTATACTGAAGTCGTCATTATCCACGAACGATAACAGCCATGTCACTCACTTACATCATTCTCATAGTCATCGCCGTCATCGCGCTCTGGGTCGTCCTCGCGTATAACGGCTTCGTGAAGCGCGTCCAGCGGACGAAGGAGGCGTGGGCCGATATCGACGTTCAGCTGAAGCGCCGCCATGACCTCATCCCCAACCTCGTCGAGACCGTGAAGGGTTACGCCGCGCATGAGCGCGAGACCTTCGACGCGGTAACGAACGCGCGGACCGAGGCGGCGCGTGTCCACGTCGATCCATCCGCGCTCACGCCGGAAGGCATGCAGGCGATGGCGGGCGCGGAGAACGGCCTTTCGCAGGCGCTCGGCCGACTCTTCGCGGTCGCGGAGGCGTATCCCGATCTCAAGGCGAACACGAACTTCCTCGAGCTCCAGCGCGAGCTCTCGGACACCGAGAACAAGATTCAGGCGGCGCGGCGCTTCTACAACGGCAACGCACGAGACCTCAAGATTGCGCTCCAGTCGTTCCCCTCGAACGTCATCGGGAATCTGTTCCACTTCAGGGAGGAACCGTACTTCGAGCTCGGTGACGGCGATACCGCGAAGGACCCGGTTCAGGTTAGTTTCAAATAATCGTCACCTCTCCACACCATGGAAAAGATCTACTACAACAAGCTCTGCAGGGACAAGGTGCCCGCTATCATCAAGGCGAAAGGGTTCGACTGCGAGGTTCGCCAGGTCGACCACGACGAGTACAAGCGGGAGATCATTAGGAAGGTCTTCGAGGAGGCGAGCGGCGTCTCGAACCACTCGGGACGCGAGGGACTCCTCAAGGAGCTCGCCGACCTCATGATCACCGTCGACGCGGTGAAGAAGGAGTACGGCATCGCGGACAGCGAGCTCGATTCGGCTATCGAGAAGAGCATCGCCGACAAGGGCGGATACGACGAGCGGTACTATCTCTCATGGTCTTCTGACACCGAATACAATTCGACCGATCAGGGACGCGGATTCGACGATTAGCGTACGCATGATGGAGGCGACGAACGCACACACGTGGAAGAACGGCGCGCGGGGCCTTATCGTCCTCGCGCTCTTCGCGTTTGCGCTTTCCGCGCCGAACGCCGCGCGCGCGGCGAACGAGGCCATCGAATCGTTCGAGGACGACATCGCGGTGTCGAGGGACGGCTCCTTTTCGGTCTCCGAAGACATCGTGTACACGTTCGCCGCGGAACGCCATGGCATCTACCGCTGTATTCCGCTTACGCACCCGGACCAGGCGTCGTCGTTCTTCAAGGAACGATACCTCGACGTCACCATCGATTCGGTGACGATGGACGGGACCGCCGTTCCGTACACCGACGAGAGAACGGGAGGGAGGCTCTGCCTCACGATAGGAGACCCTGCGGGAACGGTCTCGGGTACGCACGCCTACCGCGTCGACTACGTCGTTCGCGGCGGGCTTTCGTACCCCGACTTCGGCGGCGCCGAGCTCTACTGGAACGTGACGGGAAACGAATGGACCGTTCCCATCAAGGTCGTTGAAGCCCGCGTGTCGTCGCCGGACGGGCTCCTCACGCGGGAGCGCGCGTGTTACGCGGGAACCGAGGCGAAGACCGCGTCGTGCGCGATATCGATCGACGAGACGGGAGCCGCAAACTTCAAAGGCACGCTTTTCGATCCTGGGGCGGGACTCACGCTCGCACAAGGTCTTAGCCGCTCCGCGGTCGCGTACGACGTTCGAGAGCGATACCGCCCCATCGTCTTCATCGGCGGGAGCATCCTTCTGCTCCTCGTCGCCGCGGCGGTCTTCCTCTACCGGTACGAGACGAAGAATCGAACGGGACGGACCATCGTGCCGCAGTATGAGCCGTACCCTGGTCTCGAGCCGATCTACACGGGATACCTCTTCGACCGGCGGCTCGACGCGCGCGATATCTCCGCAGGCTTCGTGCGTCTCGCACAAGAGGGGTACCTCACCGTGAAGAAGCGCGACGCGAAAGTGCTTTTCCTCTTTTCGGTCGATGACTACGAGCTTACCCTCAAGCGGCCAATAGCCGATGCGGCGGGGACGGTGAAGGAGGAGCTCCTTCGGCTACTCTTCGATGAGAAGGCGTCGGTCGGGTCGACCGTGACCCTCGCGCATCTCGCGAAGGACACGGCGAAACAGCGCATGAACGCGTCCCGTCTGCGAGCGCTCCGCGCGCGGCTCGCGCGCGACGTACGGGCGATGGGCTACATGGAGTCGGTCGACTTCACGTTCATCTTCAAGACGCGCTTCATCGTCGCGCTCCTCGTCGTCGCGGCCGCATTCGCGTTCATCGAGAGCGCGCTCGTCATCGCGCCCATCGTCGCGTTCCTCGTCGTTCTTCTCATCCTCTCCGCGGGACGGCGGACGAAGAAGGGATACGAGGCACTCGACCAGCTACGCGGTTTCAAGGAGTTCCTCAAGGTGACGGAGTCCCAGCGGTACATCTTCCACAACGCGCCCGCGCGGAACGCCGAGCAGTTCATGGAGTTTCTCCCGTACGCGATCGCGTTCGGCGTCGAGCGAGAGTGGGCGAAGACCTTCGAGGGGATCACGATACCGAGGCCGCTCTGGTACGAGGGCGGGTCCGAGGGGGCGTGGAGCGCGATGAACTTCACGGCGAGCCTCGGCGCCTTCTCGGGGTCGCTCCGGGGCGCGACCGCGGGGACGAGCGCATCTACGGGAGGTGGGCACGTCGGGGGCGGGGCTGGCGGCGGGGGAGGCGGCAGCTGGTGACCTTCATTTACAGAACATTTTTCACGGATACAATCTTCATATGGCTACTCTCTATACGCATCAAGGCGAGAACGTCGCGAAGACGTGGCTCCTCATGGGTGCGTTCCTCGTCCTTGTCGTCGCGATAGGCTACGCCGTCTCATGGTACCTCGGTTCGCCGGCCATTCTCTATGGCGCCCTCATCTTCGCGATCCTCATGAACGTCGGGAGTTACTGGTTCTCCGATAGGGTGGTCATCGCGATGACGCGAGCGAGGCCGGCGACGCGTGAGGCGTATCCGGACCTCTGGAACGTCGTCGAGAACCTCTCCATCACCGCGGGGCTTCCCATGCCGAAGGTGTACGTCGTCGATGACCCGGCGCCGAACGCGTTCGCGACTGGGCGGAACCCCGAACACGCGGCGATCGCGGCGACGACAGGACTCCTCGCGCTCCTCGAACGGAGCGAGCTCGAAGGTGTCATCGCGCATGAACTCTCGCACGTCGGGAATCGCGATATGCTCGTCATGACCGTGGCCGTCGTCCTCGCTGGCTTCATCGCCATGCTCGCGAACTTCTTCATGCGTTCCCTCGCGTGGGGTGGGGGACGCGGGGACCGCGACCGTAACCCGCTCCTCGCCGTCTTCGCGATCGTCGGCATCATCCTCATGCCGATCGCCGCACAGCTCATCCAACTCGCGATATCGCGGAAGCGCGAGTTCCTCGCCGACGCTTCGGGTGCCCTCCTCACGCGATACCCCGAGGGGCTCGCGTCCGCCCTGGAGAAGCTCCGCGCGTACTCGCGCCCGATGACGCACGCGAACAAAGCGACGGCACACCTCTTCATCGCCGACCCGTACGGCGGAGACAATCCGTCTTTCAAAGAGCGTGTTTCGAGCCTTTTTCAGACGCACCCGCGTATCGAGGACCGCATCAAGGTTCTCCGGGGAATGGACGTGTAGTCTATTGACTTTGACATCCATAAATGTCATAATAATGGGTAGACAACGACCCTAAGGGAGGGACGGGTGGTAATACTCGAAACCGACAAAGCCCTGCTCGTGCAGCGGCTCGAAGAGCGCGAGCGAGAGCTCGAGCAGATGAAGCGGAGGCTCAAGGCTCGCGAACGGCATATCAAACGGCTTCAGACCGAGCTTCGCACCGACCACCTCACGAAGCTGCCGAACCGGCAATCCTTCTACGAGGAGCTCGTCCTTGAGGCCGACCGGGCGCGACGGAAGAAGACGTCCTTGTACGTCGTCTACTTCGATATCGACCACTTCAAGAGGATCAACGATACGTACGGCCACGCCGTCGGTGACAAGGTTCTCGTGAAGATCGGTCGGATCCTCCGGCGTGAGCTCCGCTCCGATGAGTTCTCCGCGCGCATCGCGGGGGACGAGTTCGCCATCATCCTCTCGTCGCTTCGGCGCGACGAGGATGCCGAGCGGATGCTCGATCGGCTCCGGAAGAAGATGGAGCGCTGTCTCTGTGTCTCCGTGGTCGATCGGACCATCTTCGCGACCGCGAGCTTCGGAGTCGCGAAGATGCGTCCCTCGGAGAAGACCGATGCGTTCCTCGTTCGCGTCGACGACGCGATGTACACGGCGAAGAAGCGAGGGCGGAACGTGGTTCACGTTTCGTCGTGATCGAACGAGGGCGACCGCCAGGTCGCCCTTTTTTTACCCCTCGCCGGGGCGAGGTGGTATCATGTCGGTATGCCAAACGAAACGCCACAGGAGACGCTCGCGCGCCTCGAGGAGAAGATCGACGCGGTGTACGCGTCCGCGGAGAAGACGAGGAAGTATTTCCTTTGGACAGTCATCGCGACGATCGCGATGTTCCTTCTCCC
>DASTSP010000054.1:0-7664 GCA_035760625.1 Minisyncoccota bacterium | reverse complement strand
AATGGACGAGCGCGACCTGAAAATCGCTCGCTCCCCGAAGCTCGTCCATGAGCGAGCGCACGCTTTCGATATCGACCGGGTCGTCGCCGATCGCGACAAGGTACAGAAAACCGACTCTCTCGCCGCCGATACGCGCGACCGTCGTCGACGCGAGGTTCGGCGACGACGCGTCGCCCCCGCACACGATGCCATAGCGCTCGCAAAGGCGCGTCGTGTTGAGGAATGCGGGAACGCCGTAGTCGAGGCTGTGATTGTTCGCGAGTGAGATTGCGTCGAAACCACTTCCCTTCACCTCGCGAAAGAGGTCCTCGCTGACGCTAAAGCGGTACGTGAGGTCGGGCGTGTGCACGTGCGGGTCGCTCACCGTACCCTCGAAGTTCGCGACCGCGTAGTCGGCGAGCGCCACCTCGTCGCTGACGTGCCTGAACGGGTACGACGCGCCGTACTCATTTGCGAGCGTTTCGACGCGGCGCCCGAGCATGACGTCACCGACGAAGAGAATACGCGGCGCTTCGCGCGGCGAGGGCGCCTCCTGCGGCGCCGGTATCGATGCGGGCACGATGGCACCCTCTCGGATAGGGCCGAAGATAGAGACCGCTACGGCGATGAAGGCGCCGACGACGGCTCCCATGAGGTGCGCGAGCATATCAGACGGTGTATCAGACGGGATTCTCTTTGTCGAGGAAGTGCGTGCTGTAGAGCTCGAGAAGAACGAGGAAAAGGCTCATGACGACCGGTCCGAGCACGAAGCCGATCGGACCGAAGAGCGCGACGCCGCCCAACACCGAGAGCAGGAGCACGAGCGGATGCATATGGTTTCCACGGCTCATGAGATACGGGCCGAGAAGATTGTCGATGAGGCCGACGGCGAGGAGTCCCCAGAGCGCGACGCCGAGGGCGCTCATGGTCTGTCCGGTCATGAATAGGTAGATGACGGACGGAATGAAGACGACGCTCGTGCCGACCGACGGAACGAGGGCACCGACCGACGCGACGACGCCCCAGAGTATCGCGCGGTCGAAACCGAAGAGGCTCAGGCCTATCGCGGTGAGGATTCCCTGAATGATGGCGACGAAGACGGAGCCGAGGGCGACCGAGCGGACGGCACGGGCGAGCTTCTCGAGGATGAGCGTATCGTTATCGTCGCTTAAGGGACTCATCGAGACGAGGTAGGCCGTAAAGTATCTGCCATCGCGGAAGAAGTAGAAGACGGCGATGAGCGCGATGAAAAAGAGGAAGATGGTCGACGCGGTGCCGGCGAATATCGAAACGAGGTTGTTCACGAAGAACTGGGCCGCCTGCTGGACGACGCTCACCGCGTCGATGGAGAACGTCGGGATGAACGTCTGTACGGCACGATTGAGCTGGTTGAGCGGTTCGACGATGGAGAGTCGATCCCCCTGCGAGAAGAGCGTATAGATCGATATCGCTTCCCGAAGGAGGAGCGACGAGAGAAGGACGAGCGGAATGACGATGACGATGAGGACGATGAGGAGCGATACGAGGGCCGCGAGCGTCGGACTCTTTCGCGGCATGCGCGGAAGAAGCCGTTCGTACATCGGGTAGCAGATGGTCGCGACGATGGCCGCGAGCGCGACGGCGGAGATGACCGGTGCGACGAGCTGCCACACGAGGTATCCGGAGACGGCGAGAACGACGAAGAAGTAGACGTACTCGATGGTGCGCTTATCGGTGCGGAGTTCCATGTCGCCATTGTATACCGTACGGCTCGGGGAACAAAGGTATCGAATACGAACAAAGGCCAGACGACGTCTGGCCTTGATCCTATCTGCTGGTTCGCGCTCCAGTCACCGTCGCTACGTTCTCGAGCGATCGGAACGATGCCGCGAGTGCGTCGTCGAGCGCGCGAAACGAGTGGGCGAAGAGGAGCGAAAGGTACCAGATAACGAGCACGGTTCCGATAGATCGAAACATGGCGGGTGATATGCGACATTCACTACGTGTGACAAACACGTAGCCCAGGGTAATACCGGTGGTCGCCTGGTTCCCTGCCCTACGGAAACTATGCCACACGTTAGTGGTCTTTGCAACTCTACCGTGCGACGCTATCAACGTAGGCCTTGAGCTCCGCTTCGGTGAGTACGCCGCGCTTGTGTTCGACGAGCGTACCGTCCTTCGCGTAAAAGAGGGTCTCGGGCATCGCGTACCCGCCCACCTTCTTGTAGAAGGAGTCCGCGGGATCGAGGAGGACCGTAATGCCCTGCCCGAGTCCGAACGTCGCGAGGTACGAGCGCACCGTCGCCGGGTCTTCCATGCGGTTCACCGCGACGACCGCGACCGACTCTCCCCGCTCCGACGCGAGAGCGCTCATGAGCGAAAGCTCGTCCTTCGAGAATGGCATCCACGACGCCCAAAGGTTCACGATGAGCGGCTTCCCCTTGAAGCGCGAGAGCGGGACGGGGTTCCCATCGAGGTCGGTGTACGTACCCCCGTCGCCCTCGTCGAGCGCTTTGAGGTCGTTCTGGAGTCCGGAGAACATGCCGCTCGGCGCGACGAACGAGTACGTGAGGAAACCGAGCACGGCGACCGTCGCTACGATGGCGGCGATGAACCCGACATGACCTCGAACGTACTCCCGCATGTTACCCCTTGATGAAGATCTCGTAGTCGTCAGGCGTCTCTCCGGGCGCCGCGGGGATGAGGTTCACGTCGATGGGGCGGCCCTCTAAGGTCGCCTTGATGGTCGCGTTCTCCGGCGCGTCGAACGCCACCTTGAAGCGCGCCTCGGTCACCGTCTGCGCGCACATCTCGGCGTTGTTGATGACGGTGAAGTCGATCGTCACGGTCGAGCCGTCGGCGTGTGTCGACCAGTTGAGGAGATCGCACGGCGTCGGCATGGACATCGAACCGACGACGGTGTGCGTCGTGCCGTCGAAGAAATGCTTTGCGTCGATGCGCGTGATGCCGGCGTACGGAGACGGCGTCACGTCGGTCGTCGTCGCCGCGGGCTCGGGAGCCGGGGCGTTGATCTCCGCTCGCTTCATGCGCGCGTAGAGGAACATGCCTGCTACCACGATGACGATGAGAACGATCGCGATGATGGTGTTACGTTTTTCCATAACGTTATTGTTACCCTCGTAATGAGGTACCAGTATACCACGCCTATCTCGCGCCTCCCTCGACGTCCTTGCCCTCGATGGTGCGGGTCTCGTCACCCTGCTTGATGATGACCCGATAGTCGTCATCGGTCGTCCGCGCGCGGCCGATGTAGAGAACGGCGGTGACGCCGATGAGAATGAGGATGAGGAGCGACACGAAGAAGGCTTTGTATTCGACGACGAACGAAATGAGCGTTGAGGTCGTACTCTTCGTCTCGGGAGCGGAGGAGAGCCTCGTGCGAAGATCGAGGACGCCGCTTCGTATGGGAGCGGAGACCTTCCTGTACGAGGGCACATGCACCGAACCGTCACGAGAGGCATTCCCAGCGCGCGACACGTCCCCCGAGACCGGTATACCCGCGAGGGCGAGCATGCGCCGGACGTACACCTTCACCATCCAAACGATGAGCGCGATGAAAAAGGCGAGGATGGTGAGCGTGATGAGCGTTATCTTCACGGGAATGACCCAAAAATAGGTTATCGAGCTCACGCTCTTCACGCCGTTCTCACCGTACGCGAGCGTCACGAGCGCCCTATAGCGGCCGACGTCCGTGAACGACAGATCGCGCTGCCACGTGAAGGTGAAGTTCCTGATGCTCTCGGGGAGCACGTTGCCGAACTGCGTGTCGTTGTTGATGGGGATGACGCCGCGCTCGGTCCCCCACATGTTCGTGATGACGATATCGCCGCGAGGCTGGAGGTGAACGTTGCCCTTGTTCTCGAATCGAACGGAGAAGGTCGCCTCCGGCTTCGGAACGACGGCGTTCTCGACGCTGAACTCACGTATGTCGCCGGCCTCGCGAACGTCACCCTCGATGCGGACGAAGAAGAGGGACGTGACGGCTTGCGACGTGAAGACCGCGGATTCACCAGCCGCCTTCGCTGGAGGCTTCGTCGTCGTGAGGATGGCGGCGTAGTGGCCGCCGGGGGGCGCATCCTTCGGTATGTCGACGACGAAAGGAATGTCCTTCGTCTTCTCCGGCTCGATGACGTGCGGTCCTTCCGGTATGTCGATCCACGATGCGAGCGTCGAACCGTCGGCGTCGTCCGTGAGCGGTACGAACGTCCCCTGCCCTTCCTCACCGACCGCGCGGAAATCGACGACCTCCGCGTAGACGGTGAGCGGGTACGCGTTCCCGTTCACGACCTTGATGCTGCTCTGCCAGACGTCCCCGGGCTTCGCGGAGAGCTGAAAAAGGGGCGGCGTCACGCTCATCATTTGAGACGTCTGCGCCAGGGCGACGACCGGCGCGAAGAGCGTCGCGAGTAGTGCGGCGAAGGCGAGCGCTCTCCTCATGAAAATGACGCGTATCATCGTTTGAGATTGATGTCGTGCTCCTTCGCGTCGCTCACCGTATCGCGTACGTGGACGGTGAGGACGCCGTGGTCGTCGCGGTCTCCCTCGTCGAGGTAGCGCCGGTGGACGAACCACGAGACGAGGAGCGCCGCTAAGAGGACGGCGAGCGCGCTCGGAATGAGCTTCCCAAGCGGCATCACGTAATAGAAAGCCGTATCCTGGACCGTCGCCCGCTCGCTACCGCCGTACTCGACCGAGAGGTACGCCTTATACTTCCCGAACATGCCGTCGGTCGGCACGGACGCGGTGAAGGTATGCTCGCCTCCGGGCGGGACCGATACGTTCTCGGCGTTGACCGGCACGGAGCCGACCTCCCTGCCGGTCCCGTCGTAGAGGATGATCTCCCCCGTCGGCGTCTCCGGGTCCTCTCCCGGGTTCTTGAACGTAAAGGATGCCGCCTCGTTGTTCGCCGAGGTGACGAATCGGTCGACGACGAATCCCGCGAGCTTGAGGAACTCCGTCCGGTTCGACTCGACGTCCATCGTCACCATCGTCGCTGGCGCTCTTCCCGCGCGCACGAGCGCTTGTGCCTCGTCTTGGTTGCGCCCGTATCCGAAGCCGATGAGCGCATGGTACGTTCCCGGGACGGGCTTGGGGTTGAGACGGAACGTGACGTTGAACGTCTTCGATTCCCCCTGCTTCAAATTGACGCCGAGGCGCGGGATCTCGATCCACGAGGCGAGCGATGACGTTCGGTCGGACGCCGACGGTGAGAGGAACTCCTCGATGGTGCCACCGTCCGCGACCGAGATATTGTTGACCGTCGGAAAAATGGTGACGGGTTGCGTACCCGTGTTCGTGACGGTGATAGTCTTCGTGAAGATGTCGCGGGCCTTCGCGGAGAGGTCGATGACGAGCGGCTCGACCTTGTACGCGATCGCGGCATTGGCATGCAGGGCGGGGAGCAAGAGAGCGACGAGAAGGACGATTGTGAGAGGTGTCCGGCGCATATCAGAAGACGGGTACGGAGATGTACATAATATTAGTCTCATAGTTACCCGCGTCTTGCAAACCACGGACGAGGATGCGGTAGACGATGTCGGTGAAATCACCCGCGACCGGCTGTGAACTGTACGCGACCTCTTCGGGCGTCGTCGTCGAGAGTCGCGCGTACGTGTCGATCGCCGAGAAACGCGTCGACCCATCGGCGAGCGTGTCGTCGCTCGTATGGTAGCCGAAACAGCTCGGCGCGTCGGCGGCGCATCCCCCGTTCCATGAGAGCGGCGCGCCGTTCGTGCCGGTTACCTCCTTGATCGTCGCGCCGCTCGTCGTCGTGAGGTCGCCCGTCATGAGCATGTAGAGTTTGTATCCCTCGGTGCCGTTCGCGTCGACGGTGAGGCGGTGCGCTCCCTCGATGAGCTGTCCACGCGGGAGCGTTCCGAAGTCGATCGTGGTCGGCGTCGTCGTCACGTCGAGCGTCACTCCCTCGACGACGGCGGACGCGGCGAGTCCCGTCATCGTGAAGACGAGCTTCGCGCCCTCGGTCGCGAGCGAAGGGTAACTTTCCCCGGCGTTCACTGGAACCGGCGCGTCGGCGTCGACGTCGTAGAGCCGAAAGAAGTACGTGCTGTTCACCCTCGGGGCGACCGCCTTCACGGTGAACTCGTACTCGACCGAAGCGCCCGCCGGGTGCGTGAATCCGAGCGCCGCATCGGGCGACTCGTTGTGCGTTCCACAGCCGGTACCGACGCTAAGAGCGCACGCATCGGCGTCGGAGAGCGTGCCGGTCGTGATGACGGCGTTGTCCGCTCCTCCGCCGTTCGCGTAACACCACGTCGAACTACCCGTACATGCGGCCTGTGAGAGCACGTCGGCCGCGTCACGGAAGTCCGAGTACTCGGAGTACTGGAGTCGGAACCGCGCGTCGTCCCGTGCAATGTTCTTCGTCTCGGCGACGGTGACCCGAAGTTTGAGAACGTTGCCAGTCGGCACGTCCGATGGTGCGACACCCTCGGCGGCGAGCGTCGTCGTCGGCGTCTCGTCGAGCTCATCATCGTACCACCGCCAGTTCTGTGAGCGGGGCTCGAACGGCGATGTCTTGAGCTCCGGATAGTTGTCGTACGCCGTAAGCGGCGTACCGTCCGACTCGATCATGCGGAAGCAGTAGTACGAGTCGGCGCTCGCCGCATGCTCTTCGACGAGCCAGTCGTACTCGATGTCGCTCCCCGCCGGAACGGCGTACGAGTTAACGGCCGTGTCGTTCGTCTCCTCGTACGAGCCGGCGACGTCGGACACGGAGAGAAGGAGGTCTCCCGCTGTCGGCGGGTCCCCCGAGAGGACCGAGCCGTCCGCGGCTCCCGCCGCGTCGTAGCCGCGCCACGCGGTCGAAGATGACGTCCCGCCGACGGTCTGCCAGTTTTGTTCCGGTATCGCGCTACAAGTCGTCGTCATGAGCCCGTACTGGAGTTTGAACGACCGTGACGACGCGGGGAGCGTCGCACCGACGGCCTGAAGCGACATACGGATGCGGACGCGTTCACCGCCGCCTAAGGGTTCGTCGGTCGACGTGAGAACGGCGTTCTCGCCGAGATCGGCGGCGCCGAGAGGCCAGGGGTCGGTCGGCGTCAGCGCATTGGCATCGACGTAGAAACGGTAGTAATCCTGATGGATGGAAAGGTTCGCCGTCGGCCATTCGACTATCTCCGTCCGATACGAGAGCGTCGAACCCGTTTCGCTCCGCCAAAGTTCATATGCGGTCGTCGAGGCGATCGTCGCCCCGGCGATGGGGCGCGGATAGTTCGTGTCGGTCCCGGACGATCGCCCGTTTATGAAGATGGACGCGTTCGAGGCGTTCGTAAGCGTGCTCCCGATCGATACGGAGAGCGTGAGCGGCGATGCACCACCGTTCGAGGTGCCGTTCGACCGCGTCACCGACATCTCGCCGGTGCCCGTCTCGGTGTTCTCGATGACCCACGCGACCGATACCTGGTCGCTCGGGTTCGTCGCACCCGGTTCAAGGTAATAGGATACCGCGCCGATCGACGAGAGCCACACTTCGTGACCGTACTCGTCGACGCCGGAGAGACCCGCACCCGAGCGCTTCTGTGCGTACAAAAACGCATGGGAAAGGCTATTCAGTGACGTGATCGCCTCGGTCTCGGCGGTTCCCGTCGCGGTGTACGCGTGCTCGCTCCGCTGAACGGCCCAGTTCTTCCCGGTGAACTCGACGACCGCGTAGCTCACGATGG
>DASTSP010000053.1:0-3019 GCA_035760625.1 Minisyncoccota bacterium | reverse complement strand
TCGCTCAAATGCGCTTCGAGGTCGGACGCCATCGCGGCATCCTTCGCCCCGAACGCGCGAAGCGCGGATTCGACGTCGGCGAGCGGTCGGCCGGTATCCTCCATGACCTTCTTCATGAAGCCGTTCGTCCCCTTCGGTATGAAGATGGAGTCGGTAAGCGTGCCCTCGGTGGCGATGCCGAACTCCGTGGCCTCGCCGCTCACGTTCACGAGGCAGAACGACGAAAGTCGCGGATAGAGCTCCTCCGCGACCGCGAAGAGCGTGCACATGGACGTATGAACGCGGAGCGTCGTACCCTGAAAGAGCTTATCCTGTATCTCATGGACCGACGTGAGGATGTCGCGCGGTACGAGACCGACGACATGGGAAAGCGCGAGCGACGTGCCCTCGACCTTCAGTGGGTCTGGTACCGGGTAGTCGTTCACGGTGACATTCGTCGTCACCCGTTCGATTATCTCGAGGTTCTCCGCCGCGGCGTCGGGGTCCTTCCGCATTCCCTCGAGGATGGTCGCCTCGGCGCTGTCGACGAGGTCGCGAAGCATGGTCGGCGTGATCTTAAACGGCGCGTCGTCTTTGTATTCGACCGCGTTCGTCACCGTGTACGACCAGGGTGCGGCGACGGTGACCGAGAGCGAGGAGACTCGCGCTCGCGGGTCGATAGCGCGAAGCGACGCGAAGCCCTCCGAGAACGAGAGCGAGGCGGAGAGGAGCATCTCACGTACGCGACGAATCTCCGCGGCGGCGCGCTTGCCGACTCGCATGTCGATGCGGTTCTCGTAGATTATCTCGGGGAGCTTCTTCACGGCATCCGAGGCCACGATGGCGATACCGATCGTGCCGGAGGCGACGTCGATCAAGGCGCCGTACGTCGTCTTCGTGCCACTTCGATCAAAGAGCATGGAACCAGTATACCGCAACGTAGCGGAGCGCCTCGCGAATAATCTACATTGCGTCTACTCGAGCGTCGCTTTGATGCGTCGCACGCCGCGCGAGGATGATTCTTCCTTCTGTATCTTGAACGTGCCGGAGATGGTACCGGTCGCGTCAACGTGCGGCCCGCCGCAAAGCTCGCGAGAGTACACGGTCCCCTCGTCGTCCTTGATGGTGTACACCTTCACGGTGTCGGGATATCGGTCCCAGAAGCTTCCCTCGATCGTCGGGTCCTTCTCGGCGACCGCCTTCGGGAGCGTCTCGATGGAGACGCGCGCGTTCTTCCGTATCGCCTCGTTCACGTACGCCTCGAGCTTTCGCAAGGTCTCGTCCGTGAGCTTGTCGGGATGCGTGAAATCGAACCGGAGCCGCTCGCCGGTGATGTTCGAACCGGCCTGATGGACATGTTCGCCGAGTTCTTTGCGAAGCGCGGCGAGGAGAAGGTGCGTCGCGGTGTGGTACATGATGACCTTCTCCGAGTGGTCCGCGAGACCACCCTTGAACTTCTCCGCCGCTCCCGCACGAGAACGTTCGCGATGTTCCGCCATATGCGTTTTGAAACCATCGAGGTCGACGGTCATGCCGCGTTCGGCGGCAATCTCGCTCGTGAGCTCGATCGGGAATCCGTACGTCGTGAACAGGGTGAACGCCTCTTCGCCGGTTATTCGCCTCTCCCCCTTGTCGGAGACCTTATTGAACTCTCGTAGTCCGTTCTCCAACGTCTTCCTAAACTGTGTCTCTTCGTCGTATATGGTGCCGACGATGTCCGCCTCATGCGCACCGAGGTTCTCGTAGTGCGTCTTGTACGTGTCGATGACGCTCTTCGCGAGGAGCTTGAGTTCCCCCTTCGGTATACCGACGATGTCCGCGTAACGGACCGCGCGCCGGATGAGCCGCCGCGTGAAGTATCCCTGCTCGACGTTTCCGGGGTAAACGCCGTCGCCGATCATGAAGACCGCGCCGCGGATGTGGTCGGTAATGATGCGGAAGGACGTGGTATCGTCCTCGTAACGCTTTCCGGAGAGTCGCTCGATCTCGAGGACGACGTTTCGGAGGAGGTCGACCTTGAAGACGTCACCGTCGAGGAGCGACGCCGCGGTGATGCGCTCGAGTCCGCCGCCGAAATCGACGTTCTGCTTCGGCAACATCGCGAACGAACCGTCAGCGTTCTTCACGTACTGCATGAAGACGGAGTTCCCTATTTCGAGGAACCGTCCGCAATCGCAGTTCGGGTGACACGCTCTACCGAACTTTGGGTCGTGTGGCGTACCGAAGTCGTAGAAGACCTCGGTGTCGGGACCGCCTATCTCGCCGATCGGCATCTTCTCCGGTCTTCCGGCGCGAGACCACCAGTTCTTCGAGGCATCGTAGTAGAAGATGCGCTCCCCTTCCTTCATACCGCGTTCGCCGCCCGCGGCCTCGGAGCCCATCTCTGCGATACCGCTTGAGACGCCACGCGCTCCGAAGAGTCCTTGCCAGAGTTCCGCCGACTCGGTGTCGCGCGGCACGCCAGCGCTTTCATCGCCCATGAACACGGTCACGTAGAGCCGCGCGGGGTCGAGTCCGATCGAGTCGACGAGGAACTCGTAGAACCAGGGTATCTGCTCCTTCTTGAAATAGTCGCCGAGTGACCAGTTACCGAGCATCTCGAAGAAGGTCGTGTGGCGGTTGTCGCCGACCTCGTCGATATCCTCCGCGCGGAAACACTTCTGCGAGTCCGCAAGACGCGTGCCTGATGGATGGCTCTCGCCCATGAGGTACGGGACGAGGGGCTGCATACCGCTTCCCGTGAAGAGGGTCGTGGGGTCGTTCTCGGGAACGAGTTGTGAGGACGGGATGATGACGTGTCCGCGCTCTTTCATGAACGCGAGGAATCGCTCTCGTACCTGATTGCCGGTCATAGAAAATGACTATACTACACTTTTTCCGCTCATTCTAGCGGTAGATGGCGGGATACTGGACAAAATTGGAACATATGGCATGATAGCGAAACCTGAGATGTCTCAGGCGTAAACGACCCAAGGAGGCAAGCAGTGAGACCCTTCCGAATGTGCCCGTGCACCCGCGCGAAAACCATGAGGACTTCCTA
>DASTSP010000052.1:0-7198 GCA_035760625.1 Minisyncoccota bacterium | reverse complement strand
GATGGCCGCGTCCCCGCCCGCCTCTCCTCGAGTGAAGACCGGCTGGTTCGTGCCACCGTCCCATGCGGAGGTCGACTCTCCCGTGTTGTACTGCGTCGAGCCCGCGTTCGGGTTCTCCTCACCCGTTATGAAGACGACGATGTCGGCGTCGTCCGCGACGCCGGTCGCGGCCGTACCGGTCGCGGTCAGCGAACTGCCACCGTACGTAACGGTGGACTGGCTGCGCACGATCATCTCGTTGTCCGAACCTGACTCTCCGGTGAACTCGACGATCTCCCATGAGATGCGCGTCGTCCCCGTCGCCGATGCGTCGCGCGCGAAAGTCACCGAGGTCATGATGTCCGATGGGTCTTGAACGTATGCGGTAACGTCGCGCGCCGCCTGTGGAACAGACGCTGACGCATCGCCGGCGCCGGTTCCGCCTATGTTCGTGATACGTATGAACGCGGATGTCGAAGCGGTCGGCGCGACGTAATCCGTCCCAGCGGTGAGCGTCTTCGTCGTTCCCGTCATCGTGAACGTCCCTCGCTGTATATTGAAATCATTGCCGGCGGCCTCCGCTATGGGCGCGAACCGCGCGGAGAGAGCGACCGCGCCGCTTAAGAGCACGAAGCCGACGAACACGGCGATCGAACGTCTTCGCGTAAAAAGCATCGAAGGCAGATTCCCTCCCATTCTCTCTATTATGTGCCAGTTAGGTTGACGAAGCGACCCCGGTCTGTGGGTCGGTATCGAGAACTCCCGCCGAGAAGGGTACGACGATGACGTCATCGATGTGGTCGGTCGCGGTGCTCGTCGCGTGGTCGGGAAGCGGCGTCACGACGAGGTCCTCGGCTTCCGGCGACGTTGCCGCGGTGGTCGTGCCCTCGGTGAGGTCGAGCGTGGGGCCAGCGAGCTCGTCGCTCGTTCGATCCGTGCTCGATGCGATGTCATCGTCCGGATCGCTGCCGCCGACGATAGGCACGTCGGCGCCGCTTCCGTCCTTCGTCTTCAGCTGTACCGGCGGCTGAACGAGCGCGCGGTGCTCTCCCGTCTCATCGGGATTCGGAAGTCGGTCCGGTACCGGCGCGGGAGTCGACTCGAGGGGCACGTTCTTCTTCGTATGGAGGTCATAGCCGCGCGTTTCGACGTCGCCGTTCTCCTGCTTCGAGTCGTACACGAGGACGAATCGAGGATTCTCGAGCGACGCACCGCCGGCGTCGCCGATCGTCTCCGTCTTCTTCGTGAGCGCATCGTACACTTTGACGCGCCATGCGCCATCCTCGAAAGCCTGCCAGACGACGTACGTGCCGCTCACCCGTGGCGAGATGTCGTGGTACGTGTTGTCCGTGATCATCGTCGTCGTGCCGCTATCGTCGAGCATGATCTCCCAGTCGTTCCCCACCCATGCCTGCCAGACCGTGAGCGCGCCGTATCGCGACGGTTCCATATTGTTGTAGCGGTCGTGCGTGAGAGTGTGCTCCTCGTTCGTCGCCACGTCGTACTCGACGATCTGGTACCGCCCATCGACGAGGCGATGCCAGACGATACTGTTCGACGCCTCATCGAAGTAGGGGGCGTCATCGTCCATTGAGTTGTCCGTTATCGCGCGGACCGTACCGGACTTCTCGACGTAGATCTCGCGGTCGCCGTCATCGTCGACGGCGGCGAAAACGCGGTCAGTTCCCGTCACCGCGGGCACCGAAGGCTCGCTCGAGCAGTAGAACGAGCCGTCGCCGACCCGCACGCAGGCATCCTTATCGAACGTGAAGCGATTGGCATCGTTCGTTACCGTGTTCACCGAAACGGTCTCGCCGCCCTTTCTCGCAGTTTCGTCAGAAATCGGCGCGGCGGGTAGATCGTCCGCGGGCGCAACCTCGACCGTTGCATCGTCGAGCGAGACGTCTCGTGTGTCCTCCGTCGTCGTCGAGACTCCCTCGGTATCAAGTACGGGCGCGGTCGTCGTTCCCTCCGTCGCCTCGGCGGGCGCTTGCGCGTCCGTCTCCGGGAGCGACGCGGTCGTCGTCGCTTCCGGAGCGTTATCGTCGCTCATGTTCGACTCGGCGCCGCCGCCCTCGTCCGTCGAGGTACTGCTCGCGGTCGATGCCGTACTCGACGCGCCGCCGTTCTCCGGTTCGACCGCGGTCACCGCTTGCGTATCCGTCGTCACGACGGGCTCGGTGGTAAGAGGCGATTCGATGTCAGTGTCGCCCGAGGAAACGGTCGGTTCGGTCGAGTCGACGGTGTCGGCTACCACTGGCTCATCCTCGGCCAGAGGCGTGGCAGGTTCGTCTTCGGCGACGGGTTCTAAGAGCACGGGCGGCGCGGCCGTGGGCGATGGCTCGGTCGACGGTTCTACGGGCGTCGGAGGGTTCTGATCCGGTAGTGCTCCCCCTTCCTCCGCGGCGAACGCCGGTTGGAGCGGAAGGAGCACAAGTACGAAAAGAAGTGTCGAAGAAAAAGCGCAGTATGCCAGATACTCAAAACCTCGGAGCCGTTTGTGCGCTCGTCGCGTTACATGATGCTTTCGCATGCTCTACGAACAGGCCCGTAAAAGTGCCGATGAGCCTGTATACAGATATTCTACAGGGCTTCCAGACCCTATCCACATCCTTATCAACACGGGCGGCGGACTTTATGCACCGACGGCCGTACCGCTGTGGATAACTACCGGAAGAACGAATCCGAGAGGAGTATCGAAAAGTCGCTAAACGTCATGCGGCCGTCATGATTGAAATCGTAGACACGCGTTCCGGAGAACCATGCGGTCATGAAGGCGCTCACGTCCTTGAGATCGACGTCGCCGTCTCCGTCGAGGTCGGTAACGAGCGAAATGCCGACCTTGCCCGACGCGACGCCGTCCGTGCCCTCGACGACGACGTTGACCGCGTTCGTGAGGGACGGGTCGACCGGCAGGTACGTCCCCTTTCCGTCGGCCGCGACGAATTGGAGGTCTTTAAGGAGGATGCGTGCCTCCCCCGCCTTCGTCGCGTGCGCTTTGATGCGCGCGATGTCGTGCTCGCCGATGAATCCCTTTCTGAACGTCCCCCCGCGCAGGAAGATGCTACCGTCCTTCGCGTAGGGTTCCTCCGCCCAGAGCGTGATGACGGACATGCCGGTATCGATACTATCGACGACGAGCGAATCGGACGGATATGAGATGACGAGGTCGACCGCGTTTATCGGGACGCGAGCGGTGATACCGACGTCTATCGTGAACTGCTGGTCGCGCGTGACGGTCGTCGCGTCGGTCTCGATAGTGATGAACGACGTCGATTCGGTCATGACCGCGGCGAGGCTCGCGAAGATAGCGCTCGCGAGAACGACGGGAAAGGCGTACCGTACGGTCGCGAACCGCCCGTCCGCGTACCGCGGAAGGAGCATCTTCAAGAGGACTCTGAACATCTTCATGGTTTTACGGACGCACGGAGTTCGTCGATGGTGCGGTCGTACACGATGAGGCGCTGACCGATGTTCTGCGCCTCGGCGACCTGCTCGCGCACCTCCGCGCTCCCCGTGCCCTTGCCGAGAATGAGATTCGATATGATGTTCGCCTGAATCGTGCTTAGATCCGCGAGGAGGTCGCTCCGAAGACGCTCGGTCTCGACTATCCGCGTCCACGCGTCGTCATGGTACGCGTCTACCCCCTGACCGGAGAGTTTCGCGAGGAGGTGGAGGAGGTCTTCGTACTCTTCGTGCTCGCGCGTGAGACGCGACACCATGAACGCCTTCTGCTTCGCGTCGACGCGACCGCACGCGTCGAACATGGATTGCACCGTGATGAGGTCCTTCTTCCCGAGGGTGCCGAGGTTCGTAAGGAGCGCGTCGAACTCGCCGCGGCGTTCGCAGTTCGTGATGATGCCCGCGGCCGACTCGTCGATGCCGTTACGGTCAGTCGTTTCCGCGATGGCGTACATGGTCTCACCGATTCGCGTGAGTTCCTCGCGAACGAGCGACTCGGCGCGCTCGATCCGCAGATGCGCGACGTAGGCGCCACCCGCGATGCCCAAGGCGACCGTGAGGAGCGCGAGGGCGACCATGAGATGCGTTTCGAGATACTTAACGGTTGGTGTCGTCATGATACGATGTCTTCGATGTCTCCTACCTCCTTGCCGATGCGGCTACGCGCGGTCTTGAGGTCTCCCTCGATCTGGTCGATGAGCTCCGCCTCGGCCTTCGTGAGCTTCCCCTTTCGGGACGCGCGGAGCGATGTGACCTTATCGTCGAGGTTTCTCACGATGCGGTCGAACTCCGCGGCGAGGCTCGCTTCCGCCTCCTTCGTCTCCTTCCGAACCCGCTTCGCCCAGTTCGCGAGGCGGTGCCAGAGGTACCATGTCCCGAACACGAGGAGTATGAGGAGCGCGAGGAGGGGCACGATGACGGAGAGCGCGTTCACGACCATCGAGCCGAGTCGGATGTAACCGGGCTTCTCGACGAGGAGGCGGACGACGTCGGAGCGCTCGCTCATGCGACCGAACTCATCCTTCGCGACCGCGGAGAGGAGGTACACACCCTCGGTGAACGAGTGGTCGGGTATGTAGACGAACTCACCCTCGTCGTTCGCCGTCACGGTGAAGTCCGCGTCGGTCGGAGATGGCGTATCGTCGCCCGCGCTCGCCGGAACGATGGAGACGGCGACGGTCGCATGCGGCCGCGTCGTACCCTTGATCGCCGGTATGACGTCGGTGTCTATGCGGCTCGGGTAATCGGTGAGAATAGGCTTCTCGAAGGCCTCGATGGTCATCGAGTACGTCGCGATGGTGCTATTCCCCGCGCCGTCGAACGCTTCTACGATGAACGTATGGTACCCCGGCGAAAGTGGCGGCACGGTGTAGCGCTTCGTACCCTTTTCGTCGGCGTAGTCGATCGGGTCTTTCCCGTCTATCTGTATCTTGTAGCGTACGACCGGCGACACGTCGTCATAGTCGAAGGAGAGCGCGCGCTCGGGACTGTCGCTCGCGTCCGCTTCGGCTATCGTGAAGTCCTTCGGCGCCTCGGTATCGACCCCGAGTCGATAGTGCGTGATCTTGCCCCATCCCTCGGCGTTCTTGAACTGAATATGGAAATACGAAACTCCCTCGTCGAGGTCATCGATGGTCTTCTCCGTGATGAGATCGTCGTACGTCTTCGTCGGTATCGTGCTGGGCGAGGAGTCGAGGAGCGTCCGAACGGCGGTGACGCCCGAGGGGAGGTCCCACGCGAGCTTCGCGGTCGTCGACTTGTACCAACCGCTCTGGTCCGGATGCGTCGTCGACGTGACGACCGGCGCCTTCGGGGTATTGGGCGGCGTAATGTACTCGGGTTCCGGGTTCTCCGTAGGCGCCGAGACGGTGTACGTGCCGCCGCTCATGCCCGTGAGGACGTTGGTGCCGAGTCCGTCAGCCGCGAGTATCGAACCGCTCTGGAAGTTGACCTTCGGCGTGCCTGCGCCGAGCGGCTTGAAGGTGACGGTCGCGACCATGCCGGCGCTACCGGTGTACCCCGACGGCGACCCGCCGCTGAAGGAGATCGTACCCGCCGCGTTCGAGAACGACGGTTCGGCGGTCCAGAGACTGAAGATCGACGCGGCGCGCGAGACGCCGACGACCTGAAGTTCGCGCGGGTTGAACGAAAGACTGCCGTCCGCCGCATTGACCGGCTTCCCGTCCGTACCGATGAGGATACTCACGGTGAACGGCGTCCCGACGGTGTAGACCCCCGTCCCCGGATTGAGTCGGAGCGTCGCCGCCATCGCGTGTCCGGCAACGAGAAAGAGCGCGGTGGCGGTAAGGAACGTCGAGAGTATGCGAAGGGACTTCATGACGTTATAGGATCTCGGTCTCCTTTTGTGCCTCTTCGGCGAGGATGCGATTCCTGCGTCGCCAGAGGGCATAGAAGACGACGGCGGCGAGAACGACCCCGAGCCCGGTGAATACGAGGATGGTAAGGAGTCTATCGCGGGAGATGCTCCGGAGCGCCGTGTCGGGAACCAAGGTCTCGATGCGAACGTTACCGGCCTTGTCTATCGCCTTCACGCGTATCGTACTATTGAGCGACTGGTCCTTGAGAACGTACGGACTCTCCGCCTTCGTCCACGGCGCATCGGCGGCTCCCCACTTGAACGCGCTCCATTCCGTGAACGGCTCCTCCATGACCTCGTAGTGGTCGATACCGGATTGCTTATCAGCCGAATTGAACGTGATGAAGTACTTGCCGCTGAAGGCGGTCGTGCTCGTCGCGAGCGTGATATCGAAATCGGCGGGAGCGTCTTTGTCGTTCTGAACGACCGTGCGCCAGTCGTCTGAGAGCGTATCCCCCGCCGTCGGAAGGAGCGATACCGTCGCGTCCGCTACGCGGAGCGGTGCCGCGGTGCCGACACCGTCGTTGAGGTACGCCTCGGAGCCCTCGTCTATCGATACCTTCGCCTCCGGTTCCGAACCCGCGCCGACGGTGAACCCCGGTGCGCGAAAGACGATGCGAAGGATGACGTTCGTGAGGGATGGGTCGCCCGGTATGCGGCCGCAGTAGCCGCCCGGTATGCCGCCCGCGAACGTGATGGTGTGAGCGGCTTCGTCTATGAGAGGGTCCTCGACCCAGATCGAGAATATCGAATCGCCGCGCGAGACGTCGACGGCGCGTATCGACGGGTCATAGTGGACGACGCCGCGTATCGTGTTCACGCACTCCCCTTCGTCGACATCGAGGCGGAGCGCCATGGTGACCGTATCACCGCGATGGAGCTCGGTCGCCGCCGGATCGAGGTACAGTAACGCCGCGTGTGACGTGTGCGGTGCCGCGAAGAGAGCGAAGAGCGCGATGTAGAGCCACCCGCGCGGTCGCGTGCTCGCGTACGACGAATTCGAGTCGTGCTCCATATCCTTACGCATAGTATACGGTATGGGAACGTTCATCCTCCGCGCTTTTACCCATGTGAGGCCGACCGCGCCGACAATCTCTTTTTCATGTCCCCCGGACATGAAACCCCTTACAGGGGCTGTTCAGGTGAGAAATGTCGGGGACATTCCGCATGACCTTGAGCACTTGCTGCGAAAGGTATACCGCGTCCGTAGGACGGTGGGCTTGCCCGCCACGAGAAGGGTTTTTCATTCGCGCTCGAGCAAATGAAAAACCCTTCTCGTGGTGGGAGATAGGGCTTTTCATACTCTGTGCCGTTGCTAGAACGTGGGCGTTACAATGTAGCGAAGTGTCGTAGAATAATCGTCACCCGCTTCTTGTAATG
>DASTSP010000051.1:0-5147 GCA_035760625.1 Minisyncoccota bacterium | reverse complement strand
AATGCGGCGATGACGCGCGTGTACTCGCTCACGCCTTCGATCATCACGTCAACCTCCACCATGGCGGTCTCCCTTGTTGTTTGCGAGGTGCATCTCGAAAAAGCCTACGTCCCCTTCCGCCTACTGTCAAAACCGGTCAGCGCACATCGGGACAGGGAGCGAACGCGCATGACGGCCCGACGCGGCCGACCGTATTGCCGTCCGGGCAAATGAAGGCGTCGCTCGGGCACGAGACGGGTTCCGGCGTAGTGAGGGCGTAGTGCGCGAGATATCCAAGCGAGCCGACGAAGAAGACACCAATGAGGACGGCGAAGGTACGTGCGACGATTCGCGTGGATATCATGTTACTCATCATCGCATATGCCGAGCTCCTCGAGCGCCTCTACGATGATTGCCTCGTCAGCGGCGGCGATGAGCGAGCGCTGCACGCTTCGAAGCGCGTCGCAAATCTCCTTCGGTGGATACCCCTCGTCGAGAAGGCGCTCGGCTTGCCCGAGAACGGCGTTCTCGTCGCCGTGACTGCGCATGAGCGCCTTCTCGAATAGTCCCTCGAACGGGTGTGCCATACGATGATTTTCGGCGAGAACCGCCCGCCTCGTCAAGTACGCCGCGCGACGCGCTTCACGATGATGAGAAACGAGGCGAGCATGCAACCCGCACCGATAACGAACGCCGCGGTGAGACCGAGGAACCCGGATGCGAAGCCGGCGACGAGCGGTGCCGACGCCTGCGCGAGGGCCTGGAGCGAGCCGTTGATGCCGAGGGCTGCTCCCTGGCGTTCGGGTCCGACGCCTTTACTCACGAGAGACGGCACGCCGGTCGTCACGAGTGCGAAGGCCGACGAGAGAAACGGCATGAACACGTAGAGCCAATGGGACGCGTGGACGAGCGGTATCGCCACGATGATGACGGCGAGGGTCGGGAGCGCGATGAGGAGTCGCGTTCTATCGCTGTAGATCTTCGCGAGAGTGCGAACGACTACTACCTGCGCGAAGATGATCCACCCACCCGCAATCGCGAAGTACGTGCCGGTCATCGTCTCGGTGAATCCGAATCGAGCCGCGAGGAGTATCGCGATGAACGACGTATAGAACGCGAAGCCGAGCATCGCGAGAAAACCGGCGGCGTAGACCGGCCGCGCGTCGTGGTCCTTGAGCGCCGCACGAATATTGTTGACGGCCTTAAGCGGCGTGATGCGCCGCTTCTCTGCGCGGACGTGATGCGTCTCCTTGAGGAAGGTCGAGACGAGGATGACGTTCACGATACCAAGTCCCGCCGCGACGAAGAACGGGAGCGCCGCGTTCCCGCTTAGACCCGCTATCGTACCGCCGAGGAACGGACCGAGGATGAACGCGAGGCCGACGGCGGCGCCTATGAGTCCGAAGTTACGGGCCCGATCGTGCGGTTCCGTGACGTCTGCGATTGTCGCCTGCGCGATGCTGAAGTTCGACGCGGCGACACCCGCGATGGCGCGACTCACGAAGAGAACGGCGAGCGAACCGACCGCGATACCGAGACCGAAGACGAGCTGGGAGAGCGCGAGAACGGCGACGCCGAGCGTGATGAGTCGCTTCCGCCCGTAGACGTCGGAGAGTTCGCCAAGTACCGGAGACGCGATGAACTGGACGAAGCCGAAGAGCGCGGTGAGGAGACCCGCGATCGTGTACTGCGCCTCGGTGCTCCATCCCGCGAGCATGAACGCGGGCGAAGACGGCTCCGTAAAGATGACCGGCAGGATGGGGATGAGCATGCTTATCCCGACCATGTCGATGAGCATGGTCACGAAGAGGACGGGAAGCACACCTTTATTGTTCGCCATGGTGCATATGATATACCGCAGCGGTTAGGTCGCGATGAAGTTATTCATCCTACGAGCCGAGACGATAGCCGAGCCAAATACCGAGGAGGCCCCCAACGCCCGCGAAAATGACCGAAGCGAACGAGAAGGAACTCCCGCCCCAGAGGAGCGGCACGTAACTCCCCGCGGCGGAGCCGATACCCATTAAGAGCCATATGAGGGAACGCGATTGCATACCGAAATCATAGCAGTCTTCTCTTTGCCGCGCACAAAAAAGGCCGGAATAACTTCCGGCCGAAAGGTCGCACTCATCTCCCGAACATTCGGTAGCGAATGAAGGCGAGGTTCACCCGCACGTTCCTCCAGGCACCCCGCTTGCTAAGGAGCGCACACCAGAGAAGGCCGATGAGAAAGACCGTCGCGCACGCGAGCGCGCTCATCTCGTTCAGCGTCCGCGCGGTCGCGACGTAGAGGATGGGAGCGAGCACGAGGAGCGCGGCACAGAGCGCGCCGTACTGATAGAGGTCGATCCGTCGCTCGTTAAGCCAGCCGACGACCCAGAGCGAGGCGAATACCAAGGCGAGCGCGAGAAGCGGCAGTAAGAACATGAGTTCCATCGTACGCACCTTTTTGGTGAATGGCCCACACTAGAGTGCCGCCTGGGTGCCTGTTTGTAAAGGGTCGGTGTCAACTACCTCCCCCTCGCGCCGAGCGAGCGCACCTTCTCTACCCAGCCTTCGCGAACGTCTGGCGTCACGCGGTCGGAAGGCCCTACCGCGGTCACGGACGTCTTCACACCCGCGAACCCGAGTATCGCGTGCGATATCTCGTTCGTAAAATCTCCGAACCGCCACCACGTCATGAACGGACTCTGGGTGCCGATCGCGATGACGACGCGGCCCGTCTTTCCCGTAAGGCGCTTGATGAGGTGCTTCGTCTGCTTGTCGAAATTGAAGGCGAAGCCGGGAAGCCAGATGCGGTCGAAGAGACCCTTGAGGAGGGCGGGCATCGTGCACCACCAATTAGGGTATACGAATACGAGGTGGTCGGCCCAGAGGATGTGTTCCTGGACCATCTTGAGGTCAGGCTCGAGGTCTTGGACGCGGCGGTAGCCCTCACGTAGGACCGGGTCGAACCGTAGGTCTCCGAGGTTCACGCGAACGACCTCATGACCGGCGCTTCGGGCACCTGACTCGTACGCGTCCGCGAGCCGTCCCGAGTACGAGTCGGACGCGGTATGGCCGAGAACGAGTAAGATCCGTTTCATGGATACCATCGTAGCATATGAGAGAACCCCGGACGCTTGAGCGTCCGGGGTTCTGTGAACAAACGTCTACGTGTGTATCGAGCCGTCCGGGTTGAATCGTGCCCCTTGCGAGCGCGGCGGAGGAACGCCACCGAGCGCCTTCTGGAGTTCCGCCTGATACTTCGGCATCACCTTCATGGCGGCCGCGGTCTGCGACTTCCCCGCCTTGATCTCCGCCTGCATCTCCGTCGCGATCTTTTGGAAGAGCTCGGGATTCTTCTCCATGAGGGTCATGATCATCTCGCGCTCGGCGGCTGGCGCGTTCTTGAGCTGACGCTCAAGCATCTTCTTCATCAAAAAACTCTTCGCTTTATCGAACATAGGTGTATGTATAGCACATTTTAAAGGTAAATCGAGTGGGCTTGCGTGCGTTCCAACTTCATGTCATAGTAGGTGTTGATTCGGGCGCGAGGACCCTCTCCTCGTACCTCGTCCGGATCACTCCTTTGATCTAGATGTACTAGAGGCCACAAACGGGGTTACGGGCGCAAGCTCGTAACCCTCTTTTTTTGCTTGCGGAAACGTCCGCCATGTGCGACACTCTCCGTGCCGAGCGATTCGGCACCTCCAGTCTTCGCCGCGCACTCTCGTGCGCGGTTTTTTTATACGAGAACGGTGACGCTCGTGCCGCTCACCTCGAGGAGGCCGCGTTCGATGTCGATGGTGCGCGGGCCCTCTCCACCACGGACCGTGATTGTCCCCTTCTTGAGGAGCGCGATCAGCGGCTCGTGCTTCGCGTACACGGTAAGCTCTCCCGCGGCGCCGGGAAGCGTCACGGACTCGGCCGGACCCGCATAGAGCGGGCCATCGACCTTCGATATGGTGAGTTCGAACGTAGTGTGTGCCATATGCGCTAGCCGGTTACCTCCTCGATGCCGCCCTTCATGTAGAAGGCCTGCTCCGGCTTATCGTCGTGTTTCCCTTCGAGTATCTCCCTAAAGCCGCGGATGGTCTCCTTCAGGGGTACATACTTGCCAGGGGTACCCGTGAAGACCTCGCCGACGAAGAAAGGTTGGCTAAGGAATCGCTGGATCTTTCGCGCACGGTACACGAGTCGCTTGTCGTCGTCGGAGAGCTCTTCGATACCGAGAATGGCGATGATGTCCTGGAGGTCCTTGTACCGCTGGAGGACCTGCTTCACGCCTTGCGCGACCTCGTAGTGGTCCTTGCCGACGACATGGGGGTCGAGCGCCGATGAGTTACTACCGAGCGGGTCGATAGCCGGATAGATGCCGAGCGACGCGAGGGCGCGAGAGAGGACGACCGTCGAGTCGAGGTGCGAGAAGGTCGTCGCCGGTGCGGGATCGGTGAGGTCGTCTGCCGGCACGTATACGGCCTGAACCGACGTGATGGAGCCCTTCGTCGTCGAGGTGATGCGCTCCTGCATCTGTCCCATCTCCTCAGCCAGGGTCGGCTGGTACCCCACCGCCGACGACACGCGGCCGAGGAGCGACGATACCTCCTGACCGGCCTGCGTGAAGCGGAAGACGTTGTCCATGAAGAAGAGGACGTCCTTTCCTCCCTCGTCACGGAAGTACTCCGCCATCGTGAGCCCAGTGAGTCCGACGCGCGCACGCGCGCCCGGCACCTCGTTCATCTGTCCGAAGACGAGCGCCGTTTTCGCGAGAACGCCCGAATCCTTCATCTCGTGGTAGAGATCGTTACCCTCGCGCACGCGCTCACCGACACCGGCGAAGACGGAATACCCGCCATGCTCGGTCGCGACGTTACGGATGAGCTCCTGGATGAGGACGGTCTTCCCGACGCCCGCGCCGCCGAAGAGGCCGACCTTACCGCCCTTGATGAACGGTGCGAGGAGGTCGACCGACTTGATGCCGGTCTCGAAGACCTCGGTCTTCGTCGACTGCTCGGTGAACTCCGGCGGTTTCCGGTGAATGGGGAGTTTCGGAGCGTCCTCGATCTGACCCTGTCCGTCGAGCGTTTGTCCGAGCACGTTCATGAGCCGGCCGAGCGCCTTCTCGCCGACCGGCACGGTGATGGGGGCGTCGGTATCGACGACCGTGAGTCCTCGCGTGAGACCCG
>DASTSP010000050.1:0-2771 GCA_035760625.1 Minisyncoccota bacterium | reverse complement strand
CGACCGTATACTGCACCGACACGACGAACACCTGTAACCCGGTAACATCGGGCACCGCGGTCACCGTATCCACGGAATCCGCGACGAACTACGTCCGCTGGAAGTCGACCGACAACGCGGGGAACGTCCAGACGGTCCAATCGTCGGGCGCGATCAAGATCGATAAAAGCGCGCCGGGGACGTCAGGCTCGGTGACCGGAGGAAGTGCCGGCACGAACGGGTGGTATACCTCCGACGTCACATACAGTCTCTCTACCATCGATGTTCTCTCCGGCATCGCGTCGACCGTATACTGCACCGACACGACGAACACCTGTAACCCGGTAACATCGGGCACCGCGGTCACCGTATCCACGGAATCCGCGACGAACTACGTCCGCTGGAAATCGACCGACAACGCCGGGAACGTCCAGACGGTCCAATCGTCGGGCGCCATCAAGATAGACAAGACGGCGCCGACGGTCCCGACGCCGAGCGACGATGGAGACTATGTCTCGACGACGACTCTTACCTTCACGGGTGCGCCATCCGATGCGCTCGCTGGTCTTTCGTCCTGCTCCGCGCAGGTAGATGTGGGAGACACCGACGGGCTCTCGCTCGCCATGGGAACGACCTCCGTAGGAACGGACGGCGACCATACGTTCACGGGCGAGAACGATGGCACGTACTACTACCGCTACTCGTGCACCGACGCGGCAGGGAACGGCTCTTCGTACTCCTCATGGTCGGACGGCGTCACCGTCTCGATACATTCGCTCTCCTTGGTCTCAAACGGCGGCACGTTAGGCGGTACGGCCGCAGGACAGAAGGACTACGGCACCGCGATCACGATCACACAAACACCGCCCTCGGGCTACACGTTCGGTGGGTGGAGTTCGACGAACGACGTTTGTACCGGCATCGGCGACTGCTCGTTCAGCATGCCCGCGTTCGACGTTACGGTGACGGCGACCTACACCGGACTGCCGTTCTTCACGTCCGCGGACGACCAGACGTTCACATCGGGGCAGAGCGCCGCGGGTATATCCACCATTACCATTACCGACCCGGCCGGCGATATTAGCGCGAGCACGGATATTCGCATCGCTATCGCGACGTCCTCGGTCGACATGCGCTTCGATTCCTCCGATACGAGCGCGACGTTCGGCGGCACGGCTTCGGACAAAGTATCGAATCCCGTCTCGTACGAGGGCGACGATTCCGTTCTCGTCATATCGGTCGACGTGAACTTCCTCGCGGGCGACACGCTTACCGTCTCGGGTCTCTCGTTCACGAGTTTCGGGACGGCGAACTCCGCTACGACGGCGCTCAGCATGCTCATCCATGGGAGCGGCTCGACGACCGCGGGATACGACGCGAAGAAGGTCACGATCGAAGGTGGGCTCACGTTCGGTGCGCACTCGGAAGGACAGGTCTCCGACCAGTTCTCAACCGGCTCCATTACCGACGAGCCGCTTTTCGCCTTCAGTCTCGCGCCTCACGGAGAGTCGATCGAAGTCGAATCGCTCGCCTTCGAGCTCTCGAGCGTGAAGGGGGTCGGCGAGAACGACATCACGAACGTCGGCCTCTATCGTGATAACGACAGCGACCGTACGCACAGCGGCCCCGACGCGGCGGTCGGCGGTGCACCCACGGTCTCGGTGGAGAACGGCGCGGGCGCGATCTCCTTCGGTGAGCCGTTCACCGCGACGACGACGAACGACTACATTCTCACGGGAAGCGTCGCGAACCTCTCCGGCTCTGACCGGCTCTACGTCGCGATGAACACCGGTGATGTCACCGCCGTGGGCGCGGTCTCCGGTGCGGTCGACAAGTCGGGGAGCGCCCCGGGTGTCCTCCATGCGCTCGCGCGCGTCGGTGCGGTGGGCGGCGGAGGTGGAGCGACCGCGCTCGGTGAGAACTTCACGCCGGTCGTCGCGACGACGACGTCCGGAGGCTCCGACGGCGGAAGCGGCGGCGCGATCGATCCCAACTCCGGCACGACGATAGGGAGCGAGGCCGGCTACTTCCCGCCAGCGGGGAACGGGACGCCTCATAACGGATGGACAGCAGGCGGGAACGCGTACGCCTCTGACGGGTCGTACGTGACGACATCGGGAAGCGGCGTACAGCAATCGTACGGTACCTTCAACTTCACGGTGCCGCAGAACGATGCCATGACCGGCATCGGCGTCAAACTCGAGGCGTCCGGCAGTTCGGCGAGCGGCACGATCGGCGTCAAACTCTCCTGGGACGGCGGCTCGTCGTGGACCTTCGAGAAGACGACGAGCGTTCTCACGCAGCTCGACGCCGTCTACACCGTCGGCGGTCAGGGTGACACGTGGAGCCGCTCTTGGTCGCCTTCGGAAACGACCAACGGGAATCTTCTCGTCGACGTCATCGCACACCCAGGGAACAACACGATAAGTCTCGACGCCATTCAGGTGAACGTCTACCACCAGGCGACGGGCGGTGGGCAGGGAGGCGGCGGCGCCGTCTTCGGCAACGAGACCCGCTTCTTCGCGAACGCGTACGAGGCGTTCACGAGCGCCTTCGGCTTGAGGGTAGAGACCTTCGTCAACTGGCTCTTCGGTTTCGCTCACGGATTCTAGGACGATACACAAACGACCATGCACCGCTTACTCAAAAACCCGCACACCCTCGCACTCCTCCTCGGAGTCGCGTTCGTGCTCGCGCAGTTTTCGGGTGCGGCGCACGCGTCGGCCGCAGCGAACTACGAGCTCAATTACCAAGGCAAGCTCACCGATAGCTCGAACGCCGCGGTCGCGGAC
>DASTSP010000049.1:0-4961 GCA_035760625.1 Minisyncoccota bacterium | reverse complement strand
GTCCGCGACCGCGGCGTTCGAGCTATCGGTGAGCTTGCCTTGGTAATTGAGCTCGTAGTTCGCTGCGGCCGACGCGTGCGCCGCACCCGAAAACTGCGCGAGCACGAACGCGACTCCGAGGAGGAGTGCGAGGGTGTGCGGTTTTCGGATAACGAACTGCATGAAAATTTATTGCGTCTCAGACGACGATGCGCTCGCCATAGGCACCAAGAGGAACCGGTATGGTTCTCCGGGCCCGCTCTTGAAAACGGGAACGATGATGCCGGTATGCGAGTCGTTCGGATCGACGGTCACGTTCACCTCGTCGGAGAACGATTCCTTGAGCGCATCGACGGAATCCTCGGTGAACGACTCCGCGGGTGCGACGATCATGGCTGGCGACGGGCGCTCCGTCGCGACCGACGTCGTCGCGGTCGTCGTCGGAACCGCGATGTCGGTGTTCCCGAAATCCGTCCGCACTTCCTCCGGTGCGAAGAGTCCATGAAACGAGATCGCGAGTCGTTCCAGGAACGCGAGAGAGCTCCCAGCGGACGCGGTCTCCGAGACACTGCCAAGGTAGCCGGTCGCGCCGAGCGAGAGACCGATGATGAGGATCGCGAGCGTCTCGAGGACCGCCGCTTTATGGCTCCCGCCGACCCGAGCACGGACATGACGCTCGAGCTCGGACTTTCGCTCGAGTGATATCCTCCGTCGCCGCACTACCTTCGAGATAGCTGCCTGTCGAAAAAACCGTTCGGCCGATGGAACGTGCACGAACCACTTGTTCCCGATCTTGCGACCTTCGACTTTGCCGTCCTTGATGAGCAACAGGAGGTAGTCTTTGGTGTACCCGAGTTGCTTTGCCGCTGCCGTCGCCGTCGTGAATTCTTTACCCTCTACGTTGAGTAAATTCGACATCTATGAAATGACTGAAATACCTATAAATTATAAAGTTTTTTCGCGTTTTTCTCGCACGAAAAATCGCCCCGCGCGGGGATAACTTTTTCGCCTAATTTCGGCGGTGCTCTCCCCCGCTCGGATACCACAATTTCCGACGTGGCGGTGAGCACGAGGCGCTCGTGCGCTCGTCTCCAATGGCTGGCATCGACAGACCATCCGGCTCTGCTCGATGACGGCGATTCACCGTGAATTACGCGCTGGTCCGAGCGAGGGAGTTAGGGCATAGATCAGCGCGGCGACCAGATTCGCCGTTACTGTACCCCGTTACTGCGCGAAGTAGGAAAAAAGCCGCTCGAGACGGCTCTCTGGGTTACTATCTGGTCACCATTTTATTCGTGTTCCTATAATATCGTGTACCCGAGATTCCATTATTCTCTGCCACAGATTACCGAATGCTTCTTGCGGCTCGTAGGTATACGAGATAACGGATGTATCGGTCTCTCCGGAGTAGTACATGAGTTTCGTGACCGGCATGGTGAGTGCGACGAGCGCGATGGTCGCGAGAAGAACGGCGACCCGCGCGCCCCAACCCACTCGCTCTACCGAGGGCTCTGGTTCAAAATCCGCTTGAAGTTCATCTGTAGCATCTGCCACATCTGCGAGAGCTCCTAGGCCTTCCTGAGGCTCTGTACGCGTTTCTACGGCGTTTATCGGCACTACGGTACTTTCTTGCCCGTCATCGTCCGTTGAGGACGCGATCCTATCGATGAAACGCGTCTCTTCTGCCTCTTTAGCTGCTTCGCGCTCCTCTTTGAGACGCTTTCGCTCTTCGGCGAGCACTTCCTTCCTCGTCCTCCGGACGACGCGCGGCGTGAGTACGACGGTATCGACCTCCACGGGGTCATCTGACACGTCTTCGACCGTCAGGTCGCCCGACATGAGTATCTTTTCCCCCTCGTTCTCGATGGTGAGCTCGTTCCCTTCGACCTCATCCGGATGGACCTTCACAAGGCCGAGCGATTCGACGCTTAATTTTCGGGTTTCTGGTATGAGCTCCCGATCATCCGGCTCGTAGCGTATTCCCGCGGTGAAATGTGGCTTCGGCGTCGTATCGTTGACGCGGAGGCGATGCACCTCCTCTATCGCCTTCTTCGCCTGCTCGCGAGCCTTAACGCGAGACATGCGCTTCTTTTCGACGCGATGGTGTCCGAGCTGGTCCGGGTCGACGTACCATGTACGGCCTATGAGGCGCGCATCGACCTTGCCGCTCCGGCAGAGTTGGCCGACGTAATCGGTCGCATAGCCGAGATCTCGAGCGGCCTTGCTCGCTTTCACGTAGTTCTTTCCATCAAGAACAAGGACCTCCATATTCCCTACAGTATACACCCGCCTATGGCGCTGTATAGTGGTATCAAAGGAGATATCGGCTGTGCGAGCGCGCCTAGCCGAGCCGCTTCCTAAACAAGTCCGCAAGCACCTTCGGGTTAGCACTTCCGCGAGAGAGTTTCATTCCCTGCCCAACGAGGTACTGGAGAGCAGCCTCCTTACCCGCCTCGAAATCATCGGCAACGGTCTTATTTGCGCCGATGACCTCGTCAACGATCGGGAGCAAGGCTTCATCTGAACTCGACTGGAGAAGTCCGCGGTCCTTTGCGATCACTTCAGGATCTGCGCCATCGATCACGACCTCCTCGAGAATGTCCTTCGCAACACGAGAAGTGACCCGTGAATCGTGAACCATGCGCATGAGGGCGAAGAACAGGTCGGCGTGTGCCTTATCGAGCCTCCCGGTGTCGTCCACGAGCGTGAGCAGGTCGGTGACGAGATAATTCGCGGACAATCGAACGAGATCACCATCACTTTCCGCGCTTTCCACGCATCGCGAGAAGAACGAATCAACGGCGGCATCGCTGATGATGACCGATATTTGTTCAGTCGTTAATCCGAGATTACTATATTTTTCGCGCTTCTGTGCCGGTAATTCAGGCATCGACTCGCGTATCCGAGATAAGAGAGCCTCATCAACAGAGAGTTTCGGGAGGTCCGGCTCCGGGAAGTAACGATAATCATGCGCTGACTCCTTAACTCGCTGACTATATGTCTTGCCTTTAGCCTCGTCCCAACCCCTCGTCTCCTGGATCACCTGCTCTCCGCGTTCGATGGCCTCGATCTGCCGCCTTACCTCGTACTCGATCGCACCCTCGACGGACTTAAATGAGTTGAGATTCTTCACCTCGACCTTCGTGCCGAACGTGTCCGAATCGCTTACCGATATGTTCGCCTCTACTCGCATCTCTCCCCGCTCCATGTTGGCATCGGATACCCCGAGGGTACGAAGGAGGAGCTGTAGTTCTCGTGCGAAGTCGCCCGCAGCCTTCGCATCGTGGATGACCGGTTCCGTCACGAGCTCCATAAGGGGGACGCCCGCGCGATTATAGTCGATGACGCTTCCCTCCCCCTGGTCATGGAGCGACCGGGCGGTGTCCTCTTCGAGGTGGACGCGCGTGATCGCCACGCCCGCGAGCGTACCGCCCTTCACGAGCGGGTACTCGTACTGACTTATCTGGTACCCCTTCGGGATGTCCGGGTAGAAATAGTTCTTCCGATCAAACTCGGTGTACGACGCGAGTTCGCTGCCGAGCGCCATACCCACCTTGAGTACATGCTCGACCGCCTGACGGTTGATGGTCGGGAGCGTGCCTGGGTGTCCCATACAGATGGGACAGACGTTCGTGTTCGGCTCCGCGTCATGCGGCTCGTTCTTCGAGTCGCAGAACATCTTCGTCCGCGTCTTAAGTTCCGCATGGACCTCGATTCCGATGGTCGGCGTGTACGTTTTCATGGGCGTAATAGTACCGTTGTCCCCTCATAGAGACAAGCAATAAAGACACGAAAGACAATATTGTCAACGATTTTAAGGCAATCAGCCGAATGAATTACATATATGGCTTGGTTAAGCCGTGCATATGTATATTTCACTAACACGAAAGACATTTCTGTCAATAGAAAGTGACCTGTTCGACGTCTTTATTGATCCATTCCCTTCTTGAAAAAGTGCGTGAGAGAGTCGCTCAACTCCTTAATTCCCTCTCCTGTCTCCGCCGACACGACCGCGATCGGAGCGGTCGTCACTCCGCGAAGCCGCGTTTCGGTCTCCGCTATCTTTTCAGGGGACGCGAGATCGGCCTTCGTGAGGACGATCCACTCCGGCTTTTCGAGTAGTGCATCGCTGTACTTGCCGAGCTCGGAACGTATGAGACCATACGTCACCGCGGGCTCGTCTTCTGCGAGGGAGACGCAGTGGATGATGACCTTCGTCCGCGATACATGCCGGAGGAACTTGTGGCCGAGACCCTTACCGAGCGAGGCCCCTTCGATGAGCCCGGGGATGTCCGCGAGCACGTACCCGTAGAGTTCGCCCAAGTGCGGCTCGGTGGTCGTGAAGGGATATGCGCCCACTCTCGCGCGCGTGTTCGTGAGCGCGTTGAGGAGCGTGGACTTCCCGGCATTGGGGACGCCCACGAGACCACCGTCCACCATGAGAGCGAGAACGATGGTGAATCGGCCTGCTTCGCCCCTCTTTCCCTTCGTCGACTCCTCGGGAGAACGATTCGTCGAGGACTTAAAATACTCGTTTCCAAGGCCGCCACGTCCGCCGAGGAGCACCTTGTGAGTCTCACCCTCCTTCGTGAAGGTGTAGACGCGCTCCCGCTCGTGTTCGGTCACCGTCGCGCCGACCGGCACGTCGATATAGAGATCCTCTCCATCCTTGCCGTATTTACTGCGTTTTTCACCAGGCCGGCCGTCTTCCGCCCGAAACGTCTTCTCGCCCGTGTACTTCGAAAGGAGCGAAAGGTCGCGTACCGCCCGCATGTAGACGTCGCCCCCCTTTCCGCCGTTCCCTCCCGCCGGGCCGCCGCGGTCGACGAACTTCTCACGACGCCACCTGACGACGCCGTCGCCTCCGTTACCCGCCTTCGCGTCGATTGTGAGCTCGTCTACGAACATAGTTGCTATTCTTCTCGGAGTCCCTTTCGGGCTTGTCGCCACGAGACCGCGAGCATGATGAGTGATGCTACACC
>DASTSP010000048.1:0-2343 GCA_035760625.1 Minisyncoccota bacterium | reverse complement strand
CGCGCTCTTCGGCTGTTTCGCCTTCCGAAGGGCGAGAGCGAGCTCCCTATCGCCAAGCACGAACTCCACCCAATCGGCGAAGTCGTTCTTATCCTTCGTGACGTGGTATCGGTACACGGACGTCTCCATCTCTCCGAGGAGGTTCGAGAGGTCGACGAGCGTCGAGATGATCGCGCCGTTCGTCACCCAAAAACACTGCGCCCCCTCGGCACGGGCGAGGACGCGCTTAGCCTTCTTGAGATCTCGTTTCGCCCCGGTCTTCTTCCCCCCCTTCTTCGCTATTGTTGTCATAAATAAGAACTGATGAACTGTTACGGCGTACGAACGCCCGTGCGCCGCCTGATAATGAACGCGAGTTTGCCAAAGAGGCGCCGGAGCCACGAGATGAAACGTTCCCATAGACTCGGACGCGGCGCTTCGATTCGCTCGGTCGACCTCCGCAATGCTTCCTTCACCCTCAATTGTAAGTCAGAGAGGGCGTTCATGAAAGCGATATACGCATCGTATGGGGATTCGTACGGACTGAAGTACGCGTGCACGTCCCCATCGTTGAACCATTTCGTGCACATGTAGTAGAAGTGGTCTGACGTCTGAAGTCGACGCCACGTCTCGATGAGGCCGCTGTCGCCGGTTCGCATGACGTCGTCCTCCATGCCGTAGATCGAGGCGATCGCGTCGCGCTGGATGTCGTTCCCGACCCACGCGGTGAGGTCGCGATCGGTGTCCGCCCACGTGAGGATGTGGGGCACGTCGAAGTCGCCGACCGCGTCGTACGAAAGGATGGTCTCGGTCGGCGTCTTGAAGGTCGTCTCACCATGAGAGAGGAGCCGGTTCGGAAGCTCGTGAAGGAAGTCGAAGATGCCGGTGTCCTCCCATTGATGTTCGCCGAAGGTCTCGAAGTCCATGAAGAGATTGATCGTGTGCCCGTCGCCGTGGTGCGCGTGCACCCAGTGCGCGTACGTCTCCGCGGTTAAGGGCCAACTCTCCCACGAGCGATTCCCGAAACGGAACGCGATGTCGTCCGAGAGCTTGTAGTTCTTGAGGAGGACCTTGATGTTCCGCGTGCCGACGGGGCGATACACGTAGTTCGGGCTCCGCCAGCCGAGTATCGGGTCCCAGCCTTCCGCCATGATGCCGAGGTAGCCGCGCTCATCGCACCAACGCGCGAGGTCGTTCGTGTACGAGAGTTCGGTGTTCCGAAACACGCGCGGCGTGACGCCGAAGAGCTCTTTCACGCGCTTCGCGTGGTGCGCGACCTGCCGCTCGAACTCACGGGGCGAGTAGAAGAACGCGAGCGAGTGGTAGTACGTGTCGGCGAGTATCTCGACGCGGCCGGAGGCGACGAGCTCCTGGAATCGCTTGAGGACATGGGGCGCGTACTCCTCGAACTGGTCGAGGACGGTTCCCGAGAAGGAGAACGCGAAGCGGAACTCGGGATGCCGCGCGAGGAGGTCGCCGAGGACCGCCGTCGCCGGAAGGTACGACTTCTCGGCGACCTTGTAGAGCACCTTCTCGTTGTTGAGATCCGTATCGTCCTTCGCGTTGAAATACTCGCCGTCTCGTCCGATGTCGAAGACCCGGTACCGCTTCACGCGGTGCGGCTGATGGACGTGAAAATACGGACAAACGCTAAGCATGATGTATGTTCATTCTACCCCATTCTCCCCTCTCGCCACCACGAGAGGAGGCGATGGTAGAGCGAGATGACCTTCTCCGCGGCGCGACGCCACGTCACGCGGTGGAGCTCGCGCTGTCCCTCTTCGACGAGCTGGCGGCTCATCCGCGGGTAGCGGAGCGCCGCGAGTATCTTGTTCGCCATCTCGTCGACGTCCCAAAAATCGACCTTGAGCGCGTGCGTGAGAACCTCCGCGACTCCGGATTGCTTCGAGATGAGAGCCGGCGTCCCGTGCTGGATCGCCTCGAGAGGCACGAGACCGAACGGCTCGGAGACCGATGGCATGACGAGGAGGTCCGCCGCTTGGTACATGCGGTCGCGCTCCTCGTCCCAGAGGGCGCCCGCGAAGATGACGTTCTCCGAGAGACCGAGAGAGCCGACGAGGTGCATGATCTGTCGCTCCATGTCACCCCATCCCGAGATGACGAAGACGACCGACGGGTCGACGTCGACGACGCGCCGCGCCGCGCGAACGAAGTAGTCGACGCCCTTTTGAATGGTGATGCGGCCGTTATAGAAGACGATCTTCTTCCCGGCTCGCTTCAATTCCGCGAGGGCGGGCGGAAGCCGACGCGGACGGCCCGGCTTGATGCCGTTGTGAACGACCTCCACCTTCTTCGGGTCGACGCCGTAGCGCTCGACGACGATGTTCCGCGTGTAGTTGCTTA
>DASTSP010000047.1:0-23615 GCA_035760625.1 Minisyncoccota bacterium | reverse complement strand
GACAGCGTCGCGGAAGAGCGCGAAGGAATCCGCGGCGAGCGTGTCCTCCTTCACGACCGCCTGGAACTTCCCCGTGCCGTCTTGGAGGTCCGCAAAGAGGATGGCGCCCTGACCGCGAACGACCATCACGCGTCCGGCGAGCGTGACTTGCTCGCCGCTTGCGGCGAGCTCGTCGAATCGACCGTCGGCCTCTGCGATCGTGTGGGTCCGCGTCGTCGTCGCGCGGTAGGGGTCTATTCCCTTCTCCTTGAGGAGCTCGAGCTTTTTGAGGCGCTCGTTTCGTATCTCTTCCAGTGCTGACATGAAAATCATAGTACCGTGAACGCGCGCAAATGCAACGTTCCCCGGTCGGACGAAAAAAGCATCCGTAGAGGATGTTTTTTCGAATCTCTAGCGTCAGGTTACTAGTTCGCTACGCCCACAAATACCTCCTGCCCGACCTCGCGGTTTCGCCTCCGTGTGGTCGGCGAAACATCGCTCCGGCTCGTAGAACGGAAAAAGCATCCGTAGAGGATGCTTTTTCTATGTTCTACGCCACTTTCGTGACCGTGTACGACTGCTTGCCGTTCGGCGTCTCGAAGGTGAACGTGTCACCCTTCGCCTTCCCCATGAGCGCCTCGCCTAAGGGCGAGAGGAACGAGAGCTTCCGCTCGTGAATGTTCGCCTCCTCGGAACCGACGATCGTGTACGTGTGCGCCTCGTTCGTCTTCTCCTTCTGGATGGTGACCTCGGAGCCCAAGGCGACGACGTCGCCCTTCTTCGTCGTCGCGACGATCTTCGCCTCCTTGATGACCTTCTCGAGGTACTGGATGCGCTCCTCGATCGCGGCCTGCATGTCGCGCGCCTCCTGGTACTCGGCGTTCTCCGAGATGTCGCCGAGCGACCGCGCGTACTCCAATGACTCCGCTACCTCCTTTCGGCGAACCGTTTTGAGATGGTAGAGTTCCTTCTTCAGCTCCTCGAACTTCTCCTGAGTAAGGAACGAGTCATGTGGTTCATTCATGGTGCATAAAATTAGTGAGTCAATTATACGTAGGCCACCTTTGAAGTCAACTTGACGATTTTAGGCACCGAAATACTCCTTCCGGTGCGTTGCCATCCACTCGAACACCTTACCCATGACGGAGCTCGAGCCGACCGTGTTCGTGCGCGGACCGTACTCCATGAGAAGGATGAATACGTACTTGGGGTGCTCGTACGGGAAGAATCCGGCGACCCACGAGTTCACGTACGCCTTCGACGTGCCGAGCTCTGCGGTCCCCGACTTCGCCGCTACCATGACATCCTTCCGATCGAGGGCGCGCGCGGTACCGCCGACCTTCGTGACGGCCTCGCGCATGCCTTCCTTCACGACCGTGAGAGCGCTTTGGTCGAGATGGAGGTCGACGGTGTCTCCCTCTGCCCCTAAGACGACCTGCGGCGTCACGAGCTTCCCGCCGTTCGCGATCGCCGCGTACGCTCGAAGCATCTGGAGCGGCGTCACCTGGAAGCCGAACTGACCGATCGACGTGAGGTACGTGTCGCCGAGGCGCCACTCGTCCTTGAAGACCTTCTCCTTCCATACGGGGTCGGGGACGACACCGGCTTGTTCGCCGTCGAGGGGGACGCCCGTCCTCTGTCCGAGTCCGAAGAGGCGGTAGTACTTGTCGAGCTTCGCTATGCCGAGGCCCTTCTGGTCGCCGAAGCCGCCGCCGATCGTCATGAGAAAGACGTTCGACGAGAACGCGAGCCCCTCGCGGATGGTCATCGCGCCCAAGGACGGATTCCAGTCGCGGTAGACGGCGGGATGCGACGGGTCGTACGGATTCGGAATGGTAAGCGAGCCCGTCGACACGATGACCTTGTCGGGACTGATGATGTGCTCGGCGAGCGCGCCGTAGGCGACGATGGGCTTCACGATGGAGCCGGGGACGTACGCGCCGCCCATCACCTTGTCGAGGAACGGAAACCGCTTATCGGCGTTGTACTCCTCGATCTTCGCGACGTCGTCGCCGTCTGCGAGGACCTCCGGGTCGTACGACGGGAAGCTCGCGAGCGCCACGATCTCGCCGGTATCGACGTCCATCATCGCCGCGGCGCCGCTTCTAAACCCGTTCTCTGCCGTCGTCGACGCGATGAGGTCGTACATGACCTCCGAGAGCTCCGCGTCGAGCGCGAGGGAGAGCGGTTTCCCAGGGACCGGCTCATCGACCGCGTTCTCGGAGATAGTGTCACCGTGGACGTTCTCCTCGATGAGGTGCCGTCCGTTCTCTCCCCGGAGCACGTCGTCGTACGCGCTTTCGACGCCGTTACGTCCTATGTACTCGGTACGGTAGTAGAAACCGGCCTTATCTCGCTGCGGGTAGCTCACGTACCCGAGAAGCTGGCCGAACCCGCGGCGGTCGGTGTACGCCCGCACCGGAAAATCGTACTTCCCCGCCGCGTCGCGTTCGTTCCAGGCGAGGAGCTCGCCATAGCGGTCATAGATGATGCCACGTTCAGCGATGATGATGCTCTGGTCGAGTCGGTTGCTCTCGCTCTTCGCGTTCAGTTCCGCTCCCTGAATGACCTGAAGATTGACGAGTTGCGAGAAGAAGACGAGCGCGATGACCGCGAAGATACCCCCGACGACGTACACGTTCCGCTTCTGGAGCGGAAGCTCGATGCGCCCCTCCAAGCGTCCCGTGTTGAACGACGGAAGGTTCGATGAATCGAGAAGGATCTCATCGAACGATATCTCGGCTCGTCTTTTTTTCCTGAAGAATCTCATGCGTAGAAACGAAGATACGGTCGTACGAGCGCCGCGAAGAGGAGCGCGATCGCGACCGACGCCGTGTAACGGTACGCTCCCGTACCCGGCTCGCCGAACTCGGCATCGATGAGGACCGCGAGGACGAGAAGCTCGTACGCGCGGAACGTGAACGCGTATGCGACGGCGCCGAGCGCGAAGAGCCAGAGCGGCAGGTACAGAGCCGCGAAGAACAGACAAATGAAAGCGATGATGCGCATGGAGGTCATGGCGTTGTCGTTGACGGAGCGATCTTCTCGGGTGTCGTCGATGGGATATCGAACGTAAAGACAGCGCGTGCACGATCGACCTCGTCCGTCGCCTCGCTCCACGAGACCGGTCGAACCGGTGTCGTCCCGACCGCGACGAGGCGAACGGACTGGAGCGGTACGTCGTAGAGGACGTACGCGTCCTGCTCGGGTTCGGTCGGCTCGGCGGTCACGTGGTCGACGAGACCGAGGACGCCACCATCGAGGGACGGGAGTACCACGACGTCACCCGCCTTTACTTCGATGCCCTGGGGCACGGAGAGGTGGATGACGCCGCCGCCTTCACCCTCTGCCGTCGTGAAGATGTTCGGACCGAAGACGTACACGGTCGATTCCGCGCCCGGCGACGAGAACAAGGAGACGAGCGCGCTCCCACTGAACACGGTACGAACGTACCCGACGGCGCGGTCATTCCCGAAATAGACCGGCGCGTCCTCGATGACGCCGTCCTCCGCTCCGCGATCGATGATGAGGGTGTCGTACGGCGTAAGCGGCGGCCGCGAAATGACGCCCGCGAGGATGCGCGGCGAGGACGACGACGCGAAGAGGGCCCGGAGCTCGCGGTTCTCGTCCGTTACGAACGAGAACGCCGCGTTCCTGCCCTCTTCCGCGGCGAGCTTCGAACGAAGGTCGTTTATCTCGGATTCGAGCTCAAGACGGCTCCGTACGAAGACGGGTATCGTCGCGGATGACGTCTCGAGCCAGTGTCGAAACGAGAACGCAGGTGACGTGACCATGGAGCCGAGCGCACCAAGCGGTCCTCTGGCGAGAAGGAGCACGAGGAACGCGACCACTATCCATGCGACGAGGCGCCGAAGACCTCCCGCATCAGATCTGCGGAGAGAGCTCTCCCTCGTTTTCGATAAGTAACTCTTCATAGATATCGAGACCTTCAAGGACCGACCCGATGCCGCGCATGACCGCGCGCAAGGGGTCGGGAACGACGATGACCGGGAGTTTGAGGACGTTCTCGAGAAGCTTCGGCACTCCCGGTATGAGCGCCCCGCCGCCGCAGAGCGTGATGCCGCGCTGCATGACGTCCGCGAGGACTTCGGGCGGCGTGAGCTCGATGACGTCGCGGGTCGCCTCGACTATCTGATTGAGCGACCCCATGATCGCCTCGCGGATATCGCTGTCGGTGATGATGACCTCGCGCGGAAGGCCGGTCATCACGTCGCGCCCGCGAACGATGAGCTCCTTCGAATCACCGGACTCCTCGAGAGAGGCGAGCGCGATCTTCGTGTCCTCCGCGGTACGATCGCCGACGAGCACTTTGAACTGGTCGCGGATGTACGCCATGATGTCCTCATTGAGCTGGTCACCGGCAACGCGAAGGTTCCGCGCCGTCACGATGCCGTTTAGGGACATCACCGCGATGTCGGTCGTGCCGCCGCCGATGTCGATGATCATGCTCCCCTGCGGCTTATGGATGGGGAGCTTCGCGCCGATCGCCGCCGCGATCGGTTCCTCGATGAGGTACACCCAGCGCGCGCCGGCGTTCTTCGCGGCGTCGCGCGCCGCGCGCATTTCGACCGACGTGATACCCGACGGCACGCCGATGAGGACGCGCGGCGCGATGAGAGAGCGCGACCCGGAGCGTACCTTGTTGATGAGATACGCGATCATCTCCTCGGTCACCTCGAAGTCCGAGATGACGCCGTGGACGAGGGGCCGCACGACCTCGATGTGCGCGGGCGTGCGTCCGAGCATCGTCTTCGCGTCGTTTCCGACCGCGACGAGCTGTCCCGTCTTCCGGTTGATGGCGACGATGGTAGGCTCGTTGAGGACGATGCCCTTCCCTTTGAGGTATACCAAGGTGTTCGCCGTCCCGAGGTCGATGCCGATGTCCGTCGAGAGCGTCCCCATGAGGCGGTCGATGTAGCCGGGGTACTTGCTCATGCCGCCCTAGCGTTTACGAACTTCTCGTAGAGCGATTCCTCGTCGAGGTGCTCGACCTCGCCGGTCCGCCGGTTCACGACCTCGTACTTACCCTCCTCCTTCGTCTTTCGACTCACGACCACGCGGTACGGAATGCCCATGAGGTCGCTATCGTTGAACTTCTCGCCCGCGCGCGCATCACGGTCGTCGTAGAGGACCTCGACGCCGTGGTCCTTGAAACCGCTGTAGAGTTCGTCCGCGTACTCCTTTATCTCGGCATCCTGACCAGAGAGCTCGATGAGGTGAACGGGGAACGGCGCGACCGCCTCCGGCCAGACCATGCCCTTCTCGTCCGCGAACTTCTCGACGATGACGCCCATGAGGCGCGTGACGCCGATCCCGTAGGAACCCATCCATACGGGAACGCTCTCGCCCGCCTCGTTCTTGTAGACGAGTCCGATGTCCTCCGCCTTCTGTCGGCCGAAGTTGAAGATGTTCCCGACCTCCGCGGTCTTCACCTCGGTAAGCTCCTCTCGTGTGACCCCGAGTTCGCGGAGCGTGTCATCGTTCAGGACCTCCGCGTTGATGGCGATGCCCTTCTCCCTCTGTATGTAAATGACGTCCTCGCCCGCGTCCGTAATGGTCTGAAACTCATGACTGAACTGCGTGAACGCGCCACCCGAGGCGAACGTGACGAAGGTGTCCGCACCGATGCCGACGCGCTCGAAGACGCGCTTGTACGCCTCGATGGTCGCGTCGTAGAACGCCGTGTGGTCCTCCTCGCCCACCGAGAACGAGTACATGTCCTTCATGACGAACTCCCGGCCGCGCATGATGCCGCTCTTCGCGCGAAGTTCGTTTCGAAGTTTCGTCTGGAACTGGTACACGTAGACCGGGAGGTCTTTGTAACTCGCGATGTAGCTCTTCATCATTTCGCCGATCGGTTCCTCGTGACTCCAGCCGAAACCGACCTCGCCACCCGCCTTGAGCTCCGACTTGAACCAGACGTCGACCGCCTCGTCGCTCCAACGATTCGTGCGCTCCCATACCTCCTTCCGCTGAAGCGCCGTCATGATGAGCTCCTGTCCGCCGATCGCGTCCATCTCCTCGCGCACGATAGACTTGATGCGCTCGAGAACGCGAAGTCCGAGAGGAAGGTACGCGTACACGCCCGCCATCTCCTTCGCGACGTAGCCCGCGCGTATGAGGAGCTGTGCGTTTCGCGCGACCTCGTCCGCGGGAACCTCCTTCCGGGTCTTCGTGAACAGGCGGCTTTGCTTCATGCGTTCAAAATGACTATGACGTTAAATGTCGTACACACTGAAAAACTCCTCCAGGTACATCGGCCTCTCTCGTACGAACCTCCTTATTCTATCTTTAAAGGAAGTGCCGGTCAAAAAGAGACGATACAGAGCCCTATTCCATCGACACCGCCCATGGTAGACTGCCGCAAGATTCCAACGGGAGAGGGCGATGTCCGAGATACGTACGATCAATGCGGTACTGGAAACGCACCCACAGAAGGCCGCGTTCGTCGAGAACGGAACCTCTAAAAAGCGGCGTGACTTCACGATGCGCGAAGCGCGTTTCGATCGGAGCTTCGGCAATTTCGGCATCTTCGTTCTCGTCGTAGAGGACGAGACCGGCGCGAGGCTCCACATCGGCACGGAGCCGGGAGAGCGGTTCTGGCGGTACCTCCATGGCGACCCGATGCGCGGCGAGATGCTCTGTTACTCGATTCGCACGCCGACGCTCACGCTCCTTGACGGTCTCGACGCACAGATGCTCGATGAGCTTATGCGAACGCTCGCGTCCTGAACGAAAACGCCCCGGAGTATGCCGGGGCGATTTTTTATAGTATGTGGGTCGTCAGATGAGCTTCGAGACGTCATGGACCGTGATGACCACCATGAGCGCGATGAGAAGGACGAATCCGATCGCGTTCACGATACCCGCGTAGCGTGCCGGGATCGGCGAACCTTTCACCGACTCGATGGCGACGAAGAGGAGCCTCCCGCCATCTAAGGCCGGGAACGGGAGTATATTGATGACCGCGAGGTTGAGGGAGATGAACGCCGTGAACATGAGAAGTGCGGAGAGTCCGTAGGCGGACGCCTGTCCGACGAGCCCGACGATACCGACGGGCCCCGCGACTTGCGAGAGATCAGCGCGACCGCGAATCGCGTCATAGAGGAGCCCGCCGATGCCGAGCGCGGTCTCCTTGAGGCTCGTGAACGTATACGTGAACCCATCGACGATGGCCGCGCCGACGGCGCGGCGTTCCTTCTCGACCATCGAAAGCGACACGCCGATCGCGGGCCGCGACGCTTCAGCGCTTACGACACCCGCCTTCGGCGTCACCTCCGCGATACCGCGCTCGCTCCCTCTTCGGTACGCGAGCGTAACCGCCTCATCGCCGTGGCGGCCGATGAACTCGCTGAACGCCGAAGGCGTCGGTGATTCGATGCTCTCTCCTCCGGCGGAGGCGCTCTCGATGACGTCGCCCGCGTCGAGCGCGGACGCCGCCGGGCTCTCGGGGAGTACGTTAAGGACGACGAGGCGGGCGCCCGGCCCCGCTTCGCTCTCGTCGACCGACGTTTCGACGCCCATCGCGAACGCCGCCGAGATGAGGAGCCACGCGAAGAGGATGTTCATCGTGATGCCCGCGACGAGGACCGCCGCCTGCGCCCAGCGGCTTTTGTCCGTGAAGGACCGTCCGCCGTCGGAAGGAACGGAGGACGCACCGTCGTCGTTCACTTCCCCGCCCGCCTCATCGCCGTTCTCTCCGAATATCCGAACGAAACCGCCTATCGGAAAGAGATTGAGCGTGTACTCCGTCTCGCCCTTCCGTACGCCGAAGAGACGCGGCGGAAAGCCGATACCGAACTCGTCGACGCGCATACCCGTCCACTTCGCGACCGCGAAGTGTCCGAGCTCGTGGACGAGAACGAGCGCGAAGAGTACGCCTAGGAAAATGAGTATGGACATGCCGTTATGCGTTGATCTCCTCTTCCTTCAGTTCGAACGCCGCGACGAGCTTCGCATTGTACGCGTCGACGCGCTTCTGGAGATCCTCCTTCGCGGAGAACTTCTCGTCCTCGGAGAGTTCGCCAGACTTCTGGAGCGCTTCGAGCTCCTTCACCGCCTCATCGCGCGCACCCCGTATGGAGACGCGCGCTTCTTCGAGTTTCGCCTTCGCGATCTTGATGAGCTGTGCGCGCCGTTCGCCAGTGAGTTCCGGGAAGATGACGCGAAGGCCGCTCCCGTCTGCGACGACCGAAACGCCGAGGTCGGCATCGACGATCGCCTTCTCGACCGCTTTTATCGCCGTCTTATCCCACACGGTGACGCGGAGCGTGCGCGGGTCCTCGACGCTGACCGAGCCGACCTGCACGATGGGGACGCGCGCGCCGTACGATTCGACGAGGACGAGGTCGAGAAGCGCGGGCGTCGCCCGTCCGGTTCGGACGCTCGAGAACTCGCTCTCGAGCCACTTCACTATCTCATCGCCTCGCGCGACGAATTGCTGTGGATTGTATGCCATATGGTCGCATTGTACCGTACTCGCCCGACGGCTCAAAGCGAAAGGGCGAGGTGCTCGAGGAGCATCTTCTTCGAGGCTCCCGTCCCGGCGAGGTACGACTCGACCTTGAGGATCTCTTCGATGAGAGACGGGTCTCGTCTCTTTCGCGCGTACGCCTCCATACCGCGCAGTATATCGGCAACCCAGGGGGCATCCTCCGCGGTGACACGGTCGGCGATCATCGCAAGTCGCTTCGCGTGCGAGAGACCGAGGAAGGCCTCGAAGTGAGAAGACGTCGCGCTATCCTCGGTCGCGACGAGATGGAGCCGCGAACGGACCGTCGCAAGGAGCACGTCCTCGCGCGGGACGATGACGTAGAAGAGCGTGTTCTCGTTCGGTTCCTCGAGAAGCTTGAGAAGCGCGTTCTGCGCCTCATGCGGGACCCCGCGCGCACTGACGACGAACGTCCGATACGGACGCGAGACCGGCCGAAGCGCCGCCGCGCGGGAGAGCTCACGCACCGTCGCGATCGAGAGCAGGTCGGTATCGATGACCGTGACGTCGGTGCCGGGCGTCCGCTCGCTCTCGGGAACGAATGCTGAAGCCCATTCGAGCGAGCCGACGAGAAGCTGTGCGTGGTGTACGTGCATGAAAACGGGACACTTCTTGTGTCCCTCGGATTCTACCACGACGTCTACGCGCCGCCCCCCTGCCCCCGCTTCATGATGCGCTGGACCACGCGCCGCAGGTAGTGCTCGAACGTCTCGGTGATGACGTACGCGATGCCCTGCTCGTGCCGCCATGCGTCGACGTACTGCTTTATCATCTTCGTGAGCTTCCGGTCGGAGCCCTCCCAGCGACCCGCGATAACCTCGCCCATCGAGAGCGGTGCGAGCGTGTGGTAGAGAGGATGCTCGGGCCCTGACGGTCCCATGCCGAAGAAGCCGCGTCCGCGGAAGATGCTCCACTCATTGAGAAGCTGATGGAGCGCCTCGGTTATCTCGGGCGACGAGAGCTCGGTCTGCTTTATGGCGACCTCGCGCGGGTCGACCCCGGTCTCCTTCTTCACGTCCTCGATGGGCCGCTTGCCGACCTCGCGAACGACGTTCTTGTTCTGCGGGACGAAGTCGACTCTATTCCGCGGCGCCTCCGCCATCGCGGACGCGACCTTCATCGGCTCCGGCTCACGTGGCGCCTTTGGCACCTCCGCCACGACGGCCTCTTTCACCGCCGCCTCCGTACGCCCGTTCGCGATCGCCGACGCAAGGTCGGCTACCTCGCCACCGGAGCGGTCCTTCTGCATATCGCGCATGACGGAGAGTATCTTCTCGTCGTTCTTCTGAATGGCGTCGGCGCGAGCGTCCCACTCGGGCGCTTCCTCCTTCACCGCGGGCATAGGCGTATCGCTCCGTGGCACCTCCTCGGCGACGGGTTCGGGCGTCGGCTCCGGGGCGGGCGGTATCGCGGGAACGGTTCCGCTCTTCGCTTCCGGAGCGTCATTACGAAGCGCATCGAAAGCCGACTCGAGTTCGGCCATCGAATCATCGACGTTCCCCCCTCCACCACCCGTCGCTTTGAGGGCATTAAGGAGCGACTTCATGTATCGCTTGCCGATCTCGTTGTGCGTATCGATGAGAGTCGCCGGATTCCCTATCTGCGCGTTCACGAGCCGCTTTATCTCCGCGATGCGGGCCTTGTGCTCGTCGAGCGACTTAAAAGACGACGACGCGCCGGTCGATGCTTCCTTGACGCTCGAAGCGGACGTGGGCGCCGGCTCTGACATCGGTGCGGGTGGCGCTCCGGACGCGGGCTTCGTTTCATAGACGGGTTCAGAAGCCTGCTCCGCGGGCGACTTCTCTGCGACCATCGGTTTGGGCGACGAGGGCGTAGTAGGTTTCGGCGTCGTTACGTCGGGCGGCACGGGAGTCGGTTCCGGTTTCGGAGCGGCTGGTCGGGGCGGCGGTGTCGACTCCGTCTTCGTAGGCAAAACTACCGGTTTCGGTTTCGAGACGGACGCGGAGAATCGCGGAGCGAGCCGCCGCATACCGATACCTACACGCTTCGGCGGGACCTCCGACGGCGGCGCCTCTTCCGTCTTCGTCACAGGCGGATCGACGATCTTCCGTGCGGGGGCGGGAGCGCTCTCCTCGGATAGTGATGCTTCGTCTCTCGCGATCGTCGTGAACGACGCGACGATAGAGTCTATCTGCTTACGAAGTTCGGCGTTCCCTCCCTGTTGCGCGTACGAGAGGACGAGATTCCTGAACTCCGCGTACGCGTGCGGGTCGGCGAGCGACTCCTTTCCACGCTTGAGGACCTCGGTGAGACCTTGCCAACTCCGCAGGTCGAAGGAGGGCGCGGTTCCCGCGTCTTCGTCACGCAAAACAGCACTCTGTGAAGTACTACTCCCTCCCATATTGCACGTATTGTAGCACTCGGTAGAGCCCCGAACTCGATTTTCGGTTGATAACTGAACTCACGAGAGAAAGCGTTCGCGTATCTCTCGCTCGACCTCCTCGCGCGGACGCCCGTTCTGCGCGTGTGAATACCGGATCATCTCCGCCGCGTACTCGTGGTTCGTCTCTCGGGGCGGAAGCGTGCGAATACTAAAGGGTGGCGTCGGCATGCCGTTTGACAGTATGCGAACGTACGCGTTTCGATTCTCGACGTTCATGAGGTCCTGCGCGGTGAAGGTCGGCGAAAACTGCTTCTCGAGGAACTCCGCATCCTCCGGACCGACGCGAAACGCCGCCAAGGAGCCGACGTTCCCGAAGACCGCGTCGCGTATGGGTTCGTCGAGTTGCGCGATGAACTGGTGGGCGATGGTGAGGCCGAGCTTGTACTTACGCGCCTCGGAGAGGATGGAGGCGATGGAGTTCGTCGTCACGTTCTGGAACTCGTCTATGTAGAGATAGTACGGCGGGTAGCTCATCGTGAGGTCGTCGACCCGCGAGAGCGCGGCCATGAGGAGTTTCCCGACGATGATCATGCCGATGAGGTTCGCGTTAATCTCGCCGAGGCGTCCTTTCGCGAGGTTCACGAGAAGTATCTTCCGCTCGTCCATGAGCTTTCTGAAATCGAAGGCGGAACGCTGCTGGCCGATGATGGGGCGCATGTAGTCGTTCGCGGTGAAGACGTCGAACTTCGAGACGATGTACGGGACGATGTTCTCGAGGGCGGCCTCCCCGCCCGCCTTCGTCGCGATCGCGGTCCAGAACTGGATGACGACCGGGTTCTTCGCGCGCGCGAGCTTCCGCGCCCGATACTTCCCGTCCGTCATGACGCGCGCGATGTCGAGGAGCGTCGAGCCCGACGCGGGGTCCTCGAGGACGAGGAGCGTCGCGTTTCGGAAGTACTGCTCGAACATCGGACCCATGGACTCCGGGTTCGCGCCGTAGAGCTTCTGAAAGATGGAGAAGAGCTCGTTCACGACGAACGTCTTCTCCTCCGGATGCCGTTCGTCGTACTCGAGCATGTTGAGTCCGAGCGAACGATCGAGGTTCGAGGGATCGAAGTACACGAGATCGTCCATGCGCTCGGGCGGGATGGCCGAAAGAACATCGACGATGTCCGTGCCATGGGGATCTATCATGCAAACGCCGGCGCCGTCCTCGATGTCTTGGATGAGCATGTTCTTGAGCAGAGTCGTCTTTCCCGTGCCGGTCTGACCGATGACGTAGAAGTGGCGGAGCCGATCGATGGGCGTGAGATACACGGGACGCTTCGCGCCGCGGAACTCGTTCTCGCCGAGGAGCGTGCCGACCTCTGGCATATCGACGGGCGCCGCGGCGTACTTCGCGCGCGACTGCTTGAACTGCGGCGACGACGTGACGCCTTCCGCCGGGAAGTGGATGATGGTCGAGAGTTCGGTGATGGATAAGGGGATGATGCGGCTCGATTCGAGCTCGCGAAACGAGAACGCTCGCAGTTCACCGGCCTTCTCGACGCCCGAGAGTCGCTTGAAGACGAGCTGGTTCCCCTGCGTGTCCTGGAACTGATGGAAGCTCGACTCGAGCTCGGAGAGTATCTGTTCGGCGCGCGTCTTGTCCTTCGCGGAGACCGCGAGGCGGATATTGATGCCGAGGACCGGCGCGGACATCTTTCGATTGAAGAGCTCGATACGCTCCGTGTCGAGCTCGTGTGGACGCTCATCGTCCTTCTTCTTCGGCGAGTTCATGATGAGGCTCTTCACGCCTTCGAAGAGCTCGCCGCCCAAGGTGCTCTTCCGTATCGCGACGTCCGTCGGTTCACCGTTTCGCATCCTTCGCACGATGCCTCCGTACGTTCGATGGTACTTCTCCGCACCTCCCGTAACGACGATCTGCACGGATGCGCCGCCGCCATCGCGCTCGATCTTCGAGAACGCGTTCAAAAGGACCGTGAGCGGGTCGACCTCGAATTCATCATGCGTCTTCAGGGGATAGATATGGTGCTTCTTCTCTTCGGCGATCGCGATCATGCTCTCGCCGCCGTCGACGAAGATATTGTAGTCGTTCTGCTGGAGGACGAGCTCTGCCGCCGGGAAGAGGGAGAGTGCCTGCTTCTCGAAGAGGTTCGCGAACTCGTTCGGCACGGCGACGTAGAAGATGATGTCATCGCGTTTATCGGAGACCGCTATCTCGAGGGTGTAATAACGCGGGTCCTTTCCCTGCGAGATGGTCTGCATGCCCGCATAGAACTGCTCCATGCCGGCGAAGATGGCTTTGAGCGAGTGCTCATGCTCATCGTTCGGATCGCGTGGAAGCGCGACCTCATAGAGCGTCATATCTAAAACCTTCCACAACGGCGCGTCCGTCTCGAGGTCGGCGACCTTCCGCTCGGTACGGAGCCTGCTCACGAGGTGGCGGTGGACCTCATCGGTCAAAAAGGGGTCCTTCACGCGTTCGAGGACCGCGAGCGCGTTTCTGATGCCCCGCGCCTCGGCGACCCGCATGATCTCCTCGACCTTCTCGGCCGCGGTCTTCACCGTCTCGCTCGATGCGGCGAGGTCGTACGCGTCGATCGCGTGGCTCTTGTGGAGGAGGAGGTCCGGTTCGTGCTCGCCGTACTCGCGAATGACCTCACGGCCGACCGCCTCGACGTCGTTGTGGTCGACCTCGTTCGAACGCGACAGGAGGTCCCGTTCGCGTCGTGCTATCTCGTTACGTAAAAAAGCGATCTCTTCCTGCGGTGAAGAGAATTTCTCCCGCCCTGGGGTCTCCATGCCTCAATTGTAAATAGAAACGGAGAAAGAAGGAACACGAGAGAATGCACAACTGCCGACTAGCGCTTCGCCATGATGGTCCGCTTGTAGGTGTCGAGATGCTCGAGCGCTTCGCCGGTTCCCTTCGCGACGCAGAAGTACGCTTGGTCCGCGAGAACGGCCTTCACGCCGGTTCGCCGCTTGATGAGCTCGGGGAAGTTCCGGAGCTGGGACGTACCGCCGGTCATGATGATGCCGTGGTCGATGATGTCCGATGCGAGCTCCGGCGGGGTTATCTGGAAGACGTCCTTGATCGCCTTCACCATGTCCCGAAGCTCGCGCGAGATGGCGCGAACGACCTCGTTCGTCTTCATCTCCGCGGTCCGCGGGAGGCCGGTGAGCACGTCACGTCCCTTTATCTCGACGACGAGCTCCTCCTCGAGGGGGAGCGCCGAGCCTATCTTTATCTTAATGTCCTCCGCGGTCTTCTCGCCGATCGAGAGATTGAGGGTCTTTTTCGCATGGTCGATGAGCGCGGCGTCTATCTTGTTCCCCGCGACCTTGACCGAGTTCGACGCGACGATACCTCCCAAGGAGATGACGGCGACGTCGATCGTACCGCCGCCGATGTCGACGATCATGTGGCCGCGCGGCTCGTAGATGGGTACCTTCGCTCCGATCGCGGCGAGAATCGGTTCCTTCACGACGTACACGTTCCGCGCGCCTGCCTTGAGGGTCGCCTCGATGACCGCGCGCTTCTCGGTCGACGATACGCCGGCGGGTACGGAGACGAGGACGTCCGGTCTCCAGATATTGAACGTACCGAGCGCCTTCTTGAGGAAGTATCGAAGCATCGCCTCGGTGACTCGGTAATCTGCAATGACGCCGTCCTTCATCGGGCGGTACGCGCGGATGGTGTCGGGCGTGCGGCCGAGCATGAGCTTCGCCTCGTTCCCGACCGCGACTATCTCGTTCTGGTCCGAGACCGCGACGACCGAGGGTTCGTTGAGGACGATACCCTTCCCATGGACGAACACGAGCACGTTCGTCGTGCCGAGATCGATGCCAATCTTGGGAGTGAACCCCTTCATGTCGCCTAAGTGTACTGTGTCCGCGGCTTTTTACAATGGCGCGGCACTCAACACGGCCGGCTCGCCCTGACATAGCATATATGCTATATTGGGCGCATGAAATCGAACATCGGACTCCATATCGCGGACCTCCGCGAGACGCAAGGGATAACCCAGGAGGAGCTCGCGAGGCGCCTCAAAACGACGCAGAGCGCCGTCGCGCGCCTCGAATCCGGGAAGCAGAACGTGAGCGCCGAAATGCTCACGAAGCTCGGCCGTGCGCTTAGGAAGAACCTCGTGACGCTCTCTCCCGGCACCGTGAACCTCGAGATCGAAGGTGGTCGGAAGCTCAAAGGCACCATCACGACCGCGACCTCCAAAAACGGCGCGGTCGGCCTCCTCTGCGCCTCCCTCCTCAACCGCGGCACGACGACCCTCCGGAACGTCCCGCGCATCGAGGAGGTACACCGCCTCATCGAGGTGCTCCAATCGATCGGCGTACGCGTCGAGTGGGACAAGCACGACGTCATCATCACGCCGCCTCGCACCCTCGATCTCAAGGCGATCGACACCGCGGCCGCGCGAAAGACGCGTTCCATCGTCATGTTCATCGGTCCCTTGATACACGCGTTCCGCTCCTTTTCGCTCCCCCAGTCGGGCGGATGCAAACTCGGCAGCCGCACGGTTCGACCCCACTTCTTCGGCCTCGAACACTTCGGCGTGAAAATAGACACGACCGAGGACGAGTTCCGCGTCTCGGTCAAAGCCAGGCGTCCCGAGGAGATCGTCCTCTATGAATCGGGCGACACGGTGACCGAGAACGTCCTCATGGCCGCTGCGCTCACGCCATCGACCACCGTCATTAAGTACGCCTCGGCGAACTACCAGGTGCAAGAGCTTTGCGCGTTTCTCCGCGTCTGCGGCGTTACGATCGAGGGTGTCGGCACGACGACGCTTACGGTGACCGGCGTCGACAAACTTCGACGCGACATCGAGTACACGCTCTCCGAGGACCCGACCGACACGATGTTCTTCCTCGCGGCTGCCATCGTGACGCGCTCGGAGATAACCATCAAGCGATGCCCCATCGAGTTCCTCGAGCTCGAGCTCCTCAAACTCGAGAAGATGGGGTTCACGTACGTGAAGTCGAAGCCGTACCTCGCGAAGAACGGCCTCACGAAGCTCGTCGACATCACGACGAAACCGTCCCGACTCATGGCCCTTCACGAGAAGATACACCCATCGGTCTACCCCGGGCTCAATATCGATAACCTTCCCTTCTTCGCGGTCATCGCGACGCAAGCCGAAGGGCAAACGCTCATTCACGATTGGGTGTACGAGAAGCGCGCGCTCTACTTCACCGAGCTCGATAAGCTCGGTGCGGAGACCGTTCTCGCCGACCCGCACCGCATTTACATAACCGGACCCACGACCCTTCGACCGAACGAGCTCGTGTGTCCGCCCGCGCTTCGTCCCGCGACCATCCTTCTCATCGGTATGCTCGGCGCGAAGGGCCGCTCGGTCCTCCGGAACATCTATTCGATCAATCGCGGCTACGAAAACCTCGTCGAGCGCCTCACCTCGCTCGGCGCGGAGGTCTCATACCTCGAAGAGTATTGATTTTGGGCGAACTGCCGGGGTTTGCTAGAATACCGGCATGTACGTCATCACGGTCGTCCCCCTCAAGCGCGGTATCGCGCTCGACGCGCTCTCGTATTTCGGGACCGACCGCTATGAACCGGGGACGATCGTGACGATACCCTTTCGAAACGGCTCCATTCTCGGCCTCGTCACGGAGACCGCGCCCGTGAGCGCCGCGAAGACGGCGCTCCGTGCAGCGACGTTCTCGCTCCGCCGCCTCCCGGCGCAAACCGAGGCGACCGTGTTGGGGAACGCGTTCATCGAGACCGCGAAGGAACTCTCACGCACGTACGTCGCGCCGCTCGGCACGATGCTCTACCACCTGCTCCCGCCCGAGATACGAAGCGGCGACGTCAAACTCCCCCATACGCACCATCCAGGGCCGGCCACAGGCGGCACGGTCTCGGTGCTCCAGGCGAGCCGCCGTGAACGGTACCTCGCGTTCCGCTCGCTCGTTCGGGAGACGTTCGCGCACGCGGGCTCGGTTCTCCTCGTCGCGCCGTCCTCGCAGGACGCGTACGAACTTCGCGACGCGCTCGGCCAGGGTATCGGCGACCGCGTCGTCCTCCTCTCGAACGCACAGGCGAAGACCGAGCAGAAGCGTTCGTTCGAGGCGCTCGAGGACTTCTCGAAGACGAAACTCATCATCGCGACGCCTTCGTACGCGATGATAGAGCGCCATGACGTCACGCTCGTCATCATCGAGCATGAACGCTCGCCCTACTACAAGGAACTTTCTCGTCCATACGTCGACTATCGCGACGCGCTCCTCGCCCACGCGCGCCACACGGGCCGAAACGTCATCCTCGCCGACCTTCTCGTGCGCACCGAGGACGAGGAGGCACGCCGTCGCGACATCTACCACACGTACGGTGAGACGCCGAAACGCATCGAACTCCCCGGAAAGCTCGAGGTGGTCGAGATGGCGCGTGCCGAGGGAGAGGCGTTTCGTCTCTTCTCTCCCGCGGTCATCGAAGCGATAAAGGACGTGCGGAAACACCGCGGGCGGACGTTCCTCTTCGCCGCTCGGCGCGGTCTCGCGCCCGTCGTCGCGTGCGTCGATTGCGGCTACATCTTCCGTTCACCGGAGAGCGGCGCACCGTACTCGCTCCTCCGCACGACGAAGGACGGCGTCGAGAAACGTTGGTTCGTCTGCGGTTCCTCCGGTGAGCGCATCCGGGCGGAGGACACGTGCCGCGAGTGCGGCTCATGGCGTCTCAAGGAACGCGGCATCGGTATTCAGCAGGTCTATGACGAGCTTCATAAGCTCTTCCCGAACGCACCGACCATTCTCTTCGACCACATGAGCGCGAGAACGTTCAAGAAGGCATCCTTCCTGCGCGATACGTTCTACAAGACGAAGGGCGCCATTCTCCTCGGCACGCCGATGGCGGTCCCCTACCTCACGAAGGACGTCGACCTCTCCGTCGTCATGAACATGGACGCGCTTCTCTCGACGCCGACGTGGAAACTCGACGAGGAGAACCTCGCGCTCCTCCTCTCGCTTCGCGAGATGACGACCGGCACCGTGTACGTGCAGACCCGCGCGCCGAAGACGGACGTTCTTCTCGAGGCGAAGCAGGGTTCGGTCGAGCATTTCTACACCGAGGAGCTCGCCCTCCGGAGATCCTTCGAGTACCCGCCCTTCACGACCTTCGTACACCTCACGTGGCAAGGGACGCCGGACGACGTGAAACGAACCGAACAAGATATCGCCGCCCGGTTCGCGGATTTCTCGCCGTCCATCTACCAATCGCCGGTCTCGCCGCTTCTCGAGCCCATCATGTACGCCTTGATCAAGCTGCCGCGGGGCACGTGGCCGAACGACAAGCTCTCGAATCTGCTTCGTAGTCTCCCGCCCACGGTCCGCGTCGTCTTGAATCCCGATAAGATCGTGTAGGCGAGCGCATTTATTTCCGCGCCGAGGTGCGCTATAGTAGGGCGAATATCGCAGAATATGGCCACATTAGTGAATCAAAATCATCCGGTCCTCCACGAGATAGCGGCGGAGGTGCCGCGCGATGAGATATCGTCTCCCAAGATCAAGAAGGTCCTCAAGGACATGCGCACCGCGCTCGAGACGTACAACGTGAAGGGGTTCAACGGCGTCGCGATAGCGGCGCCGCAGATCGGCGTGCCGCTCCGCATCTTCCTCGTCCATAATACGAGCACGGACCCCGAGGATAGAGACACGCTCCCGACGCTCGTCGCCATCAATCCGGTCCTCGTGAAGCTCTCGAAGCGCAAGCACATCGTCGGCGAGGGATGCCTCTCGGTCGGCAAGGACTACGGCGCGGTCAAGCGCTCGACCCACGCGACCCTACGCGCGCTCGATGAGAACGGCGAGGAGTACGAGCGCGGCGCCTCGGGTCTTCTCGCGCAGATATTCCAGCACGAGGTGGACCACCTCGACGGTATCCTCTTCATCGACAAGGCGGAGAAGGTCTGGAACAAGGAGGACATCGAGGCGAAGAAGTTGAGCGAAGCATCGAACGACTGATATGGATATCCCCCGCATCGCGTTCTTCGGTACGCCGGACATCGGCGTCTACGTGCTCGACGAGCTCGAGGCGGCTGGCATCGTGCCCACCATCGTCATCACGAATCCTGACGCACCGCGCGGACGAAAGCTCGTCCTAACCGAGACGCCGGTCGCGGCATGGGCGCGCGAACGCGGTATCCCCTGCCTAAAGCCGGAGTCGCTCGACGCAGACGACGTGCTCGCCTCACTGCGAAAGAGCGGCGTCGAACTTTTCATCATCGCCGCGTACGGAAAGCGCATCCCGAGCGCAATCCTCGCGCTCCCTCGCTACGGCGCGCTGAACGTACACCCGTCACTCCTCCCCGCGCTTCGCGGCGCGAGCCCCATACGCTCGGCGATCCTCGAGAACGTGAACCCGACGGGCGTCTCCATCATGGTACCCGTCGAACGGATGGACGCGGGGCCCGTCGTCGCGCGGGAGGAAGTCCGCATTCCCGAGAGCGAGTGGCCGACGCGTGGCCGTACGCTCGACGAACTCCTCGCGCGTCGCGGCGGTGCGCTCCTCGCGCGCATCCTTCCCGATTGGATATCGGGCACGCTCACCGCAGAAGCACAAGATGAATCCCGCGCGACGTACGCGAAGAAGATAACGAAGGAGATGGGCGAGATAGACGTCGCCGCCGACCCCTCGGAGAACCTGCGGAAGATACGCGCGTTCGACGGATGGCCCGGTGCGTATTTTTTCACGGAAAAAGGCGGGCGGAGGATCCGCGTTAAGATCGTCGACGCCCGCCTCACGGACGGTTCCCTCGTCATCACGAGGGTGATACCCGAAGGAAAACAAGAGATGGACTATGAGACGTTCCTCCGGAGCTAGTCACGACCGAAGCGGATCATTCGCTTGATCGCCTGCCCGCCGCGTTTCAAGAGACTCTGGCGCTTCCCGTGCGCGCGTTCGAGCTCGCGTTTCAATTCGCCACGTGCCACGTCGATCGCGTGCTCTATCTGCTCTTCGGTCGCCTCGGTCCTAAAGAGCTTACCCGCGACCGTGAGATTCACCTCGGCACGGTAGATCTTCCCCGACTGATGCTCCGTCTCCTTCTCGAGCTCTATCTCGCAGAGCGCCTCCTTCCCGTCGGGGAGGAGACGTCCGAGCGCTTCGAACTTATGCTCGATGAGCGCTTCGAGATCGGGCGAAACGGTGATGTTCGTCGTCTTCATGCTGATGCGTGGAAATGTCATGGTGCGATTGTCCTAGTCTTGTAAACGACGCTCTCCTATCGAATACAACTTCGCGGACGAGCGATGGCCGGTGATGAGCCGCACATCGTTCTCCCGAACCGATAACTCGCGTGCGAGGACGGCGGCGATGCGTCGATTCGCGAGATTGCGCTCGGCCGGCTCACGGACCGCGATGGTGAACGTGAACTCGTCGTCTCTCGTCACCCGCTCGCGCTTCGCTCCCGGCAGAGCGTGGACCCGTACGTACATACCTTCTATGCGGGACACGTGCCGCCGTCGGTCGTCTCGATCTCCGCGCTTCCCGTTCCGTACGTCGACTCGACATACGCGACGATGCCGTCCGATTCGTACATCGACGTCTCGCCATCTTCGAGGAACGGTACCTGGAGCTTGCCTCCCTTCTCGGTGAGCTCGTCCGCCACTCCCGGGTCGGCGATGTTCTTCAACTCGTACGGGACCCCGTACGCGTCGAGGGCGCCTATCGCCTTCGCGCTAAAGGGACATCCCGTCTTCACATATAACGTGGTCATGGTGGTTTTCGGTTTACTTGGTAACGTTCACCGGCCTATTGTAGCGGCCGATGAGGGTCGCCGACTCGATGGCCATGCCCTTTGCGGCATCCTCGACCTCTTTGAGGCTCGGCGCCTTCACGAACTCGAGCGTGCCCGAGACGGCGTACAGTCGGAATATGTAGCGGTGCTCGCGGTCCGGCGGGCAGGGACCGGCGTAACCGGCGACACCGAGACCATTGAGGCCGGCGGTGCCGACCGGCGCGCCCTTCGGGATGGAGTCGGTCGTCGGTGGTATGTCGTAGAGGACCCAATGGTCGAAGACGTCGATGCCGCGCGCCTGCTTTACGCTCTCGGGAATGTCGGGGTCGTCCATGACGAGGACGAGCGAGCGTGTCCCCTCGGGGACGCCCCCTATGCGGAGTTCGGGGTTCACGTTCGCGCCGTCGCACGTGTACTCGGAAGGAATGACACCGCCGTCCTCGAACGCCGGTGATGTGAGTGTGAGTGCCATACGAGTTTCGTTGTTAGATAGGTCGGCCACGGGAGCCTCGGCCTTCCGGCTCACCGCGACGAACCCGCCGATAAAAACGATGGCGGTCATGAGGCTAAGGAGCGCGTACGCACGCCGTGCGCTTCGGGTCGTGAACGACCTCATGATGCTCTCCTTCTCTCGACCGCCATCGGGCATACGACCATTTTACCACATTTGCTTTGAGCCGTTTTTTCAGTACAATGCTGAATGTCCTCGCGAAATGGAGCTTCACGAGGACGACATCATTCCGGTGTAAGCAGTCGCTTGCACCGAGCATTCGAAGAACTAGTGGAAGTGAGCATCCACTATCCTTCTCATTCCGGTGTAGCAGAGTGGTAGAGTGAGAAAGCGCAAGCTTTCGCAAGAGGTTGTCGAGGATTTCGACCAACGGGAGAAATCGTCATACAACCTGAACAGCTTCTATAAGAAGGGTGACTGTAAGGCACCTGCCGAACACAAGCAATCCACTCAATCCTTGGTGCATCGCACACAATCATTCCGGTGTAGCTCAGTGGTAGAGCAGGTGACTGTTAATCACTTGGTCGCAGGTTCGAATCCTGCCGCCGGAGCAAATGAAAAGACGCCTTCACGGGCGTCTTTTCATTTGCTCCGGCGAACGTCCGTCCACAGGACGGACAGGCAGGATTCAAAGAGGTTGTCGAGCTTTTCGAAGAAAAGATCATACAACCTGAACAGTCCATGTAATGGAAGAATCCTGCCGCCGCAAGAGCCGCGTACGCTTAGTGACTCGTGACCGAATCCTGCCAAAAAAATGACAGTGTACGGTGCCTGTAAGGGAAGGAGTCTGTCGCTACACCCCCGCGAGCGAAACGGCGACGTACATGACGCCGATGCCGAGGGCGGTCATTACCGTGGTGAGCGCCTTCGGGTGCGCATGGTGACTCTCCGGAAGGAGGTCCCCCGCCCCGATGTAGAGGAAGAATCCCGTGAACAAGGCGAGCATCATTCCAAGCGCCACCTCGGAAAGTGCGAAGAAGCTCGCGGCGGCGATACCGAGGACGGGCGCTACTGCATCCGTGATGAGCCATCGGAGCGCTTGGGTCCTCTCTCCGCCATGGCGCATGATGAGATTGACCGCGTTGATGCCGTCAGAGAAATCGTGGACGAGGACTGCGGTCGTCACGATGATGCCGACCGCGGGCGCGACCTGGAACGATAGTCCGATAGCCATGCCGTCGAGGAAACTATGGAACGAGAGACTCCCCGCTCCGACGATGCCGCGATGCGCGTGCGTACCGTGCTCATGCGCTTCGGCCTGGCCATGGAAGAGAACGAGGCGGTCGAGGAGCATGTACGCGAGGAAGCCCAGAGCGACGACGGCCGTCACCGTCCCCGTATCGAACGCGCCGCTCGTGAGCGCGAGCGATTCCGGGAGAAGGTCGAAGAACGCGACGCCGATGACCGCGCCGGCGCTGAAACCGAGTACGAGGTGGAGTCGGTCACGGAGACGAAGGGCGAAGAGTCCGCCGATGAGCGTCGAGGCGAACGCGGCGAGAGCGATGAGGGAGAGAAGCATGTGCCATCCATGATAGCGCCCACGGCGCGAGGCCGCAATACGGCCGGGGAAACGCGCACGGTGCATAACCGAGGAGACCATCCCGCGCTCACTCTCTATAATGAACCTATACCAGTAACCCTTACCACATGAACGCAAAAACACTTCGGGAACTCGCGAAGTTCGCGTCCGGACTCGTCGCGGCAGACTTCCTCATCGGCCTCTTCGTCCTATTCGGCGGGAACCTCCCCATGACGTTCTTCGGAATGAACTTCGATGAACGCGTGACGATCGAGTGGATGCTCTTCGACGTCGTCCTCTTCGCCTTCCTCGTCCATTACGGATGGCGTACCGGGGACGTCCCGCGGAGCGATCGAGAGAGAACGTTCCACCGCGTCGCAGGTATCCTACTCGCCGTCGTCGCGGTCCTCCACCTTCTCCGCATCCTCTTCGGGGTCGACCTCACGATCGGTTCGTGGGAAGCGCCGTACTGGCTAAGCGCGATCGGAGCGGTCGTGACCGCGTTCCTCGCGTACATGAGCTTCACGCTCGCGCGACGCTAGACATGAAAAAACACGCACCCCGGTGCGTGTTTTTTCATGTCTATGACCAGAGAACGCGCTTCGGGCGAAGGTACCGATGGAACATCGGAAGAACGTAGTAGTCCAGTCCTATGTAGCCGCTCACACGCCACGCAAGGACGAGAAGAATTCCGAACGCGACGAGGAACGGATTGATGCTCACCGTGCCGGCGAGGAGGAAGTTGAAGCTCATGAACGTTCCGATGAACGCGCTTATACCGACGAGGAAGCCCGCGATGAGCGCGATGCCGACGAGCATTTCGCCGAGGACGACCATGTGGGACCAGAGATACACGTTCGGAAGGACCGCATCATGGAGAAACGAGGCGTACCAGGCTTGGACGTCCGGATGCTCGCCTCCCGTCTTCGCGAGAGCGCCGTTAATGAATCCCGCGAGCGCCCCGCCCGCGTGGTCTCCCC
>DASTSP010000046.1:0-4993 GCA_035760625.1 Minisyncoccota bacterium | reverse complement strand
CGCGACTACGCGAACGACACCGCCGGACGCATTCTCGGCGCCGCGCGCTACGACGTGAAGGCCGGCCTCGTACCGACCATGGTCGAGCTCGTTCGCCCGACCATCGCGGGTAACACGTACCAGGTCTCCTTCTACACCGATGAGGGAGCGACGACCTTCAAGTCCGGGGAGGACAAGCCTATCGAGGGCGGCGAAGCGACCTTCACGGCCAAATAGAGCCTCGAAACAAGCACCCACACGGGTGCTTTTTCGTGTCTCACGGATGTTATACTTTTCTCATGGGAACCTTCACGAAGAAGTACAATCCGAACCGCGGTGCCGACTGGAACTACGGCGGCGCGAATTGGCGGCTCTCGCGCTCGAAGATAGACCTCTTCGTCGAATGTCCACGGTGCTTCATCCTCGATAACAAGCTCGGGACGGCGCGGCCGCGCGGTCCGGCATTCACGCTCAACGTCGCCGTCGACGCGCTCTTCAAGAAGGAGTTCGACGAGTATCGGAAGGACGGGAGACCGCACCCCTTGATGCTTCAGTACGGCCTCGACGCCGTCCCGTACAGCCATCCGATGCTCGACACGTGGCGCGAGAACTTCAAAGGCATCGAGCATCGCCATGCCGACACCGGCTTCGTGGTCTCGGGTGCGGTCGACGATATCTGGGTGCGTCCGGACGGGTCGCTCATCGTCGTCGACTACAAAGCGACCGCGAAGGACGGCACCATCGAAACGCTCGCGGATTCCGCATGGGAGGAGCAGTACAAGCGCCAGATCGGCGTGTACCAGTGGCTCCTTCGTCAAAACGGCTTCGAGGTCTCGGAGACCGGATACTTCGTGTACGCGAACGGCGATGCGAGCAAACCGGCGTTCGAGAACGTCCTTTCGTTCGAGACGACGCTCGTCCCGTGCGTCGGCGACACGTCGTGGATCGAGCCGACGCTCCAGGCCGTGAAGGCGTGTCTCGAGAGCGATGCGCTCCCGCCGTCGGGCACCACGTGCGAGTTCTGCCCGTACCGCGAGGCGAGCGGTAAAAAGCTCCAGAAGATCCACGCGGCGATGAAACGGACATGACCTCATTCCGCGAATCGGTGCTCTCCGTCGTACGCTCGATACCGAGAGGGCGGACGATGACGTACGGCGAGGTCGCGGCGCGCGCAGGCCGTCCGCGTGCGCACCGAGCGGTCGCGGGCATCATGAGCCGAAACGTCGACCCGACCGTGCCTTGCCATCGCGTCGTCGGCGCTGACGGCTCGATGCGCGGCTACAACGTCTTTTCGCGCCCGCGCGAGACCCTTGCACATGATGTCGTCGAATTTTTGGAGCGCTTGCCGTACACTCGAGGAAGAGGTGGCGACGCCGAATCGGTGAAGCGAGCCCTATTAGAAGCCGAAGGAGTAATCTTTTCATGACCATGATCCAGAACGACCCGGAACTGCGCCGTATCGAGATGCAACTCAAACGAAAAGAGGACGAACGCAAAGAGGACCAGCGTGAGCTCGACCGACTGAACGCCAAGGCCTCGGAACTCGACCGCGACATCATGAAGGTCCAGGCGAAGGTGAACGCCGACGCACAGGAGATCGCGAGGCTCGAAGCGTCGAAACACGACCGTATGACACAGGTGCAGAAGGAAGCGGAGAAGGAGGCGCGTGCCAAATAACGACATGGCCTACTCGTACGCTATCGAACAGGCGATACGCGCGGCGTCGGTCCTCCACAAGGACCACGTGCGGAAAGGTCCCGTGCCGTATCCGTACATGACGCACCTCTTCGCGGTCGCCATGATAGTTGCCGATTACACGACCGACGAGGACACCATCGTCGCATCGCTCCTTCACGATACGCTCGAGTATACCGATTACACCGAGGACGAGCTCGGGGACGACTTCGGCGGACCCGTGAAGGAGCTCGTCCTCTCCGTCACCGAGCCTCTCTACGACAAGAGCGACAGAAAGGCCTCGGCGGAGGCGCGCAAAGCGTACGTGAAGCAATTGAAGGACGCGTCCGAGCGCGCGCTCGTCATCGTCGCCGCCGACCGCATCCACACCATGCGCTCGGCTATCGAGGAGTACCTCGACGACCACTCGGGATTCGTCGCGGAGTTCGGTACCGATCTCGAGGATTCACTGCTCCAGTACCAGGAAATATCGAACACGCTCAACAGGAATCTCAAAAATGCTATACTTGCGGAGTTCAACAGCGTCTTTACGGAATATAAGAACTTCATCCGCGATGTCCAGGCGAAACGCGAAAGCTACTAGATCGAAAGAACGAGACACACGAGACATAGAACGCGTACGGCGAGTCGGCGAGATAACGGAGTACCTCCTTCCGGGTAACGGGCTCCGCGTCCTCTATGCGCGACGACCCGGCACCGGCGTCGTGACATCTAATATTCTCTACTTCGTCGGTTCGCGCGACGAAGCGCACGGCGAGACGGGCGTCGCGCACATGCTCGAGCACATGCTCTTTAAGCCGACGACCCATGACCGAAGCGCGAAGAGCGAGGCCGCGGCGATGCGTTTCGAGCGGGAATTCGGCATCGTCCTTAACGCGAACACCTGGAAAGACCGGACGACCTATTACTTTTCGTACCCGAAGGCGCACCTTGAGCGAGCGCTCTCAATCGAGGCCGAGCGTATGCGCGACGTCATCATGGACGAGGCGGAGTTCGCGCCCGAGCGTACGAACGTCCTCTCGGAGTACGACATGTACGCGGGCGACGAACAGTTCGCGCTCGCGGTAGATATGACCGCCGCAGCGTTTCAGTCGCACCCCTATGGTCACGAGACCATCGGCTTTCGTGAGGACATCGAATCGTACACGCCGCAGATGCTCCGTAGATTCTACGAGCGCTTCTACGTCCCGGGGAACGCCGTCCTCATCATCGTCGGCGACCTTATTGAACGGGAGATGAAGGAGGCGGTCTTGCGGTATTTCAAGGATGTGCCACCCGGACCCGTACCCGAACGCCTCGAGGTGAAGGAGCCGAAGCAACGCGGTAGACGACTCGTCGAGGTGCGACGCGAGTCGAAGACGAACGTGTACGCGATCGGGGTAAAGCACGGTCCGTTCCCGACGAAGCCGTGGTATGAGACGATGGCGGTCTTCGACATGCTCGCCGGCGGACGCGACAGCATTCTCCATAAGGCGCTCGTCGACACGGGACTCGTGACGCGGATCGACACGAGCGTCGAACCATCGAGGAGCGAGAACCTCGCCATACTCTTCTTCACTCTCTCACCGAAAGCGTCCCACGACGCGGTGCGAAAGCGCATGCTCGCATCTCTCGCGTCTCTCAATAAAAAAACGATCACGCCGTATTTGCAGAAGACCATCGCGAAGGCGGTGACGAGCGAGTTCGAGACGCGCGAGAACAGTCTCGGATACGTCGCCGAGCTCGTCGAGTACGTGAGCGCGGGACAGTGGACCGCGTTCTTCGAGACGGAGCGGATGCTCCGTTCGATACGACCGGACGACGTCCTTACGCGAGTGCGAGACCTCTTCGTCGAGGAGAACACGACGGAAGGACGATTCATAGGCACCAAACGAACATGAGAAAGCCAACGACACACGGGATGAGCGAGATAGTACGAGACGGAGAGCGGCTCGCGCTCCTGCGAGCCTCGATACCCGTCCCTGCCGGTAGCGCTGAGGCCGAAGCCCGCGCGCTCGCGTACGCCGAAGCGCTCCTCTCGGGAGCAGGGCCCTATTCGCGGCACGGACTGCTCGATGCGCTCGGTTTCCTCGGCGCGTCCGTTCGCGTCGGGGCAGGGGACGGTCTCATCTCCATTTCGGTCGACACCGTCGATACGTCTCTCCAAAAAACGCTCACGCTTCTCTCGCACATCGTGACTCGTCCGCACTTCTCCAGCTCCGAGCTCACCCGCATCAAGAAGCATGTGGCGAACGCGCTCGAGCTCTCGCTCGAGGACGCGCGCGGGCGAGCCTACGAAGGTTTCGTGAACGCGTTTCTCGAACCGACCGACCGTCGATACGTCCAGCCACTCGCTGACGTCATGAAGGCGCTCGCTCGCGTCACGCCGAAGGACCTCCGGCGATTACATGATGCGGTACGGGCGAGCGCATGGAACGTCGTTCTCGGCGGGAGCGAAGAGAGCGTGAGAAGAATGCGGCGTTCCCTCAGTGCGCTGTCCATAGCGACCGTTTCATCATCCCATCCGCACACGGGACGCACGGTGAGGGGAGGACGAACGCTCGCGCTCGTCGATATCCCGCATAAACAGAACATCGAGTTCTCGATAGGCGGACCGCTCTCGCTTCGGCCCACCGAGCGCGCGTATGCGGCGTTCGTCTTCGGTATGTCCGTCCTCGGTATCCATGGCGGATTCACCGGCAGACTCATGAGCATCGTTCGCGAGAAGGAGGGGCTCACGTACTCGATCTACGCGAACGTCGAGAAGGCTACCACGAGCGAGGACGGCTTCTGGCGTATCGCGACGTTCTTCAATCCGAAGGACGCCGAACGCGGGATTCGCTCGACGCTTCGCGAGATCGAACGTATCCGTACGGACGGTATCACCGAAGACGAACTTCGACGCTTCAAATCGATACTCGCGACGCGCTTCGCGCTTCGCGACGACTCGCTCGTCCGCCGCGTCGGAGAGACGCTCGGGCGAATGAACGCGGGTCTTACCGAGGCCGAGCACGCGGCACAGCGTGAAGCGCTCCTGTCGCTGAGCGTCGACGAGGTGAACGACGCGATGCGGACGCACCTCTCGCGTAGTTTCATCGTCATCGGCGGCGCGGGACCGGTCGCGAAGGTCGAGCCCCTCCTTCGGAAGCTCGTCTAGACGTATGTAAATAAAAACGGGGCTGACCGCTCGGTCAGCCCCTTCCTGCGTGGTGTACGTCCGCCGTACGGCTACTCTCGTACGGCGCCGAGCCGGCGGCCGCTCAGGATCTCGCGGCGCCGAGGCCCATGGTGCCCTGGCTGAAGGTCACGTCGCCGGCGCGGCCCTGGCCGCCGCCGGAAT
>DASTSP010000045.1:0-5188 GCA_035760625.1 Minisyncoccota bacterium | reverse complement strand
CGTTCGCTGATGCCTTGCCCGTCTTCACGGGGTAAAAGCGCTCACCGGTGATCTGGATGGACTGCCGTATCGGCGCCATCTGAAGTTCGACGGCGACGAGTCGAAGTTGCTCGACGGCGCGCGCACCGCCGACCGTTCCATAGCTCACGAACGCGACCGCCTTCTTGTTCCATTCGGGAGAGACCCAGTCGAACGCGTTCTTGAGGACGGCGGAAGGTCCATGATTGTATTCCGGGGTGACGACGATGAAACCGTCCGCCTCGTTCACCTTCGCGGTGAAGCGCGCGACCGCCTCGTTCTCGTACGGCTCCGTCTTCGCCGATGGCGTGACCGCAGCGTCAAAAAACGGCATATCGTAATCGCGGAGGTCGACGAGCTCGACATCCGTCCCCGGTTTCTCGGCCGCGAGTCGCGCTATCCAGGCGGCGGCGTGTTCGCTAAAGCGTCCTTCCCGCGTACTTCCGACGATGACCTTGATCTTGATATTCATGTGACCATTGTAGACGAGAGAGGGTGAGCGCTCAATGAACGATTGATGAAGTGTGGATGCGAAAGAAACGGCTCAGGTTCGGTCTTCTGTCACGACAGTTCATTAACCCTTCATGTAAAGTTCATAAAATTCGTGTACAATCATGTTTCGAGGGCCCCGGGGCGACTCCAGAAAGAGGGGCAGAAGTTTATCAGCGGAAACACCTACGAATTGTATGCGAATCATCGTTGTCGAAGACGAGCCGAGGCTAGCACGAGCCCTCCGACAGGGACTCCAGAAACACGGGTTCGCCGTCGACCTCAAAAGCGACGGCAAGGAGGCGCTCGACCACGTTCTCATTCATCATTCGGTGTACGACCTCGTCATTCTCGACCTCATGCTTCCCAATATGGAGGGCCTTCAGATCTGCAAGGCCGTTCGCGACCATGAGATCAATGTGCCCATCCTCGTCCTCACCGCGAAGAACCAGACCCAGGACAAGGTGGAGGCATTGAACGCCGGGGCGGACGATTACATGACGAAGCCGTTCTCATTGAACGAGCTCGTCGCGCGCATCAACGCGCGCCTGCGACGCACCGAACACGCGTATCCGACGAAACTCCAAGCGCAAGACATCACGCTTGATGTGGGCCAACACAAGGTGTATCGTGGTGACAAAGAGATCGTTCTCACGGTCAAGGAGTTCGCGCTCCTCGAGTTTTTCATGCGCAACGTGAACCAGGTGCTGAACCGAGAGTACATCCTCGACCACATTTGGGACTTCGACTTCAATTCGTTCAGTAACGTCGTCGACGTGCACGTGAAGAACCTCCGTAAGAAACTCGGCAAGACAAAAACGAATGAAGACTACATTCAAACAGTTAGTGGAGTTGGGTATCGGTTTAAAGCATAGGCTCGCGCGGAACCTTAACTTCGTCACGCAGGTAAAGATACTCATCAGTCTTCTCGCGTACCTTCTCGTGACCGTCGCGAGTCTCGTATTCGTCATCACGCACGTAAAGGGGAACATCATCGAGGGAGCCGCGGCATCGTTCGCGGCGGCCGCGAACGGCGGCGATGTGATCATCGCGGACCTCGTCGCCGATCTCGATAACTCCGTGACGTCCATGCTCTATGGGACCGTCCTCGTGGTCACGTTCATTACGGTCATCTTCGGGCTCCTCATCACGCGGCTCGCGCTCGCACCGCTTCGGGAGGCGTTCAGCATGCAGAAAAGCTTCATCTCCGGCATCGCGCACGAGATACGTACGCCGCTTAGCATCCTGCGGATGAACAATGAGCTCGCGAAGTTCGAGGTCGAGGAGCCGAGCCCGATGGCCGAGCTCCTCGACGAGAATCTCGCGGACATCGACAAGGTGAACGAGATACTCAACAACCTTCTCCTCTTCGATCGTATGGGTTCCCTGGATCTCCTTAGGAACATCGAGAAGAACGACCTCCTCGACATCGCGAAGGAGGTCGCGACGCAGTTTCGCGACCTCGCCGCACAGAAGAAGATATCGATTTTCATAACCGGGCACGACGTGCCGCCGGTCCTCGGCAATCGAACGGCGATCGAGCAGGTATTCTTCAATCTCATAAAGAACGCGATGACGTATTCGCAAAGCGGCGGCCGCATCACCATCGAATGTGCGGGAGTCACCGACGACTACGTCATCATCCGCGTCGCCGACACGGGCGTCGGCATACCGCAAGACGATCTGCCGCGCATCTTCGAACCGTTCTACCGTTCGGGGAAAACCGGTAAGCTCTCGGGGACCGGTATTGGACTCGCCATAGTCCTCGAGATCATGAAGATGCATAAGGGCTCCATCGAGGCGGAGAGCATCGAGGGCGTCGGCACGTCCTTCCGTCTCGCGTTCCCGAGGCGACAGGTCACGCCTCTTCGCCGCCTCTTCCGCAACCCGATGTCGATGTCGAAGATATTATTCGACTTCTCGCGAAAATCCTGAAGAGCGCATGAAGCTAAGCCGCGCGCCCACGGGCGCGCGGCTTTTACGTTCATCGCTTTTTAATCGAAACATTCATCATTTCTTAACGGTTATTTTAATCACTTTTTAATTGCGACTCGTGCATACTGACGAAGCACGGACGACAGTAGACGACATTAGAACCTAAACGTTTGGAAAACATGAAAAAAATCGCCACACCCGTACTCACTGAGAGGAAGCGCGCACAGCGAAGGAACGCGAGCGCTAAGTCCATATTCGCCCACGCGAAGAACGATCGAGCACGAAGTAGGAACTATACGGTAACCGTGGTCGGACTCGGATACGTCGGTCTGCCGCTCGCGCTCGAGGCGCTGAAGGGCGGGTATACGGTGCATGGCGTCGATAAGAACCGGGAGCTCGTCCGCGTTCTCTCCGAAGGTCGCGCGCCCGCGCACCTTGAGGAGGCGAACCTGCGCTTCTTCAGGCGGCGCTACCAGGACATGCGTTTCTCCGAGACCGTCCTGCGCCCGTCAGACGCCTATGTCGTGTGCGTCCCAACGCCGGTCCTTCCGGATAAGACGCCGGACCTCGAGCCCCTCCTCGGCGCGACGAAGCTCATCGCTCCTCACGTGAGGCGAGGGACCCTCGTCGTCATCGAGTCGACGGTGAACCCCGGCGTCTGTGAGGAATTCGTACTCCCCATCATCGAGCGCGAGACTGGGCTCCGGGCGGAGCGCGACTTCTTCTTCGCGCATTGTCCGGAACGTATCAACCCCGGCGATCCGCGCTGGACGGTCGCTACCATCCCGCGGGTGCTCGGCACATCGGGGAAGCGGAGCGATGCCGCCGCGCTCTCCCTCTACGAGTCCATCATAAAGGCCCCCATCACCCTCATGAGCAATATCAAGGAGGCCGAGGCGGTCAAAATGGTCGAAAACACGTTCCGTGACATCAATATCGCGTTCGTGAACGAGCTCGCGATGGCGTTCACGAAGGCGGGCATCGATACGATGAACGTGCTTCGCGGCGCGTCGACGAAGCCGTTCGGCTTCATGGCGCACTATCCGGGATGCGGCGTCGGAGGGCACTGCATTCCCGTCGATCCGTACTACCTCATCGCGTACGGGCATCGAAACGGCTTCAATCATCGGTTCCTCGAGGTCGCTCGCGAGATAAACAACCACATGCCCGAGTACACGGTCTCGCTCCTTACAGAGCGTCTCGCGAAGCGCGGCATCGACATCCGAGGGAAGAAGGTCGCGCTTCTCGGCCTCTCGTACAAGAAGGACGTTCCGGACCTCCGCGAGAGTCCCGCGCTCGACATCGCCGAAGCGCTCACGAAGGCGGGTGCCGTCGTGGCGACGTACGACCCGCTCGTCCTCGGACGATCGACCGCGAAGTCGCTCGATGAGGCGCTCGACGGCGCGGTAGGCGCGATCGTCGCCACGAACCACACCGTCTTCGGTGAACTTTCGCCCGAAGCGCTCCTTCGACACGACATCCGCGTCATCGTCGATGGACGCAACTGCCTCGAGAAGGCGAAGTTCGAATCAGCAGGCATCGATTATTCCGGCATAGGCCGTTAACGAAACACGTACCATGACACGCGATACCCGTAGAGAACGGCTCTCTTTCATAGACGCGACCCGGCGTTCGCTTCGGCGCCTTGACCGTGCCATCCAAAGACGAACGGCCCGCATCTTCACGCTCAATATCGCGCTCTGGTTCCTCTTCTTCTTCGTCGTGTACCTCATTCTTCTCTTCAAGGTCAACACGTACGAGACGCTCGGCGATCACTTCTTCTTCGGTCTCTACAGCGTCATCATCACGGGGTATATCCTCTCGCGATTCCTCCTCGCGAACTTTCACAAGCAGGTCGACGTCGACCTCTCGTACGAACCTACGGTGACGTTCGTCGTGCCGGCGAAGAACGAGGAGTCGAACATCGCGGAGACCATCGAGCGGTTCGCGGAGGTCGACTACCCGAAGGAGAAGATCGAGGTCATCGCCATCAACGACGGCTCGACGGATCGCACGTACGAGGAGATGCTCCGCGTCGCCGAGCGTGTACGTCCGATCGTGAAGCGCGTGGAGGTGGTGAACTGGATCGAGAATCGGGGGAAGCGCCATGGCATGGCGGAGGGCGTGTTCCGCGCGAAGCACGACATCGTCATCTTCATCGATTCGGACAGCTTCATCGAGCCGGACGCCGTGACGCACCTCGTGAAGTACTTTAGCGACCCCACCGTGGGCGCGGTCTCGGGGCATACGGACGTCTACAACGCGAACCAGAACCTCCTCACGCGCATGCAGGACCTCCGCTACTATATCTCGTTCAAAGTGTACAAAGCGGCGGAATCCGTCTTCGGCAACGTGACCTGTTGTCCGGGCTGTTGCAGCGCATACCGCCGCGAATATCTCGGCGAGTTCATCGACGAGTGGCTCAATCAACGCTTCCTCGGGGCCGTGTGTACGTTCGGCGACGACCGCGCGCTCACGAACTTCATTCTCCGGAAGTACAACGCGGTGTACTCGCCCGAGGCGCGCGCGTACACCGTCGTGCCCGACAACTTTCCGCAGTATGTGAAGCAGCAACAGCGCTGGAAGAAGTCGTGGGTACGGGAGACGCTCCTCGCGAGCACGTTCATGTGGCGGAGGAACTCGCTTGCGGCGTTCTTCTTCTACGTCTACGTCATCCTCGCGTTCGCGGCGCCGATCGTGTTCATCCGCGCCGTCTTCTTCCTGCCTCTCACGAAAAGCCAGCGGC
>DASTSP010000044.1:0-2441 GCA_035760625.1 Minisyncoccota bacterium | reverse complement strand
TGATAGTATCACATCTCTCCGTTTCAAATGTTTATAGTACGGTCGCGCCGAGGACGACGCCGACGCCATAGGTGACCGCCATCGCGAGAAGGCCTGAGAGGACGATGCGAAGGACGACGCGAACATGCGAAGCGCCGCTCTTTGCCGCGCTCAGTATGCCCGTAAGGACGAGGGCGACCGTGGCCGCGACGAACGTCCCCTCGATACGAACGCTCGCAGGTAGGAGCGTAATCGGAAGGAGCGGAATGATACCGCCTACGGTGAAGGAGATGAAGGAAGCGAACGACGCCTGCCAGGGGTTCGTGAGGTTCGAGGGATCGATGTTGAGCTCCTCTCTCGCGTGCGTCTCGAAGACGTCGCCCCGGGAGAGCTCGCGAGCGACCGTCTCCGCCGTCCCCCGCGTGAGGCCCTTCTCCTCGTATATCTTCGTGAGTTCCTCGAACTCCGCCTCGGGATACTCCTCGAGCTCACGTCGTTCCTTCGCGAGGAGAGCCTGCTCCGTGTCGCGCTGGCTCGAGACCGAGATGTACTCCCCCGCCGCCATCGAGAAAGCGCCCGCGAGGAGACCTGCGACACCGCTTATGAATATCGAATGGACGTCGGTGAGCGCGCCCGCGACGCCGACGACGATCGCCGCTATCGAGACAATGCCGTCGTTCGCGCCGAGGACCGCCGCGCGAAGCCAGTTCGTCGAATTCGCGTGGAGGGCTTTGTCTCGGTGGCTAACGTCGGTTGAAGTCATGGCGTTTTACATCCCCGGATGCGGTATCTCCATGACGTCGATGAACGAGTTCGGGATGTCCATATGGGGACTATCCGCGAATATCGCCGCCGCGTCATCGAGCGACTCTGCCTCGACGATCTGCGCGTAGTTGAGGTCGTTTCGGCCGTCCCTCGCACCGTCCTTCGTCACGGTCTTCGTCTTCCCGAGGGGATAGCCCTGCCCGACGAGTGACGCCTTGTGTTTCTCCGTCCACGCCATCATCTTCGCGCCGAGTTCCTCGGATTGCTTTTTCATTTCCTCCGGTGATGTATTCGCGCGCCACTCGTCCATCGTCGCGACCGGTACTCGATAGATGCAGAAGTATTGTTTCATAGTGAGAGATTATGGGAATAGTATACACCGCCGGGAGCGATGCTCGTATGAAGGAACCGAAACGGCTCTTCCCTCGTTATACTAGACGTATGCGATGGAATCCCCTCATAAGCGCGCTCCTTGCGGCGGCCTACATCGGCGGAGTCGTCCTCTTCATGCACTTCATTGAGGGCCGCCGCCACGACACGCCCGACACGCTCCTCGACGGGATGGGCGTTCTCTCGCTCTTAGTATTCTCGGCGGCGACCATGGGGTTACTTTTCTTCTACCAGCCCGTCGTGAAGCTCATCGAGGGGAAGCGAGCCGAGGCAATAACGTACTTCCTCAAAACGCTCGGTATCTTCGGTCTCATCACGGTTCTAATCCTCACGTTTGTGAGTTTGCAGTAGACTTGGAACTTAACGGTTCTTTTCCACCATAACCGCGGTTCCGTACGCGAGGACTTCTGTAATGCCGCCTCCGATTCCCGTGGCGTCATACCGGACGCCAACAACCGCATTCGCGCCCATTTCTGCGGCATGTTTCAGCATGAGATCGAGCGCATCGGCTCGCGCACGTTCGCAGAGAGACGTGAAAAGAGTGATATTTCCGCCGAAGATGGTCTGGAGTCCGCCGCCGATCGTGCCGATAATAGAGCGGGAACGCACAACGATACCGCGTGCCATTCCTAGGTTACACGTAATACGATAGCCTGGCAGCTCAAACGCCGTCGTGAGCATCGAATTTTCTATTTGCATGGCACTAGTATAGCAAGGGCGCCTTTCTTTTTCTCCCCGTCACTTCCTCGCTCTCTGACTCGACGTCTTTAGCTTCCTAAAAGATAGAGCATCGCTATCAAGGCTACCTGACTCGAAATCGCAAGAAGCATCCGTCTGAGGTCCGAGACCGTAGAACAGAACTTGTAGACGACCGACGAGACACCGAATATGACGGCCGCCGTCACGAGAACGACGAGCAAATTCGGGCCCTCTGGATCATCAAAAAAAGCGAACAGTGCGCGGGAACCCACAAGCGCTGTAATCACGAGGGTCACCAAGGCAGTTCTCTTCGAGATGGTCATATGAGTGTGTTGTTTCATGCTGGCCGTCTCGTGTTAGAACCGTGGTCGGCCAAGCCCTGCTTGGTCCGTTTGGTGAGTTTTTGGGATCCAAAACGACGCGTCTCGTGCAGATCTATTTTACGTAATTCGTCTCTAAATCCATCTGGGCTTTCAATTCCAGAGCTCGCTGCATGATATGGTCGCCAATCTCTCCCCAATCAAAGTATTTCTTGTAGTCCTTTGGGTCGATTAACTCAATTTTCGTTACTTCTCCATCCGGATCGCTGACAAAGGGGCCGTACGGCT
>DASTSP010000043.1:0-9557 GCA_035760625.1 Minisyncoccota bacterium | reverse complement strand
ACGTGCCACGTACTCGGGGTTGACCTCATAGCGATGGCGGTGCCGCTCGGAGACCGTTTCCGCGCCGTACGCCTTTTGTGCGACCGAGCCACGCTTCAATTTCGCCTCGTACTCGCCGAGGCGCATCGTACCACCCATGTCGCTCTTCTCGATCTTCTCCTTCTGGTCGGCCATGATGTCGATGACGAGGTGATTCGATGCGGGGTCGACCTCCGCCGTGTGCGCGTCTTTGAGGCGCGCGACGTTCCGCGCGTACTCGATGACGAGGAGCTGCATGCCGTAGCAGAGACCGAAGTACGGTATCTTGTTCTCGCGCGCGTACTTGATGACGGCGAGCTTCCCCGGGATACCGGTCGAGCCGAAACCACCGGGAATGAGGATACCGTCGTACTCGTCGAGCTCGCGGAGCTTCTTTTTGTTCTCGAACTGCGCGGCGCCGAGGTAGTGGATCTCGGGCTTCAGATGGAGCGCGTACGCCGAGTACTTGATGGCCTCGAGGACCGAGAGGTACACGTCGGAGAGGACGAAGTCGCCCGAGCTGAAGTACTTTCCGACGACGGCTATCTTCACGACGTCCTTGCCGTTTTTCGAGCGAGCGACGAAGTTCTTCCACTTCGTGAGGTCGGCCGGCCGCTTCGTTTTGATACCGAGGACCTCAGAGATGCGCCGCGAGAGGTCGTCCTTCTCGAAGTTGACGGGCACGTCGTAGACGCTCTTCACGTCCGGTGCGGAGATGACGTGCTCGGGACGAACGTTGCAGAAGCGAGCGATCTTCTCCTTCCGCTTCATATCGAGCGGGACCGGGCCGCGCGCGAGGATGAAGTCCGCGCGGACGCCCGCGCTCCCCAAGGTACGTGCGGCGTGTTGGGTCGGTTTCGTCTTCATCTCCCCGATCGAACCGGGCACCGGGAGGTAGCTCACCATGACGACCGCGACGTCATCCGGCGTCTCGCTCTGCATCATACGGACCGCTTCGAGGAAGAGAATGTTCTCGTATTCGCCGATCGTGCCTCCTATCTCCGTGATGATGACGTCCGCGTCCGCGACGTCGCCCGCCTTCTTGATGCGCCGGATGACCTCGAGCGGAATGTCGGGGACGACCTGAACGTTCCGGCCGCCGTACTCGAGGTTTCGCTCCTTCCCGATGACCGCCTGGTACACCGAGCCTGTCGTCATGTAGTTGATACCAGGAATATCCTTAGTCAAAAAGCGCTCATAGTTCCCCATGTCCTGGTCAGTCTCGAGACCGTTCTCGAGAACGAAGACCTCACCGTGCTCGGTCGGGTTCATCGTGCCCGCGTCGACGTTGATATACGGGTCTATCTTGATCGCGGTGACCGTGAGGCCGCGCGATTGGAGGAGCATGGCGATCGAGGAGGAGGCGACGCCCTTACCGACCCCGCTCATGACCCCGCCGACGACGAAGATGTACTTTCTCTGCTTCGTGCGTGTCTTCGTCTTTCTCTGCTTCGTGGGCATTGTTATACGCGGAGGTACCGGGCGATCGCTAAGGTGCTCGAGACCGTCCCGAGGATGATACCCGAGCCGACGAGGATCGCAAAGAGGTAACCGAAATGGTTCACGAAGTAATTGAAGATATTGAACGAGAAGAAGGCCTCGGTACCGGGGCCGAGCCAAAGCGCGACCGGATAGAGGATGAGGAGGGTCACGACGCCCGCGATGACGCCGTACATGACACCCTGGAGCACGAACGGTCCGCGGATGAACATGTTCGAGGCACCGACGAGGCGCATGACCGAGATCTCCTCGCGCGACGTGTAGATAGTGAGGCGGATGGTATTGAACGCGATGAGGATCGATGCGACGACGAGAACGATCATCGTGATGTAGCTCGTTCGCTCGACCGTGTCGATGATGTTCGTGAGCTTGTTGATAGCGTCGCGATTCTGGCTGAAATTGATGCGGTCGATGAGCGGGCTATCCGGCGACTCCGCCCCGCGCTGTGCCTCGAGGAAGTTCGCGATGCTCTCGTATTGCGAGGTGTCCTTCGCGCGGATCTCAAGCGACGCCCCTAAGGGATTGTCGCCGAGTTCGTCCAGTGCCTGGAGCGTGAGCTCGTCGTTCTGATGCCGCGCGCGGAACTGCGCGAGCGCCTCGTCGCTCGAGGTGTACGTGACCTCTGCGACGTCGGGAAGGCTCTCGAGGGACGATTTGAGGTCCATGATGGGAGCTTCTTCGGCGCCCGGGACCATGTATACGTTGATGTCGACCTTCGACTGTATCTGCGAGAGGGACGCGGTGAGGAGTTGGTCGATGAATATCATGCCGCCCACGACGGTGAGCGTCACCGTGAGCACGAATATCGCCGCGAGCGAGACGAAAGCGTTCCTCCAAAACCCGACGAAACCGGAACGAACGATTCGTTTTATGCTCGTGATCATGGTGTGTATTAAAGCACGTACTTACCCTCCGCGTCATCCCTCACGATGCGGCCTTCGTCCATCGTGATGACGCGCCGGCCTAATGCATCGATGACCCCCTTGTTATGCGTCGTCATGATGACGGTCGTGCCGAGGTCATTTATCTTTTTGAGTATTTGGACCACCTCGTACGTGGCGATCGGATCGAGGTTTCCCGTCGGCTCGTCGGCGATGATGATATCGGGCTGATTGACGATCGCACGGGCGATGGCGACGCGCTGCTTCTCGCCGCCCGAGAGCTCATGGGGAAAGTTCCACGCCTTGTCGCCTAAGTCGACGAGCTCGAGCGCTTGCGGAACGTTCTCGCCGATCTCCTCGTCGGAGCGTCCGTTCGCCTCCATCGCGAATGCGATGTTCTCCCACGCGGTCTTATTGGGGAGGAGCTTGAAGTCCTGGAAGACGGTCCCTATCTTGCGACGGAACCTCGGGAGCGAACTTCGTGAGAGCGAGTGGATGTCGAGGGATTCGAAGAAGACCTGACCGGAGGACGGTCTGTCCTCGGCGATGAGCATCTTGAGGAGGGTCGTCTTCCCCGCTCCCGAGTGTCCGACGATCGAGACGAACTCGTTCGGGGCGACCTGGAAGGTGACCTCGTGGAGCGCGACCGATTTGCCTCCGTTGTACACCTTCGACACCTTATCGAAATAGATCATACGTTGTATTGGGTCATTTTACCCTTCTCGCGCCTCTGCGTCTAGAAAAACTTGAATGTCTCCAGCGAATACGCGGTCGATGTCGCGCACTTCGGTGTTCGTACGGTGGTCTTTCACGAGCTGGTACGGGTGAAGAACGTACGACCGTATCTGGCTCCCCCACTCGATCTTCACCGTCTTCTCGACCGAGAGTCCCTTGAGCTCACGTTCGCGCTGCTCTTCCTTGAAGGCGTACACTTTGCCGGCGAGGAGCGCGAGCGCCTTCTCACGATTCTGCTGCTGGCTCCGCTCCGAGGAGACGTGGACGCTGATGTTCGTCGGCTTGTGAACGGCGCGAACCGCCGTCTCTCGCTTGTTGACGTTCTGGCCCCCGGCGCCACCGGATTTCGCGTAGGTTACCTCGACCTCGTCCTCGTCGAGGTTCGCCTCTTTGAGGTCGGCGACGCGCGGGCTGACCTCGACGAGAACGAACGACGTCTGCCGTTTACCGCTCGCGTTGAAGGGCGACATGCGAACGAGGCGGTGCACGCCGGACTCACGGCGGAGCGTTCCGTAGGCATCTTTGCCCGCGACCTCGAAGGCGATGTTCCGGTACCCATTGTGGTCGTTCGGGTTCGCGTCGAGAACGATGACGTCCCATCCCCGCTTCGCGACGTATCGTTCGTACATTTCGACGAGCATTCGCGCGAAGTCCTCCGCGTCGTCGCCTCCGGCACCCGCGACGATGGTGACGATGGCGGGCTCTCTGTCGTACTTCCCCTTGCCCGACGCCTCGTCTTTGAGGGTCTGGAGCTCTTTGATCATCGCCTGCGCCTTCCCCGAGTCGTTCCAGAAGTCCGGCCGAAGCATAGCCTCCTCGATCTCTCGTATTCTCGCCTCTGTTTCCGCTGCCATGGGGCCAGTATAGCAAATCGCGATGGCCATAAAAAAACCCGCGTGCGGAGCACGCGGGAAACGCCTATCGATTCGTCAGCCCTTCAGACGCTTCTTGAACTGCTGTTCGCCTCGCGTCGTATAGCCGATCCGGTAGTAGAACGCGAACGCGTCATTGCGGTCGCTCGTGAGGACGACGGTCTTGCAGGGCGGCTCGTGGAGCGCGCCGAGTTCCTCCATCGCCTCCATGAGCGCGCGACCGATTCCCTTGTGCCGGTTCTTGTCGAAGACGATGACGTCATCGACGATGATCTTCCAGCCGGTCCACGAGTGCTTGAAATTCGCGGTCGCCATCCCGATGAGGAACGGATCCTCGAACTCACCTTCGACGACGACGCCCTCGAAGATGCCCATGACCCACGTGTCGGGGTCGGAGAGCACCGTGAAGTCGAGGACCTCCTCGTTCTCGATGAGCTGGGTGATCACCTTGAGGATCCTCTCTGCCGACGCGGCCGAGAGGAGGTCCTCGCCGGTGAGACGCCGCACGCGAAGCTCGATTCGACCGGTTTCAGAACTTTTTGTTTGCACCGACGTACCCGCCTTCCGAACTTTCTCCATGGTGGCGTCCATACCCTTCCTTTCAGATGACCCGTAAGGAACTGCCCTTCTCTACTACCACTCTAATGAGTAGCGATGAAGATGCGATGAACACGGGCCCCATTTATCCCCAGCCTCGATATACTGGCGTATTCCCGTCTCCTCAAGAACGCAAAAACTCCCAATGGGGGAGCTTTACGTCTCGTTTCTTCCGCCGCTTGAGCCGTCTCCGAGGATCGAACTCGGGACCTTTGCGTTACGAATGCAATGCTCTACCAACTGAGCTAAGACGGCTCAAGAGGCGGGAAAACTGGCAATCTTTCATGTCCGAGAGAGTGCAGACTGTATGGGTTTTTCATACGAATGCAACTCCTTACAGGAGCTGTACACCTTTCGCAGCAACTGCTCAAGGTCTTGCACAAACTCCCGCTTGCTCACTCTACCAACTGAGCTACAACGGCGACGGGTCTTATCCTAATATACCCAGGGTTTGTTTTCAACTGATTTTTTGCTATTCTTCTCCAAGTTCTAAAACATTTTGCCGTTGTAGCTCAGTTGGTAGAGCACTTCCATGGTAAGGAAGAGGTCATCGGTTCAATCCCGATCAACGGCTCCAGAACATACGAAAAAACCGGCCCTCGGCCGGTTTTTCTCTGCGCGGTCGACCGGGCTTGAGGGGCAAGTTTCTAAGTCGCTTCGCTCCTAAGAACTTCCTCCCCGAGCTCACTCCGTTCCGCTTGTTCAAGCCCTTGCGCGCATATAAAAACACTCCCATGGGGGGAGCGCTTTTATCTGCGCGGTCGACCGGGCTTGAACCGGCAACCTCCCGCGTGACAGGCGGGTGCTCTAACCAGTTGAGCTACGACCGCAGTTATACGAATTTCGCTCCTCCTAAACGGCCGAAGCGAACGGCAAGAGTATACACGCCTCGAAAATAAAGGGCAATACTCCGTGTGTCAGTGGCTGGGATCGAACCAGCGACCTAGGGCTTATGAGTCCCTCGCTCTAACCAACTGAGCTACACTGACAAAAATAGAGAGCCGCGTAACGGCCAAAAGAGAATACCACTAGACCCTTGTTACTTCAAGGTATTTTTAGCGTATCGAGAGGAGCGTCTCCGCACGGGTGATATCTTCGGGGTAGCCGATCGGTATCCAAAAGTGCTCTTCGACGACGGCGACCGGGTATTTCGTCGCGTAGCGTTCGAGGACCTCGGTGAGATAGTACTCGCCGTTCACCGGATTCTGCGGTTCGAACTCGAAGACGTGGTCGTCGAGGACCATGACGCCGGTCGAGACGAGGTTCGAGGGAGCATGGGTCGGCTTTTCAATGATCTCGAAGAGCGTCCCGTCGGGGTTTCGGACGACGACGCCGAAGCGTTCCGGGGTGTTGCTCGTCTTCGCGAGCATGCCGCGACTGTATGAGGTGATGCGCGCTATGTCGTTCTCTCCGTGGATGTCGTCCGCGAACATGAAGAGGAAGCGCCCCTTGAGGAGGTCTTTACAGAGCCAGAGCGCCCGCGCGGTGCCGTCCTGCACCGTCTGTTCGACGTACTTTACTTTGCGTCCGTGGAACTCCTCACCGCAGTACGCTTTGATCATGTCTCCGAGGTAGCCGACGACGATGATGAGCTCGTCGACCGCGGACGGAAGCGACTCGACGATGTGGTCGAGGAGCGTTTTCGAACCCACCTTCACCAAGGGTTTCGGGCAGTTGTCGGTGAGAGGACGGAGCCGTGTTCCCTTTCCGGCCGCGAGAATGACGCATTGCATATATGGTTGTTATAGCATGAACGGGAATGAAGGGAAAATGAAAGTCTCGTGACGGTTCGATTCCAGGCACTTCAGAAGAGCACGAAAAGAGCCGGCGGAAGCCGGCTCTTTTCGTGCTTGTTGCGGGGCCTGGAATCGAACCAGGGTCTGGAGGTTATGAGCCTCCCGAGGTACCTCTCCTCCACCCCGCGATGAATGTCTCTACCGTTCCTCGCCCGTACTGGGCCTCTATACCTCTCACAGCGACTGCTCGAGGTCTTGCGACGGCCCCCGGACCGTCTCGCTCCGTGAATGTCTTACGTTACCGCAATTCGCGTGAGAGCGCAAATCAAATGATGGCGAACTCCTGGAATACGCGTTCGAATCGAACGATGGTGTCCTGCGCGGTCTTCTTCGTGAGAACGAAATCGCTCCCGACGTGCGCGATCTCATTGCGGACCTTGTGCGCCTCCCACGCGTCCTGAATGGTTGTGAAGGATTGCGGGTTCGCCGTCTTCAGTTTGTCGCCCAGGGTCTGCCCGACGTAGCCCGCGTTCGTGAGCGTCTCGTCGAGGAGGATATCGGCCTCGATGATGGCGAGTCGCCACGATTCCGGATTGTTCTCGGCTATCTTCTGCTGTATGAGCTCCCAGCGCGCGTTGCGAGTGCCTTTGAGGGCGTGGCGCGCCGCCCAGCGCGCTTCCGCATCGCGGAGCACGTCGTTCTGTATCGCGGTGAGCTCCGCCATGCGTATCTTCGCGTAAATGTATCCCGCGAAGAAGATGAGGGAGAGGACGATGGCGATGATCGAGTAGAGGTCCCACCAGAAGCGGACGGCATCGGTAAAGGTCGACCAGTCTCCGTGGAAAAGGTGCTCGTAGATGGAGCGAGCGAGCCGCTCATAGTCGATTCCGTACGTACGGAAGACGATATCGTTCTCATCGGGGACGGGTGCCGAATTCATGGGTGGCCGCTTAGGCGAGGCCCTTCGTCGCGTCGTACGTCTTTTTGCCGAAATCGAAGAGGCGCTCGTCGCCTGCGTGCGGTGCTATATATTGTACTCCAACGGGGAGCGAAATTCCGTCTCGTACGACCTCTCGCTCGGGGATAGAGATGGCGGGCACGCCGGTTAAGTTCACGGGGACGGTGAAGATGTCCGCGAGGTACATGGATAACGGGTCGCTCTTCTCCCCGAGTTTGAACGCGGGAGTCGGCGCGGTCGGCGTCATGATGAGATCAACGTCGGAGAAGACGTGGTCGAGCTCCTCGCGCATGAGAGAACGCATGAGTTCCGCCTTTCCGTAGTACGCGTCGTAGTAACCCGCGGAGAGGACGTACGTACCGAGGAGAATGCGCCGCTTCACCTCTGGCCCGAATCCTTCCGCGCGCGTCTTCAAATAATCGTCGAGGAGCGTATCGCCCGAGACGTGGAGTCCGAAGCGGACACCGTCGTAGCGCGCGAGGTTCGACGATATCTCCGCGGGAAGAACGATGTAGTACGCGGCGAGGCCGTTCTTCATATGCGGCATCGATACGTCGACGACCTCATGGCCCGCGCGAACGAGCGCGGCGATCGATTCCTCGAACGCCGCAAGGACGTCCGCGTCCATGCCCTCGGTGAGGAAATCACGCGGGACGCCGATTCGATAGCGGTCTTTGAGAGCTACCGCAGGGTACGTATCCTCCCCGACGGACGTCGCGTCGAAGCGGTCCTTGCCACCCATCACCTTCTCGAGAAGTTCCGCATCGGCGACGGAATTCGTGAACGTGCCCGCCTGGTCGAGCGAGGAGCCGAGCGCGATGAGCCCGTGGCGCGAGTTCTTCCCGTACGTCGGCTTGTAGCCGACGAGTCCGCAGAAGCTCGCGGGAAGACGAACGGAACCGCCCGTGTCGGTGCCGAGGGCGGCGACGGCCGCACCCATTTTGACCGCCGCGGCCGAACCGCCCGAGGAGCCGCCTGGAACGCGCGTCGGGTCGACCGGGTTCTTCGTCGGGCCGAAGGCGGAGTTCTCCGTCGAGGAACCCATCGCGAACTCGTCGAGGTTCGTCGCACCCATGATGACGGGCCCTTCCGCTTTGAGCCGCGCGATGATGGTCGCGTCGTACGGCGCGATGTAGTTCTTGAGCATCTTCGATGCCGCGGTCGCACGCTTCCCCTCGATGAGGATGTTGTTCTTCACGGCAAGCGGCATCCCGAGGAGCGCGGGGGCGTTCTCACCCTCCGTCGCGTATCGTTGGGTCGCCGCCTTAGCCGCGGCTTCGGCGTCGTCATAGACGTCGATGAACGCGTTTAGGTCGGGGTTCTTCGCGTCGATGGCCGCACGCATATCGCGATAGGCATCGGTTGGCGTGTACGTTCCCTCGACGAACTTCTTTCGGAGCTCTCGTATCGTCATGTTCTGTCGGTCTTATCGCCGAGTATCTTCTTCACCTTCACGTACGGTCCCTGACGCTCCGGCGCGGCCTTAAGAAGCGCGTCGGTGTAGATGCCGCTCTCGTGCGGCTCGCCGTCCTCGCGCATGACCGTGTTGAGAGGGCCGACTTTCTTCTCGGGCGCCGCGGCACCGGTCGCCTTCTCGATGTCGCCGACGTACGCGAGTATCTTCGAGATGTCTCCCGCGAGCGAATCTGCCTCCGCATCGGAGAGCGCGATGCGGGAGAGCTTCGCGAGGTGCTCGATATCTTCTCGTTTCATCGCCCCATCATAGCGGATTTCAGACAAAACGAAAGGGCGCGTTGGCGCGCCCTTTCGACGATGAGACTTACCGAATGAGGTCTTTGAACTCGCCTTCGGAGAGGACCGTGACGCCGAGCGTGCGCGCCTTCTCCGCTTTCGAGCCGGGATCGGCACCGACGACGACGTAGCTCGTCTTCTTCGAGACGGAGCTCACGATGCTGCCGCCTCGTTTTCGCACCTCCTCTTCTGCGTCCTCGCGTGTGAAGCTCGAAAGCGTTCCCGTGAAAACGAACGACTTTCCTCTAAGCGCGCCGCCCTCCCTCACCTCGGGGGCTTCGAGCGTTATCTCGCGAAGGAGCGCGTCGAGCTCCTTCCGGTGCGCGGCGTCTTTGAACCACATGACGAGGGAGCGAGCGACGACGTCGCCGACGCCATGGATAGCGGCAAGTTCGTCCTCGCTCGCCGTTTTAATGCGGTCTATCGAGCCCATCGCGTTCGCGATGATGCGCGCCGTCTCCTCACCGACATGCTCGATCGAGAGCGCGGTGAGGAATCGATAGAGGGG